>JANMAS010000520.1:0-7663 GCA_031359975.1 Burkholderiales bacterium
GCTTTGATGCTCAACCGCGGCAGTGCGGGGCGGGCAAGTCCGTCCCGGCGACCGCCTCGTCCGCGTGCGAGAACAGTCCGCAGCCCGGCGCGGGCATCCTGCAGCGAAGGATCGATCCAGTGTGTGACTCCGTCACGTACAGCATCCGGCGGTCCAGGGCCTGTTCACACTACGGATGCCAGTGCGAAGGGTTGCTGCCAGAAAAGCATCTGGCATCCGTAGTGTGAACAGGCCCTAGCCGAGGGCGGGAGCGAACCCTTGTGCATCCAGCCACGGTTGCACCCGGTTGCGGCCGGCGGCCTTGGCTGCGTAGCAACGGCTGTCGGCGGCTTGCAGCGCGGCCTCCACGGTGGGCCAGCGGGTATCCACCGGCACCAGCCCGATGCTCGCCCCGACGCGGAACGTGCGCGCGCTGTGCACGAACGAAAGCGCTTGAACCTGGTCGCAGATCTGCTGCGCCACGCGTTGGCCGTGTTCGAGCGAACAACCTTCCAGCAGCACGCCGAATTCGTCGCCACCCAGGCGTGCCAGCGTGTCGCGGGCGCGCACGCAGCTCTTCAGCAGCTGCGAGATCTGGCGCAGGAGCTGGTCGCCAGCGGCATGGCCGCAAGCGTCGTTGACAGGCTTGAACTGATCGAGATCGATGTACATCATGGCGTGGCTGTCGCCGTCTTCCAGCGAGGAGTCGAGCAGCCGCCGCAGCCGGGTTTCGAATTCGCGCCGATTCAACAGGCCGGTGAGTTCGTCGTGCCGGGCCCGATAGCTCAGTTCGGTGCTCTGGCGCCGTTGTTCGGAGACATCGCGAAAAACCAGCACGCAGCCGAGCAACTCGCCGCGCTCGTTGCGCATCGGCGCCGCCGAGTGTTCGATCGCACACTCGACCATCGTGCGCGAGATCAGTACGATGTGCGGCGATTCGCTGGCCGCCTCGGCCGTGCGGGGGCCGTGCAGGCAGGTGGCCACGGGATCCGGCGTGGCTGCGCGGGTGTGGGCGTCGACGGCCTGAAACACCAGCGCCAGCTCCTGGCCGCGAGCCTGATGGCCCGACCAGCCGGTCATGCGCTCGGCCACGGGATTCATCCACCGCACCAGACTCTGGGCGTCGGTGGTGATCACCGCATCGGCAATCGATTGCAGCGTCACCCGCAGCAACTCGTGCTGCTCGGCCAGGTGCTGCTGGTGCGCGCGCAGGGCGGATTGCGCCGCATGTTCGTCCGTCACGTCGTGCAGCACCGCCAGGGAGCTGGCGGGCAGGCCTTGCGCATCGCGCTCCAGGGTGGCCGACAGGCGCACGTCGATCACGCTGCCATCCTTGCGCAGCATCTGGTATTCGATGTCCTCGCAGTGCCCGACGCGAAAGAACTCCGGCAGCACCACATCCTGTGCGTACCGGCGCGAAGCCGGCGTGAGGAAGTGCGACGAGCGCTGGCCGATCACCTCGGAGCGGTCGTAGCCCAAGGTGGCCAACCAGGTATCGCTCACCGAGATGAGCAGGCCCTGCGGATCGATGGAATGCAACATCGCGGGCGTGGATTCGTACAAACGCCGGAAACGCGCCTCGCTGGCCAGCAGCGCGTCTTCGACGCGCTTGTTCTCGGTGATGTCGCGCCCCACCGAATGGATTGCGCTCACTTCGCTTTGCAGATCGGTCACAGCCCGGTTGGTCCAGGCCACCCAGCGCACCGTGCCGTCGGCCGCCTGCATGCGGTTCTCGGCCGCGGCCACGCCGCGCTGTTCGCATACCAGCTTCAGGTGCGCGGCCACGTCGGCCCGGTCGGGCTCCGCGATGTAGTCGTACAGGCTGGTGCCGATCATCGAATCCGGCGTGCGGCCGAATTGCTGCGCGTAGGCGGGATTCACGAAGGTGAGCAGGCCCTCGGGGGTGGCCATCGACAGCAACTCGGTCTGCTCTTCGACGATGGTGCGAAACCGCGATTCGCTGGCTGCGAGCGCTTGCACCTCCTGGGCGTTGGCTTCCAGCCTGGCTTGCAGCCGATCACGCGCGACACGCTCGCTGGCGATCTGGCGCTCGAGGTGCGCCAGTTCGTCGCGGGGTGATCGTTCAGGCAATGTCATCGATATCCTCAACCGGATGCGTGGGGCTGCCGCGCTCTGGTGCCGCCAGCAGGCGGCACGCGGCGCCGCACATGCCGGCACACCAAGGGCTGGCGCGATTTTGCGCAATCGCCGTCAATCGCAACGAAAGAAAAGGTGACATTTCGGCGGCCATTTCAGGCGCGTGCCGCACCGGGGCGGGCACGCGGCAGAGGGGCAATCGGTGCCCCGTTCGGCAGCTCAGGCGGCGGGCCCTATCATCCGGCGTCATTGTTCACCCCCCGCTGTTGTGCCGCCGCCCATCGCTTCTCTGTCGATCACTGCCTATACGGTGACGTCCGCCGTGGGAGCGGGCAAGGCGGCGCTGTTGGATGCTCTCGGCAGCCACCATGGCGGTCTGCGGCCCAACGATTTTGGCCGCACACCGCTCCCCACCTGGATCGGACGGGTGCCGGAGCTTGAAAGCACCCTGCTTCCCCCCGCCTTGCAGGCCTGGGACTGCCGCAACAACCGCCTGGCCTGGCTGGGCTTGACGGCCGACGGCTTCATCGACGCTGTGGCGCAGGCGCGCCAGCGCTTAGGCGCGCATCGTGTCGCGCTGGTGCTGGGCACCTCCACCTCCAGCATCGGCGCCACCGAAGCGGCCTACGAAAACCTCACCCCGGAAGGCCGCTTTCCACCCGGAAACGACAACGAGCGGGTGCACACCCCGCATTCGCTGGGTCTGTTCGTGCAGGAGGCGCTCGCGCTCACCGGGCCCTGTGTCACGGTGTCGACGGCGTGTTCGTCCAGCGCCAAGGTGTTTGCCTCGGCCCACCGCCTGATCGCCGCCGGGCTGGTGGACGCCGCGGTGGTGGGCGGCGTGGATACGCTGTGTGGCAGCGTGCTGTTCGGCTTCAATTCTCTGGAACTGGTGTCGCCACAGCCCTGCCGCCCGTTCGACGCCGCGCGCAATGGCATCAGCCTGGGCGAGGCGGCGGGCTTTGCGCTGCTGGAGCGTGTGTCCACACGGCACCGCGATCCGCTGCTGCTGGGCTATGGCGAATCCAGCGATGCGCATCACATGTCCACCCCGCATCCGCAAGGGCTCGGCGCCGAACGGGCGCTCGATGACGCGCTGGCCCGTGCCGGGCTCGACGCCACAGCGATCGACTACATCAATCTGCATGGCACCGCGAGCACCAAGAATGACGAGGTCGAGGCGGCCTTGGTGGCGCGCCGGTTCGCGCCGCACACCCATGCCAGCTCGACCAAGGGCTTCGTGGGCCACACGCTCGGCGCGGCAGGGATCGTGGAAGCGGCGATCAGCCTGTTGGCGGTGGAAACCGGGCTGATGCCCGGCACCTTGAACACCGAGACGCTGGATCCGGCCTGCGGCCCGCAAGTGAGGCTGCGGCCTGCCGAAGGCCGTGTGCGGTATGCGCTGAGCAATTCGTTCGGCTTTGGCGGCAACAACTGCGTGCTGGTGTTCGGGCAGGGAGATCGACCGTGAGGCCGCTGTATCTCGACGGCGTCGCCTTCTGGGCGCCCACCATGCCGGGCTGGTCGGTGGCACGCGCCGCCTTTCGGGGCGAAGGTGGGCGCATCGATCCACCGTCGCGCCGGCCGGCGCCGCAGATCCTGGCGGCAGCAGAGCGCCGCCGCGCGCCGGATACGGTGGCGCTCGCGCTCGAAGTGGCCTCGCAGGCGGTGGCGCAGTCCGGCCTGGACGCAGCCGATCTGGCCAGCGTGTTTGTCTCCGCGCAGGGCGACCTGGGTGTGAACGACTACATGTGCGGCACCTTGGCCAGCGATCCGCTGCTGATCTCGCCCACCCGGTTCCACAACTCGGTGCACAACGCCGCCGCCGGTTACTGGACCATCGCCACCGGCTGCATGGCACCGAGCAACGCACTCACCGCGTTCGATCACAGCTTTGCCGCCGGCCTGCTCGAAGCGGCCACGCAATGCGCTGTCGAAGAGCGGCCGGTGTTGCTGGTCGCCTTCGATATCGAGGCGTGCGGCGCACTGGCCAGCGTCACCCGCAGTCGCGGCTTGCTGGCTTGCGCGCTGGTCTTGTCGCCGGCGCCGGGGCCGCGCAGCTCGGCGTGTCTCGCGCTCACGCTGCAGCCAGGCCCGACCACCCCGCCCGAGCTGCGATCACCACCCGCGCGCGAGCTGGCCGACAACGCGATGGCGGATGCGCTGCCGATGTTCGATATGCTGGCGTGCGATGTCGCCGCCACCTTGTGCATGCCCCTGTCTGCCGCGTTGTCGCTGCAGGTCGCGTACACCCCAGGTGCCACCACATGAATGCTACAGCCGCACAACATGACGTGGTCGTCCTCGGCGGCGGCCTGGCCGGCCTGACGCTGGCCTTGCAGCTCACCCAGCGCCTGCCCGACGCGCGCGTGCTGGTGATCGAGCGCCGCCAGCATCCGGTGCCGCTGGCCGCGCACAAGGTGGGTGAGTCGTCGGTGGAGATTGGTGCGCGCTACTTCGATACCGTGCTGGGCCTGAAGCCGCATATGCAGGCTCAGCAGCTGAAGAAGTTCGGCTTCCGGTTTTTCTTTTCCGAGGGCCGGCGCGATATCGATCAGGTGACCGAAATCGGCGCCAGCCGCTACCTCTCGGTGCCCAGCTACCAGATCGACCGCGGCATCTTCGAAAACTACCTCGGCGAAGAAGCGCTGCGCCGCGGTGTGGCGTTCATCGATGGCGCCACCGTGCGCACGGTGAATCTGAGCGACGACGGCCAACCCCATCATGTGGTCTGGAGCCATCACGGCGAAAGCCATGAAACCACCGCACGCTGGGTGGTGGATGCTTGCGGCCGCGCCGGCATCATCAAGCGCAAGCTGGGCCTGGCCGAACCCAATGCTCACGATGCCAACGCGGTGTGGTTTCGCATCAGCGCGCGCATCGACATCGATGCCTGGAGCGACAACGTGGCCTGGCGTGAGCGCTGCGATCCGCAGGCGCGGTGGTTGTCGACCAACCATCTGGTGGGCGCCGGTTATTGGGCCTGGCTGATCCCCCTGGCCTCGGGCTCTCATTCGGTGGGCATCGTCGCCGATCCGAAGCTGCATCCGCTCGAAACGATGAACACCTTCGACAAGGCGATGGACTGGTTCAAGATCTACCAGCCGCGCCTGTTCGACGATCTCGATGGCAAACGCCATCTGCTGCAGGATTTCGCCTTCTTCCGGCGCTTTTCCTACGGCTGCAAACAGGTGTTCTCGGGCCAGCGCTGGGCCCTCACCGGCGAGGCCGGCCTGTTTCTCGACCCGTTCTATTCGCCCGGCAGCGATTTCATCGCCATGGGCAACACCTACATCACCGATCTGATCGTCAAGGATTTCGCCGGCCAGCGCTTCGAAGCCCACGCGCAGATCTACGACCAGGTCTTCCACTCGTTCTACGAGAGCACGCTGGCGCTGTACACCGATCAATACCCGCTGTTCGGCGATCCCGAGGTGTTGCCGGTCAAGGTGATCTGGGATTACACCTATTACTGGGGCGTGCTGGCTCAGTTTTTCTTCCAGGATCGACTCACCGATCTGGGTGCGCTGGCCGCGCTGCGCGACGAGCTGACGCACTGCCAGACGCTCAATGTCGCGGTGCAGAACTTCATGCGGGCCTGGTCGGGTTTCAGCAGCCGGCGCAATCCCGCGGTCATGCTCGACCAGGCCTCGCTGCCGTGGTTTGCCGAACTCAACCGCAGCCTCAACGATCGGCTCGATGACGCCGCGTTTCGCGAGCGCCTGCGCCAATCCACGCGGCAGTTGCGCGCCTTGGCGCAGGAGATTCTGGATCGTGCCTGCGAGGAACATCCGGCGCTCGACACCGACGCGTTGCGCTCAGTGCTGGCTGACTGGGCTGGCACGGCCGAGCAGGTGCCGGCGCCTGGACGCATGCTCTTCGAGCGGCCGACTCAAGCCGAGCTGGCCGCGGCCTGAGCGGCCAGCGCCGCCTACGAGGAAGGCACCTCGCCGCGGTGGCCGTTTGGCAAGCGCCACATCCACACCGCCACCGCCGCGCAAACCAGGCCCGGCAGCCAGCGCCACGGCGCCGCCATCAGCCAGAACGACAGCACCGAGCTGAACGCCATCATCGAGATGGCCAGTTGCTTGGCGCGCAGCGGGATCGCCCGGTGGGCGCGCCAGTCGCGCACCATCGGGCCGAAACGTGGGTGCGCCAGCAGCCAGCGCTCCCAGCGTGCGCTGCCCCGCGAAAAACACAGGGCGGCGAGCAGCACAAAAGGTGTGGTCGGCAGCAAGGGCAAGGCGATGCCGACGATGCCAACCGCCAGACTGACGAACCCGGCGGCCAACCAGGCCCGGCGCACCCACCGACGGTTGGCGACGAGGCTGGTTTCGGTGTCTGGCGGCGTTTTGTCGGAGGGAGAGACGGAAGGATCTGGCATGCCGGATGGGCCGTGATGGATGAACCCGGCGCGGCGCCCCGGTGATCGCGCTGGATTGTCGGCCATCGCCGGGATCGACGGCTGGGCACCGGCCAGGCGCATCCTGTCCGGCGCCGGCTGCGGTTCGTCGCACACGCCCGCATCTTGTCAACCAGCAGTCCTACACTCGCGCCACGTTGCCTCAGGTGGGCACTTCATGGATGAAAAGCAATGACTCGAACAATGCGCAGGCGTTGGCTGATCGCAGGCGCTGTGGCGCTGCTGGCGGCCGTCGGCATCGGTGCCGTGGCGATGAAAGGTGGCGGCTCGGCCGGCAAGGGCGGTGGGCGTGATGGTGACGACAAGAAGCCACCCGTGGCGCTCGAATTCGTTCCCAAGGAAGTGGTGCAACCCAGCCTGGCGGCCATGCCGCTGACGGTGGACTTTTCCGGCCCGCTGGTGGCGCCGCGCACGGCCGTGGTGCGGGCCAAGACATCCGGCACCCTGCTGACGCTGCATGTGGCCGAGGGCAGCCGGGTCAAGGCGGGGCAGTCGCTGGGCAGCATCGATCTCTCGGAGCTCTCCAGCCGGCTGGCCGAACGCAGCGCGATGATTGAATCGCAGCGCGCGCAACTGGCCCAGGCCGAGCGCAATCACGCGTCGAACGAACGCCTGGCCGACCAGAAATTCATCTCGCCGGTGGCGCTGGATGCCTCTCGAACCGCGCTCGATGCGGCGCGCGCCCAGGTGCGCGCGGCGCAGGCCCAGGCCGATACGGTGAACGTGAACGTGCGGGATGCGGCCTTGGTGGCGCCGATCTCGGGCATCGTGGGCAAGCGCAATGTGGTGGCCGGCGAAAAGGTCTCGGCCGAGCAGGCGCTGCTCACGGTGGTGGATCTGTCCACGCTGGAGCTGGCGGGCACGGTGGGCACGCACGAGGTGTCGCTGCTCAAACCGGGCCAGGCGGTTGACGTGTTTGTCGAGGGCCAGGCGCAGCCGGTGAAGGGCCGCATCGATCGCATTGCGCCTTCGGCCGAGGCCGGCACACGAGCCATCGGCGTGGTGGTGGTGCTGGAAAATCAGGGCGAGGTGTTTCGCGCGGGCCAGTACGCCAGCGCGCGGGCCGTCCTTGCCGACGATACCCAGCGCCTGACCTTGCCGCTGACGGCCGTGGGCCAGGCTTCGGGCCAGGATTTTGTGTGGGCGGTGGAAAAAGACGCGCTG
>JANMAS010000359.1:0-6849 GCA_031359975.1 Burkholderiales bacterium
CTGCCCCAAATGCGACCACCACCACCGCATCGGCGCGCGCGCCCGGCTGGATGCCTTCCTCGACGCCGAGGGTCGCTGGGAGCTTGGCCAAGAAGTGGTGCCGGTCGATCCGCTGAAGTTCAAGGACAGCAAGAAGTATCCCGAGCGCCTGAAGCTGGCGCTCGAAACCACCGGCGAAACCGATGCGCTGGTGGTGATGGGCGGCGCTGTGATGAGCGTGCCGGTGATGACGGCGTGTTTCGAGTTCGATTTCATGGGCGGCTCGATGGGCTCGGTGGTCGGCGAGCGCTTTGTGCGCGGCGTGGAAGCGGCGATCGAGCAGAAGGTGCCGTTCATCAGCTTTGCTGCCACCGGCGGCGCGCGCATGCAGGAAGGCCTGCTGTCGTTGATGCAGATGGCCAAGACGAATGCGTCGCTCACCCATCTGGCCAAGGCGCGGCTGCCGTACATCAGCGTGCTCACCGATCCCACGATGGGCGGTGTGTCGGCGAGTTTTGCGTTTGTCGGCGATGTGGTGATCGCGGAGCCCAAGGCCCTGATCGGCTTTGCCGGGCCGCGGGTGATCGAAAACACCGTGCGCGAGAAGCTGCCCGAGGGCTTTCAGCGCGCGGAGTTCCTGATGGGCAAGGGCGCAATCGACATGATCGTCGACCGGCGCGAGCTGCGGCCCACGATCGCCAGCATGCTGGCGATGCTGCAGCGCCAGAGTGCCGACGCCGTCGCCTGAGTTTGAGATCGAACGTGAGGCCCCGGGCCGAGGGGCTCCAGTGAAAAACCTGGAAGACTGGCTCGCCCACTGCGAGCGACTGCACCCCAAGGGCATCGACATGACGCTCGAGCGGGTGCGCCTGGTGCACGAGCGCATGGCGCTGTCGTTCAGCGCGCCGATCGTCACCGTGGCCGGCACCAACGGCAAGGGCTCCACCTGCGCGATGCTCGAATCGATCGCGCTGCAGGCCGGCTACCGCGTGGGCCTGTACATCAAGCCGCACCTGGTGCACTTCGAGGAGCGCTGCCGGGTGAACGGGGCCTCGGTCGAAGCGGCCGCGCTGCTGCCGCACTTCGAGATCGTCGAAGCGGCTCGTGGCGACATTTCGCTCACCTACTTCGAGTTCACCATGCTGGCGATCCTGTCGCTGCTGTCGCGTGAACCGCTCGATCTGGTGATCCTCGAGGTGGGCATGGGAGGCCGGCTGGATGCGGTCAACGTCGTCGAGCCCACCTGCGCCGTGATCACCAGCATCGATCTCGATCACACCGAATACCTGGGGCCGGATCGGGAGTCGATCGGGCGCGAAAAGGCGCACATCATGCGCGCGGGCAAGCCGGCGATCGTCAGCGATCCGGCGGCGCCGGGCAGTGTGCTCGCGCATGCCGCAGCCATCGGTGCCGACCTGTGGCTCTTCGGCCGTGATTTCAACTACTCGGGCGATCGCCAGCAGTGGTCGTGGAGCGGGCGAGGGCGACGCGTGGCGGGCCTGGCCTACCCGGCGCTGCGAGGCGCCAACCAGCTGATCAATGCCTCCGGTGTGCTGGCGGTGCTGCAGGTGCTGCGCGACCTCCTGCCGGTGCCGGTGCAGGCCATTCGCAACGGCCTGGCGCTGGTGGAGTTGCCAGGCCGCTTCCAGATCGTGCCCGGCGAGCCGGTGCTGGTGCTCGATGTGGCGCACAACCCGCAATCGGTGGCGGCGCTGGCGCTCAATCTCGACGAGATGGGCTTCTATCCGCGCACGCATGCGGTGTTCGGCGCGATGCACGACAAGGATCTGGCCGCCTTGATCACCCGCATGGCGCCGCTGGTGGATGCCTGGCACTTCACCGATCTGGACACCGCCCGGGCTGCGCGTGCGTCGGATCTGGCGGCCCTGCTGGCGCGTGTGCAAGCCGAAGGCAGGGCCCGCCGCGACGTGGCGGTGCACACGCATCAAGACCCGTCTTCCGCCTTGCACAGCGCCATCGCCGCGGCAGACCCGGCTGATAGAATCGTTGTCTTCGGCTCGTTCTACACCGTGGGCGGCGTGCTGAAGAACGGATTGCCGCGGCTCGGCGCACGCCATCTGGGCTGAGAGCGCCCACGAGCCACCGCCGACGATCCACCCGCATCCCGCGAGGGCATGATTTCAGCCTGCGGATTGCAAGCACCACGCATGGGTCTGCTGTCCTTTTTCCAACGCAAATCCTCGGCTTCGTCGGATACGCCGTCAGACGCGGCACCGGGCTCCATCCAGGCCGCCCGTACCCGCGCGCGCCGTCGGCTCATCGGTGCGGTGGTGCTGCTGGGCATTGGTGTGATCGGGTTCCCGCTGCTCTTCGAATCGCAGCCACGGCCGATCCCGGTGGACATCCCGATCGACATTCCGGCCCGCGATGCCACCTCCGCGCTCAAGGCACCTGCGTCACAACCCTCCGCCGCGGCCGCATCGCGCAAGCCGGCGCCGTTGGTGCCCGCCGTCATCGACGAAAGCCCGATCGAGGTGGAAGCCGCGCCCGCACCTGCGCGCGCCGCCACCCCTGCGTCGACGCCTGCTCGGGTCGCCGCCACACCGCCCAAGCCCGCGCCCACCGCGGCGGTGAAGCCCGCGCCGCCGCCTGCAGCGAGCGCCGCGGCCACGGAGCCGGCGCCCGTCAAACCTGATGCGGGGCGCTTCGTGGTGCAGGTGGGCGCCTTTGCCGAGGCCGACAAGGCCCGCGAAGCGCGCACCAAGGTGGAAGGCCTGGGCCTGAAGACATACACCCAGGTGGTCGATACCCCCGCCGGCAAGCGCACCCGGGTGCGTGTGGGCCCGTATGCCTCGCGCGACGAGGCCGACAAGGCCGCCAGCCGCATCAAGGGCGGCGGCCTGCCTGCCGCGATCCTGGAGCTGTGATGCCGAGCTGGGAAATCGCGCTCAGCTGGGTCGATATGTCGATGGTGGCGGTGCTCGTTCTGTCGGTCGTCATCGGCTTGTTTCGCGGCCTGGTGTTCGAGGTGCTCTCGCTCGCGGGCTGGGTGGTGGCGTACTTCGTCGCGCAAGCGTATTCGGGCGTCGTGGCCGCGTATCTGCCTCGGCTGGGCCATTCGGCGGCGGCGTTCGTGATCACGTTTTTTGTTGTGCTCGTCATCTGGAGCCTGCTGGCGCGCACGGTGCGGATGTTCATCCAGGCCACACCGCTGTCGGCGATCGATCGCATTCTGGGCGGTGCCTTCGGAGCCTTGCGCGGCGTGCTGCTGTTGCTGGTGGTGACCACCATCGTGCTGGTGACGCCGGCGCACGCATCACCCATCTGGCGCCAATCGCACGGCGCGCAAATACTCGGCGAGTGGGTGCGCGGCATCCGGCTGCAGATTGACTTTGGCGATCGCGCGCCCACCTTGCCATCTGCCCCCAGCCCCTCCGCGCCCTCGGCACCCGCCGCCACGAGCGAGTTACAACGCGTCTAGTTGCCTGCCTTCCAGGGAGTGTTTCACCATGTGCGGCATCGTCGGAGTGATCTCTCCAGCGCCGGTCAACCAGTTGATCTACGACGCGCTGCTGCTGCTGCAGCATCGTGGCCAGGATGCCTCGGGCATCGTCACCATGCAGGGCACCAAGTGCCACATGCACAAGGCGCGCGGCATGGTGCGCGACATCTTTCGCACGCGCAACATGCGCAATCTGCCGGGCCGCGTGGGCCTCGGGCAGGTGCGTTACCCCACAGCGGGCAACGCCTACGACGAAGAAGAGGCGCAGCCCTTCTATGTGAACGCGCCCTTTGGCCTGGTGCTGGTGCATAACGGCAACCTCACCAACGCACCGGCCCTCAAGCGCCAGTTGATCGAGCACGATCGCCGCCACATCAATACCGACAGCGATTCCGAAGTGCTGCTCAACGTGCTCGCGCACGAGATGCAGGAAGTGGCGCGCGATCAACCGCTCACGCCCGATCTGGTGTTCGATGCGGTACAGAACGTGCACAAGCGCATCAAGGGCTCCTATGCGGTGATCGTGCTGGTGGCCGGCTACGGCCTGCTGGCCTTTCGCGATCCGTTCGGCATCCGGCCGCTCTCGGTGGGCAGCCTGGAGACGCCCGATGGCCCCGAGCTGATCGTGGCCAGCGAATCGGTGGCGATCGAAGGCACCGGGCACCGCGTGCTGCGTGATGTGGCGCCGGGCGAAGCGATCTTCATCGATCTGCAAGGCCAGTTGCACAGCCGCCAATGCGCCGCCAACCCGAAGCACATGCCGTGCATGTTCGAGTACGTGTATCTGGCGCGGCCCGATTCGGTGATGGATGGCATCTCGGTGTATCAGGCGCGCCTGAACCTCGGCGAAACGCTGGCGCAGCGTGTGATCTCCACCATGCCGCCGTCGGAGATCGACGTGGTGATCCCGATCCCCGAATCGAGCCGCCCTTCGGCCATGCAGCTGGCGCAGAAGCTGGGCAAGCCGTACCGCGAAGGCTTCGTCAAGAACCGCTATGTGTGCCGCACCTTCATCATGCCGGGCCAGGCGGTGCGCAAGCGCTCGGTGCGCCAGAAGCTCAACGCCATCGTGCAGGAGTTCAAGGGCCGCCGTGTGCTGCTGGTGGATGATTCGATCGTGCGTGGCACCACCAGCAAGGAGATCGTGCAGATGGCGCGCGAGGCCGGTGCGATCAAGGTCTACATGGCTTCGGCGGCACCCCCGGTGCGCTACCCCAATGTCTACGGCATCGACATGCCCACCAGCAGCGAGCTGATCGCTCACAACCGCAGCATCGAGCAGATTCGCGAGTTCATCGAAGCCGATGCGCTGATCTATCAGGATGTGGATGCGATGAAGCGGGTGGTGCGCGCGCTGAACCCCAAGCTCGACGGCTTCGAGGCCTCGTGTTTCGACGGCCATTACGTCACCGGCGATGTCACCGCCGCCGATTTTGCCGCGATGGAATCGCAACGCATCGAGGCTCGCAGCAACAACGAAGAAGGCGAAGACCAGACCCGCTCGCGCCTGGCCTTGCCCAATCACACCGAGGCATCGGAGGCGTCATGACCGGCATCAAACGCATCCCGAAAGTCAATCTCCCCGCCGATGTGCGGCTCGATACGCTAGCCGTGCGCGAGGGCCTGCCGCCCTCGCAATGGGGCGAAAATTCCGAAGCGCTATATCTCACCTCGAGCTTCGTGCATCCGGATGCCGCCACGGCCGCGGCCCGGTTTGCCAACGAAGAAGAAGCGTTTGTCTACAGCCGCTTCTCGAACCCCACGGTGATGATGTTCGAGCGCCGCCTGGCGGCGATGGAGGCCACCACCGGCTGCGTGGCCACCGCCAGCGGCATGGCCGCGATCCTGCTGCTGGTGATGGGCTTGCTGAAATCGGGCGACCATGTCATCTGCTCGCGCAGCGTGTTCGGCTCCACCATCAAGCTGCTGCAGAGCGAGTTCAGCAAGTTCGGTGTGGAAACCACCTTCGTCTCGCAGACCGATGTGGCGCAGTGGCGCGAGGCGATGCGGCCCGCCACCAAGCTGCTGTTTGCCGAAACGCCGAGCAACCCGCTCACCGAGGTGTGCGATGTGAAGGCCCTGGCCGAGATCGCCCATGGCGGCGGTGCCTGGCTGGCGGTGGACAACTGCTTTTGCTCACCGGCGCTGCAGCAGCCCGTCAAGCTGGGCGCCGACTTCATCATCCACTCGGGCACCAAATACCTCGATGGCCAGGGCCGTGTGATTGCCGGCGCGGTGTGCGGCGACGAGCAGATCCTCAACGAGAAGCTCGTGCCCACCATGCGCAGCGCCGGCATGAGCCTGTCGCCGTTCAACGCCTGGGTGGTGCTCAAGGGCCTGGAGACGCTGTCGATCCGCATGCGTGCGCAAAGCGAGCGCGCCCTCGAACTGGCGCGCTGGCTCGAGGAGCAGGGCGCGGTGGCGCGGGTGTTCTATCCGGGCTTGCCTTCGCATCCGCAGCATGCGCTGGCCATGCAACAGCAATCCGGCCTTGGCGGCGCGGTGGTTTCGTTCACCGTGCATGGCGAAGGCGCTGCCGCGGCGCGCGCCAGCGCGTTTTCGGTGATCGACGCCACCCGCGTGCTCTCGATCACCGCCAACCTCGGCGCTACCAAGTCCACCATCACCCATCCGGCCAGCACCTCGCACGGCCGCCTCAGCGAGGCGCAGCGCCAGGCGGCGGGCATCGGCCAGGGGCTGATCCGCGTGTCGGTCGGCCTGGAGCATGTGCGGGACCTGGTGGCCGACCTGGCGCGCGCCCTGGATACGCCGGGAGCACGATCGTGAACACGCGGCGCAAGGTCCGCACCCGGATTGCGCCCTCGCCGACCGGCTTTTTGCATCTTGGAACGGCGCGCACGGCGCTGTTCTCTTGGGCTTTTGCGCGCCACTTCGGCGGCGACTTCATCCTGCGCATCGAAGACACCGATGTGGCGCGTTCGACCCAGGAAGCGGTGGACCAGATCATCGAGGCCATGCGCTGGCTCAAGCTCGACTACGACGAGGGCCCGTACTACCAGATGCGGCGCCTGGAGCGTTACCAGGCCGTGATCGCACGGATGCTGGACGAGGGGACCGCCTACCACTGTTATTGCCAGCCGGCCGAGCTCGACGCCATGCGCGAGGCGCAGCGCGCGCTCGGCCAGAAGCCGCGTTACGACGGACGCTGGCGGCCCGAGTCCGGCAAGACGCTGCCGATTTTGCCGCCCGGGCGCAAGCCGGTGGTCCGGTTTCGCAATCCCGCGCATGGCGACGTGACCTGGGACGACCTCGTGAAGGGCCCGATCACGATCAGCAACCGAGAGCTCGACGACCTGATCATCGTCCGGGCGGACGGCACGCCGACCTACAACTTCTGCGTGGTGGTGGACGACTGGGACATGGAAATCAGCCACGTGCTGCGCGGC
>JANMAS010000524.1:0-2625 GCA_031359975.1 Burkholderiales bacterium
CGAGCTCGACGCCGCGTTCGAGCACTACCGTGTCGGCGGCGCAAAGCAGAGCGAGATCAGCCCTTATCGGCACGGCGCGTCGATGGGTCTGCTGCGCACCTTGCGGCAGGGCATGCGTCCAGCCACCTACGCTGGATTCAAGGAACCCACCTGCGACAGCCGAAAGCCGGTCTTCGTGCTTGGGATGCCGCGTTCCGGCACCACGCTGACCGAGCAGATCATCGCCAGCCATCCACAAGCCTACGGTGCGGGCGAATTGAAACTTCTGCATCGGGTGCTGGACGGTATTTCCGTCAACGGCACCCGCATCCAGACCAGCGCGGAGGCGGGTGTCATCCCCACCTACATCCCGGGGGTGGACCTGAATTGCTCCACGATGGGCTTTCGCGAGCGCGGCGAGCGCTACGTGCAAGCGATCGCGGTGCTGGCGGAGGCCGCCGGACGCGGCGATGCGCTGCGCGTGGTCGACAAAATGCCGGGCAACTATTTCTGGGCCGGCATGCTGCCTTTCATTCTGCCCAACGCGCGCATCGTGCACACGCGACGCCACCCGATGGATTGTTGCCTGTCCAACTACCGCATCTTCTTCCCGGACGGCATGCCCTGGAGCTACGACCTGCGTAACCTGGGCAAGTGCTACCGCGCTTATCACGAGCACATGACGCACTGGGAAAACAATCTCCCGCAAGGCATGTTGATGTCGGTCCACTATGAACAAGTGGTGGCGGACTTCGAAGGCATGGCTCGCCGCATCGTTGCCCATACCGGTTTGCCCTGGGACGACGCATGCCTGCGTTTCTACGAGAACAAGCGCGCGGTAAAGACGGCCAGCCTTAGCCAGGTTCGCCAGCCGATCTACCAGTCGTCGGTTGGCAAGTGGCGAAAGTACGAGGCTTATCTCAAACCGCTGCTCGCTGAGATTCAACCGTTGGTCGATGCGTACGAAGCCCAGCTGCAGGCCTTGTCAGAGCCGAAGAAGATCTGCGAACCCAAGGAATCCGCCGCTTTTGAGCGGGAGCTTGCTCTCGCCTGATCGAGACGCCGTGCGCCGATTTCGAACCAGCCGGCTTCCGATCTATGCCGATTGGCCTATTGGTTGCCCACCCCTTCGACCGATAGCTAATGAGTGCCCCCAGGCCGACGACATACGTCGTCCGCCCCCCGAGGGGATGAGGAAACTTCGGGCGGCCGGGCGTTTCCTCAAGTGCGCCTTTCGACAGCTTCGGAGGCACTCAGCTCACCCAAAGTAACACTGAAACAAACCCATCATGAAGAACCCTGAATTGCTCCGCGAAGTCGTTATTCCCGCCGCGCCGAAAGCGCAATCGGCCGGGGCAGTTCGAGCGCAACGGGGCGCACGTCGCCACGTCGAAGAGGAGTTGATGCAGGACGCTGCCGCGCGGGCCCAAGCCGGAACGCAGGGCGAGGCGGTCCAGGGCCTGGAAACGAATGAAGACGATTCATCTGCCGCCGAAGCGGCGCAGGACCAAGTGCTGGCGCAGGCCGGCGAGGCTGCCGCGGAGGGCTCTGGCGGCGCGGGTGGTGGCGGTGCGGGTGCGGGTGCGGGTGCGGATGCAGGTGCCGGTGCCGGTGCAGGTGCCGGTGCAGGTGCCGGTGCAGGTGCCGGTGCAGGTGCGGGGGGCGCCGCCGGATCAGGTGCCGCTGGCGCGGCGGGTGCCGGTGCGGCGGGTGCCGGCGGTACAGCAGGCGTAGCCACCGCAGGCGCGGTGGGTGCGGCCGGTGCGGCCATTCCAGCGGTCGCCAGCGCAGTTGGCGTGGCAGCAGGTGCCGGCGCGGCCGCCGCCGGGGGCGGAGGTAGCGGTAGCGGTGGTGGCGGTGGTGGCACCACCACCGGTGGCACGCCCGAAACCACTGTGAGCCAGATCGATATCAGCCTTGACACCGGCCGGTCCGACACCGATTTCACAACCCGTGAGGCGACCCAGACCATCACCGGCGAACTCAGTTCCGCGCTGGCTGCTGGCGAGACCGTTTGGATATCGCTGGACGGCGGCGCCACCTGGGTGAACGTGAGCGCCAGCGTCCAGGGCACTCACCTCGTCTGGGAGGGCGCCATCCTGGTGGATGGCGGCGAGATCGTCTTGCAGGTTCGCAATGGCGAAGCCAAGGGCCCGGAGGCACATCAAGCCTACACGCTCGACACCCATTTGGGCACGCCTTCGCTTGCGCTGTCGGTGGACACTGGCCGCAGTGCGACCGACGGCGTGAGCCAGACCGGCGCCATTCAGGTCACCGGCGCCGAAGCCGGCAGCACCATCGAGTACAGCATCGACGGCGGCACCACCTGGACCACGAACCCCAGCCTGGCTGAAGGCGTGAACAGCGTGATCGTGCGAGTGACTGATGCGGCCGGTAATCAGGCCGTCTCCGAATCCCTGACCTTCACACGCGACACGATGGTGGCCGCTCCCACCGTGGCGTTGCACACCGATACCGGTCCGAGCGCGAGCGACCATGTCAGTCGCATCGGCACGCTCGACGTGGGCGCCGTGGAGGCCGGTGCCGTGCTGCGATACAGCACGGATGGCGGTGCGACATGGACCACCTCGTTCACCGCCGTGGAAGGCGTGAACAACGTGTTGGTGCGCGTGACCGATCGCGCCG
>JANMAS010000391.1:0-14312 GCA_031359975.1 Burkholderiales bacterium
GGGGCGTTTTGGGTATGGGGTGCCGGAGCCGGTTCCGGTGGGGGGGGGGGCGGGGGTTTCGGGGGTTGAGGCGGGGTGTGTGGTGTAAGCGCAAAGCGGCAGCGGTCGACGACGGAAAAGACTTGCGCTCACGAATGCGACCTTGCCCCGCGCCTCAAGATGCTGGAATACAGGGAGCGGCTTCATTCGAGCGTCAAGACAAGGCGTTTTCCAAGTGCGGCGGCAGCCCGATCGAGGGTTTTAAGTGAAGGCCAATGGGTCGGATCCTCAAGGCGCTTGGCTGCGGGCCACGAAGTTTCCAGGGCCCGAGCCAGATCGGACAGGCTTCGCTCCCCACGTGCAAGCCGAAGCAACATGGCCGCTTGCGTCTTGGCGTCGGGCGCGATGTAGTGCGCCCGCTTGACCTTCTGGCTGGGCGCCGGCACATCCTTGGCTTCGTCGAGGCGCCACGCGAGCATGGCAGACAGCACTTCTGTCGAATTGAACAGCGCCTCCTCTTGCGTTCGACCTTCGGTAAAGGTGTCGGGCAAGTCGACGAACTGGACCAGGAAGCTACCGTCAGCTTGAACTTCGACGGTGGCGGGATAGCGAATGTCCATGGTGATACCTCACTTCAACTTGACGCCAGTTTGGCGCTGAATGGCTGCCAGCAGGCCAGCGCCCAGGTCGCGCGCGCCGTGCACTGGGACCGGAACTGCCTGGCCGCTCTTCGTCAAGATGTGATGGCTGCCATGAATGCGGTCGACTTGCCACCCTGCAGCCTTGAGCTTGGCGATGACCTCTTTACCTGTCATGAGTCACATGATAGATCACAAAAGATCTATTCGGTGATTTATCGAGGCCAGGGAAACGAGCCAACGCCGTGCGCCATGACGCACAGCAAGGCCGCTTCTATGCGGTCGAAACCAACCCCAACCTCTCCCCCCAATACCGCGATAACGGCGTGAACGGCCTTGCCAGCCGTCGCTCGTTGAACACCGCCCGCGCCGGCGCGATGCGCCCGCCTTTGGCGGCGGCGGCGAACAAGGTCTGGTCGATCAGGTCGCGCTGGGCGTGGCTGCCGCCGAAGGCGGGCGCTGCGGGGCGCACGGCGTAGAGCTGGTCGCAGGCGGCGTCGATTTCGCCGCGGGCCATGGCCAGCAGTGCGCGCATCAGCGGCAGGCCCACTTCGCGAGACATGGCATGGTTGGCGCGCCGTGCGTCTTCGGCTGTCATCGCGCGGGTGGCGCAGCGGGCCAGCCAGCGCTCGGCGCGGGCCACTTCGCCGCAGCCCAGCTTGGCCAGCATCACATGCACATCGTTGAAGGCGTAGTAACCGGCCTCGCCGTCGGCTGCGGTATCCCAGCCTTCGAGCAGGGCGCGAAAGTGGGCTGACACGTCCACACCGAGCAGTTGCAAGCGCCAGAGGATGGACGCCGCGTCGAGGCGCTGCAGCGTGCACTGCAAGGCCTCGCCGGCCAGGTGGGCGTCCACCAGGCGCAGCACGCCCACGTCGTCAAGCGCTTCGAGCCGAAACAGGGCCTGGTGCCACCACAGGTGGCTGGCCAGCCCGTTGCCGTCGGCCCAATCGCCTTGCGTCTGGCGCAACCACACCGCGCCTTCGTCGAAGCGGCCCTGCATCTCCATCGCATGCGCCACGGCATGCACCGCCCACGGCACTTTGGGGTTGAGGCTCAATGCGCGCCGGCCCGCCTCTTCGGCCATCGCGTAGAGATTGCATTCCTCCAGGCCGAAGGCGTGCAGCGCGAGCACGTAGGGAAACAGCGGATCGGTCTCGTCCCACTCGGGCAGTGCGCGTGCCGGGCGCTGGCGCAGTGCCACCGCGTCGCCACGAAGAAAATCCCACTGATGTGCCCATTGCAAGGCCAGCGCATCGCGGGGTTCGTCGATCAGCAGGGCATCCCACGCGCCGCAGGCTGGGCCCCAGCGGCCTTGCGCAATGGCGCGCACGGCTTCGAAGTGCGCGCACTCGCGCGGCGGCGAAGCGCGCAGCAGGGGTTCGGCTTCGGCCAGCAGCGCGTTGCATGCGTCCAGCTGTGAGGGTTCGGTGAGGCTGAGCAGGTAGCCCGCCTTCATCACCCGGGGCATCAGCCAGGCCGGATCGTGGGCGACGGCGCGATCGATGTCGGCCAGCGGCGTGTCGAAGTAGGACATCACGCGCCAGGTGGCCATCTCCACCGCATCGGCAGCCGCAGCCGAGGCCGTGCCCAGGCGCAGGCCGCGAGGGTCCAGCAACGGAGAAGCGCTCGAGGGGGCGGGCATGGGGGCGACTTTACGACGTCCGCCGAGGCGGGCGCAGCCGGCCATCCGTCACATGAATGACGCCTGCGCTTGCCGCAATCCCCCTTGCATCGGCCGATGGCCGCGGAGTAGGCTCATCGAAGATCGATTCGGATCGCGGCAGCAGGGGATTCCGATGATTCACGCCAGTGATTTCCGGCGCATCGCGTTGTGCGTGTGCGCCGCCCTTTGGGTTTCATCGGCCACAGCCGAGGTCGCCGAGCCCGCCGCCGATCCGATGGCCGTGTTGACGATCGCCGAGCCCACCGCCAACCCCGCGTTTTTCACCCGCCAGCCCATGCTCGATCTGGCCGGCGGCGTCAAGGGCTTGTCGGGCATCGCGCGTGTGGAGGTTCAGCCCGATCAGGGCCCGGCGATCCGCGTGCGGCTGCAGCGCGTCGCCACCTGCGATACGGCCGACTGGCGGGCCCGTGGTGTGCGCCTGCTGCCCGGCGTCAACCGCTTCCAGATCCGGTTGGTGCATCGAGACGGCCAGGTGACGCGGCGCTACCTCTCGGTGTGGCGCGGCGCGGCCGATGCGCCTGCGCAGAACGCGGGCGCGATCGAGGGTGTCGTGCCATTCGGCAACCGCATGCTGCCCTATGTGCGCCAACAGGGCCGCGCCATCGTGGAAGGCGACATCGATGTCGGCAGCATCGCGCAGGCGCAGGCGGCGTCACGCGCGCTCGTGCAGCCCGACGGCCTCGGCCAGGCCACCGCCACCGGCCTGTGGCCCAGCGTGGCCGGGGTGGTGCAGATCCCCTACATCGTGACCAGCGGCAATGCCGACGTGCCCACCGCGATCTCGCAGTTCAACGCCGTCTTCAGCGGCGTGATGCAGTGGGTGCCCCGCGTGGCCGAGGTCGACTACGTGGATTTCAATCTCGACCCCGGCAACTTCGGCGGCTCGGCTTTCTCGAAGGTGGGCCGCTACGGCGGGCCGCAGCAGATCGGCGGATCGATCCTCGCCAACGTGGGCACGCTGCTGCACGAGATGGGCCATGCGGTGGGCCTGCTGCACGAGCAATCGCGCGCCGATCGGGATGCCTACATCACGATCAACGATGCCAACGTCATCAAGACCTTGAAGCCCAATTTCGATATATCGCGAGACAACTTTCAAAGCTTCGGGCTGTACGACTACGCCTCGGCGATGCACTACCAGGCGTTCACCTTCAGCAAGAATGGCGAGCCGACGATCGAATCGATCCCGGCCGGCATTCCGATCAGCGAAGCGGGCACCTATTCGGCGGGCGACATCGATGCAATCCTGCGACAGTACGGCCTCACGCCCAACCTGGTCACGATCACCAGCAACCCGCCGGGCCTGCAGGTGATCGTCAATGGCGCCACCCTCACCACGCCGCAGACCTTCAACTTCCCGCTCGAATCCGTGCAGACGCTGAACGTGCCCACGGCCGCGCAAACACTCACCAGCAGAAACTACATCTACGGCCGCTGGGGCGACAACCGCGAACGCTCGCATCCAATCACGATTGCACGCGGCAACGGCGCTCCGGGTTCGCCCACCAACCGACCGGCGGTGACGGTGTACACCGCCCACTTCCTCGAAGTGGTGCCCTACGCGCCGTTTGTCTATCCGGCGGGCGCCGGCAGCATCGCCACCACGCCGCTGCCGCAGGCCTATCCACCACTGGCGGGATTGCATTTCATCAAGGGCCGGCCGGTGGCGCTGCAGACCAGCGCCGCCTCGGGCAACAAGCTCTATCGCCTGTACACCGCCGACGGGCCGGTGGGCGTGACGAGCAAGACCACCCGCTATCCCGATTGGGTGCTCGCCTATTTCACGCCACAGCAACGCACCACGATCGGCAGCGACCCGATTCGACGCTGGCTGTATGTGGATGGGCAGTTCTGGGAAGGGCCGGTGAACTTTTCGCCGTTCTATCCGGCCGATGGCGATTGGTCGGTCGGCGCCAGCCACACGATCGACGTGGGCCCCACCGTGCAGTTGCCGTACAGCTATTCGATCCGCTATCCGTTCCAGAGCTGGAGCGACAGCGGCGCCGCTTTGCACGGCATCGTGGTGCCCAGCGGCAATGCCACCTTCACAGCCACCTTCGGCCAGCAGTTCTACGCCGCCAGTTGGGCACAACAGCCTTGTGCCGGGGCGGTCAGCGTGTCGCCGTTTTCCGGCGACGGCTTCTACGACAGCGGCACCAACGTCAGCTTCACCCAAACAGCGGTGTCGCCTTGGCTGTTCACCGGCTGGCAGCAGGATTTCATCGGCAAGACCAACCCGAAAACGCTGGCCATGACCGACGAGCGGCTGATGGTGGCCAACTACAACGCCATCAACAGCCCGGTCACGGTTACCAGCCTCACGCCGAGCAGCCGCGTGGCTGGCCAGGGCAACTTCTCGCTCAAGATCGCCGGCACCGGCTTCACGTCGAACAGCGGGGTATTCATCGGTGGTGTGTATCGCGCCGCGCAGAGCATCTCGGCCAAGTCGATCAAGGTGAATCTCACCGCCGCCGACACCGCCGTGCCGGGTGGGCTGCAGGTGTTTGTGCAGACCACGCCGCCGGGCAACTGGAACTGCGCGGCCTACGATGTGCGCAGCCTGATGGTGCGCTCGTCCAACACCCAGGCGCTGGCCGAGCCATCACCGGCCAAGCTCACCTTCGCATCACAAACGGTGGGCACGATGAGCGCGCCGCAGCCCATCACCTTCAGCAATGCGGGCAACACGCCGCTGGCTTTGCACGACGCGGTGCTCAGCGGCGCGAACGCCGCCGATTTCATCCTCTCCCACACCTGCGGCACCGCTGTGGGCACCGGCGCGCAATGCACCGCCACGGTGTGGTTCCAGCCCACCGCCAGCGGCAAGCGCACCGCCAATCTGTTGTTCGTCGATACGGCATTGAACAGCCCGCAGGCGGTGACGCTGTCGGGCACCGGAGCGCCCTGACCCGCGACTGCGCCGCCGCCGCACCGCGTCCAGCGCACTGGGGACATACTCCCGCCCATGGACTTCTCGATCGCCAGCATCCTCGCGCTCGACGGCATCACCAACGGCGCGGTGTATGCGCTGCTGGCCCTGGCCACGGTGCTGGTGTTCGCCGTCACGCGGGTGATCTTCATTCCGCAAGGCGAGTTCGTGGCCTTCGGCGCGCTCACGCTCGCGTTGCTGCAACTCGGCAAGGTGCCCGGCACGGTGTGGCTGCTGCTGGCGATGGCTGCGCTGGTGGTGCTCACCGACGCGGTGCACGGCCTGCGCCAGGGGCTGAGGCCGGCGGCGCTGGTGACACGCGCGCTGCGCGACCTCGCCTGGCCGGTGATCGTCACGCTGGTGGCGGTGTGGGCGGCGCCACGGCAGTTTCCGCTGGTGGTGCAGGCCCTGCTCACGCTGGCGATCGTCACGCCGCTGGGCGGACTGGTGTACCGGCTGGCGTTTGAATCGCTGGCCGACGCGAGCGTGCTGGTGCTGCTGATCGTGGCGGTGGGCGTGCACCTCGCGCTCACAGGCCTGGGCCTCGTCTTCTTTGGCGCCGAAGGCTTTCGCAATCCGAGCTTCTGGGATGAGCGCTTCACGCTCGGGCCGCTGCTGTTCAGCGGCCAGACGCTGATCGTCTTCTTCGCCTCGATCGCGCTGATCGTCATGCTGTGGCTCTTCTTCGAGCGCTCGCTTTATGGCAAGGCGCTGCGCGCCACGGCGGTGAACCGACTCGGCGCGCGGCTGATGGGCATCTCCAGCACCGGCGCCGGCCGGCTGTCGTTCACCATGGCGGCGTTCATCGGCGCGCTGTCGGGCCTGCTGATCGGCCCCACCACCACCGTGTTCTACGACAGCGGTTTCCTCATCGGCTTGAAGGGTTTCGTGGCGGCGGTGTTCGCCGGTTTGTCGAGCTACCCGCTGGCGCTGGTGGGTGCGCTCGGCGTGGGCTTGCTGGAGAGCTTTGGCTCGTTCTGGGCCAGCGCCTTCAAGGAAGTGATCGTGTTCGGCTCCACCCTGCCGGTGCTGCTGTGGCGCTCGCTGCGCGATCCGCATCGCGAGGAGCATTGACGCATGGCTGCCCGCCAGATCGGTTTCCTCGCGTTTGCCGCGTTGATGCTCGCGATGCCGGCCCTGCCGGTGCCCGAGTTCTGGATCACGCAGCTCAACTACATCGGGCTGTACGCGATCGTCGCGCTCGGCCTGGTGCTGCTCACCGGCGTGGGCGGGCTCACCTCGTTCGGGCAGGCGGCGTTTGTCGGCGTGGGCGCGTATACGGCGGCCTTCCTGGTGGTGAAGTTCGATGTGTCGCCGTGGCTCACGCTGATCGTGGGCCTGGGCGCGGCGGTGGCGGTGGCGCTGATCCTGGGCGCGCTCACGCTGCGCATGTCGGGCCATTACCTGCCGCTGGCCACGATCGCCTGGGGCCTGGCGCTCAACTACACGATGGCCAACATGGAATGGCTGGGCAAGTACGACGGCATCCAGGGCATCCCGGCCCTCTCTGTGTTCGGTATCAGTCTGGCCGACGGCCGGCGCATGTACGAGCTGATCTGGCTGGTGGCACTGCTCGCCGCCGTGGGCGTCACCCACCTGCTCGATTCGCGGCCTGGCCGTGCGATGCGTTCGCTCAAGGGCGGCACCACGATGGCCGAGGCGATGGGCATCTCCACCTTCCGCTACAAGCTGCTGACGTTCGTGATCGCCGCGATGCTGGCGTCGATCTCGGGCTGGTTGTTCGCCCACTTCCAGCGCACGGTGAACCCCTCGCCCTTCGGCCTGAAGATGGGCATCGAATACCTGTTCATGGCGGTGCTCGGCGGCGTGGGCCAGGTGTGGGGTGCGTTCACCGGCGCGGCGCTGGTCAAGCTGCTGGAGCATGAGCTGCAAAGCTGGCTGCCGATCTTGTTTGGCGGCAGCGGCAACTACGAAGTGATCGTCTTCGGCATCATCATCGTGGTGGTGCTCAAGTACGCGCCCGATGGCTTGTGGCCGTTTGTGCTGCGTCGCTTGCCGGCGGCGCCACGGCCACGCGATTGGGCCGATGCGCCGCCGCTGCCCGAGCGCGGCAAGCCCACGCCCGGTGAAGCGCTGCTCGACGTGCGGCAGATCCGCAAGGAATTCGGCGGCCTGGTGGCGGTGAACGACATCAGCTTCCAGATCCGCGCCGGCGACATCGTCGGCCTCATCGGCCCCAACGGCGCAGGCAAGTCCACCACCTTCAACCTCGTCACCGGCGTGCTCGAACTCACCCGCGGCAGCGTGGTCTATCGCGGCGAAGCCGTGAGCGGCCTGCCTTCGCGCGAGATTGCGCGGCGCGGCATCTCGCGCACCTTCCAGCATGTGAAGATGATCCCGGAGATGACGGTACTCGAAAACGTGGCCATCGGCGGCCACCTGCGATCGAACGCCGGCAGCATGAAAGCCGTGCTGCGGCTCGACCGCGGCGAAGAGCGCCGCCTGATGCGCGAGGCCGAGCGTCAGCTCGATCGCATCGGCATGCGCGAGCAGATGCACGAGCTGGCCGGCAACCTGGCGCTCGGGCCGCAGCGGCTGATGGAGATCGCGCGCGCCCTGTGTGCAGATCCCGCCCTGCTCCTCCTCGACGAACCGGCCGCCGGCCTGCGCCACAAGGAAAAAGGCGCACTGGCCGATGTGCTGCGGCAATTGAAGCAGGAGGGCATGAGCATCCTGCTGGTCGAGCACGACATGGAATTCGTGATGGGCCTGACCGACCGCATCGTGGTGATGGAGTTCGGCACGCACCTGATGGAAGGCACGCCGGCCGAGGTGCAGAACAGCCCGGCGGTGCGCGCCGCCTACCTCGGCACGGAGCATTGAAATGACGGCGCCGCTGCTCGAAGTGACCGATCTGCACGCCGGCTACGGCAAGGCCGAGGTGCTGACCGGCATCCACCTGCGCGTGAACGCCGGCAGCGTGGCCACCGTGATCGGGCCCAATGGCGCCGGCAAGTCCACGCTGCTCAATGCCTTGATGGCCATCGGCAGCTCACGCGGGCAGGTGCGCTTCGATGGCCGGGATCTGCACGGCGTGACGCTGGAGGAGCGGGTGATGATGGGCCTCGCGCTGGTGCCGGAAAAGCGCGAGCTGTTCGGCACCATGCCGGTCGAAGACAACCTGGTGCTCGGTGGCTTTCGGCAGATGAGGCTGCGCAACCCCAAGTGGCGTGACGGCCTGGAGCGTGTGTATGCGCTCTTCCCGCGGCTCAAGGAACGTCGTGTGCAACTGGCCGGCACGCTGTCCGGCGGCGAGCGGCAGATGCTGGCGGTGGGGCGGGCGATGATGTCGGAACCGAAGCTGCTGATGCTCGACGAGCCCAGCCTCGGCCTCGCGCCGCTGGTGGTGCGCGACATCTTCCGCATCATCGCGCAGCTGCGCCAGGCCGGCGTGAGCATCCTGCTGGTGGAGCAGAACGCACGCGCCGCGCTCGAGGTGGCCGATCACGGCTATGTGCTCGAAACCGGCAGCATCGGGCTCGAAGGCCCGGCCGCGCAACTGGCGGTCGATTCGCGCGTGATCGATACCTACCTCGGCGCGAAACGGGCGGCTGAGCCAGGCTGAGCCGCCGGTCTGCCGCTCGGTTGTCGATTCACGCAGGCCGCCAGGCGAACGTCACGGTCAACACCGCGCCGATGATCAGTGCCGCGCCGACGATGCGCGCCGTCCAGCGCTGGCCGTTTTCGCCCGTGCCGGCCCATCGCCGCGCCGAGGCCACGAACACCGCCACCGCGCCATACACCAGCAGCTGCATGCTGGCGATGATGGCGCCCAGCCGCAGCGCCTGCGTCGCCATCGAGTGCTGCGCCGACAGGATGAACGCCGGAAACACGGCCAGCATGAAGGCGTAGGCCTTGGGGTTGAGCAGGCAGGTGACCGCCGCGCGGCGAAACACAGCCCCTTGCTGGCGTGGCAAGGGCGCTGCCGTTGACGACGGCGCCACACTCGTGCGCAGGATGCTCACGCCGATCCACGCCATGTAGGCCGCACCGGCCAGCAAGAGCGCGTTGAACGCCGCCGGCCACAACAGCAGCAGCGCAGCCACACCGGTGGCGCCGACGATCACATGCAGCATACCGGCCACCACGATCCCGGCTACGGCGATGAAGCCGCTGCGCAGCCCGCCGGTGAGCGCGCTGCTGGCCACAAAGGCCATGTCCATGCCCGGCAGCACGATCACGCCGAACACCATCACGAAAAACAGCCAGAGATCGGGAGCGCTTGACATCGGCATCCAAGGTTGGTTCGAAGCAGCGCAGTCTAGAAAGCATTGCGGACGGAACCCGCCCTATATCGAATCCACCCCGTTGCACAATCTCGCGCATGGGACGACCGACAAGCCGCGTGCTCGCGGTGCTCGAATTGCTGCAGGCCGGTGCGGGCCTGGGCGGCGCCGAGCTGGCGCGGCGCGTGGGTGTGGATCGCCGCACCGTGCGGCGCTACATCGCGCATCTCGTGCAGATGGGCGTGCCGATAGAAGCCCAACGTGGCCGCGACGGAGGCTACGCCCTGCGCCCGGGCTACAAGCTGCCGCCGATGATGTTCACCGCCGAAGAAGCGCTGGCGCTGGCCGTAGGCCTGCGCGCCGCGGGTGAGATGGGTTTGAGCGGCATCACCCCAGCCATCGCCAGCACCCAGGCCAAGCTGGCGCGGGTGATGCCGGCGGATGTGAAGCGCCGCCTGGCCGATATCGACCAGACCGTGTCACTCGATCTGGTGCGCCCCTTCGCGGCTGGTGCCACCGCGGCGCTGCTGGCGCTCAGCGCCGCGGCACGCGCGCAGCAACGGGTGCGCTTGCACTATCGCAGTGCCGAGCAGGTGCCGAGTGAACGGGAGGTGGATGTCTACGGCCTGGCCTACCGTGGCGGGGCCTGGTATGCCGTCGGGCACTGCCATTTGCGTCGAGACCTGCGCTCGTTTCGCCTCGATCGGGTGGTGTCGGTCGAGGCCCAGCCCAAGAGCTTCGGCCGCCCGCCGGGTTTCGACGTGCTGGGCCATCTGGCGCGCTCGATCGCCCTGCTGCCGCGCGCGCATGCGGTGGAGGTGCTGCTGGAGACCGACCTGGCGGATGCGCGCCGCGCCGTGTTTGTCGAACTGGGTGAGTTGACAGCCGCGCCGCGCGGCGTGCGGCTGCACGCCCAGGCCGACGATCTGGATTGGATGGCACGCGAACTGGCGCGGCTGCCGTTTGCCTTTCGCATCGTCAAGCCAGCGGCCCTGCGCCGCGCGCTGGCCGCACATGGGCGGGCCCTGGTCACACGCGCCGGTTTGCTCGCGCGGCGATAAGTGAGCACCCTCAGGCGCTCGCCAGCGGATCAGCGCACCCGAAATCCGAGGCCGGGCGAGATCACGGTGCAGCCGGGTTGCGACAAGGTGAGCGTGCCCAACGCATCGTGGGCCTTGGCTTCGGTGGCAAATTCGGCCACGGTGCGCACCCGCGCGGCGGGCACGCCAGCGGCGGCGCAGGCATCTTCGAGCTCGGCGGCGGCACGCTCGCGCAAGGCGGCATCGAGCAGCTCGCGCAGCCGCTGCGGATCCTTGGCACGCACAAATTCGGCCTGCGCATCGGCCACCAGCGGCGGATCGAAGCAGGCTGGATCGGCGGCAATCTCCGGCCTGCCAAGCACCTGCAGCAACGCCAGCAGCTGCTTCGGTGTGTTGGCGCCCAGCGCAATCCAGCCTTCGCGGGTTTCGAACAAATCAGCCGAAGGGCTGCCTGAAAAACCTTGGTTGCCCACCCGCGGCGGTGACGTGCCGATGGTGAGTGCGGCACAGGCAAACGGGTACATCAGCTGCATGGCCGCAGCCGTCATCGAACAGTCGATCACGCGGCCAACGCCGGTGGTATCGCGCTCGCGCAAGGCGCTCACGATCGCCAGCGCCGCCAGGATGCCGGTGGCCGCATCGACGGCCGGGAAGCCCATCTTCATCGGCGGATCGCCGTCGCGCCCGGAGGCCAGCATCATGCCGGTGGCGGCCTGGATCACGTGGTCGTAAGCGGCGCGCTGCTGCCACACGCCGGAACGGCCGTAGCCGGAGATCGTGCAGTAGATCAAACCCGGATGGCCGATATGCAGCACGTCGGCACCCAGGCCAAATCGCTCCAGCACGCCGGGGCGCAGGTTGTCGAGCAGCACATCGGCGCGCTGCGCCTGCGCCAGCGCCTGGGCGTGGTCGGCTTCGTCGGCGAGATCGAGCGCCAGGGTGGTCTTGCCCGCGTTCAGGGCCAGGAAGGAGGCGGCGCCTTGCGGCGTGCGCCGCATCACGTCGCCGCCATCGCGGCTTTCCACCTTGATGACTTCCGCGCCCATCTGCGCCAGGTAGAAGCTCGCCAGCGGCCCGGCGATCACGTGGGAAAAGTCGAGCACGCGCACACCGACCAGCGGTTTGAAATCCATCATCATGGCCAGTGCCTTCTCAACGCTGCCTTCTGCGCCTTCAACCGATACGCGCCGTGGCGACGAGCTTGGCGTAGCGGGCTGTTTCGGCCAGCACAAAACGGGTAAATTCTTCCGGCGTGCGGGTGGGCGCCACTTCGGCGCCGCCCTTTTCGAAGGCCTCGCGCAAGTCGGGCTCGGCGAGCGCCTTGAGCACCGCGGCGTTCACCTGATTGACCACCACCACCGGCGTGCCCACCGGCGCCCACACGCCGCTCCAGGCATCGAACACCAGGTTGTCGCGGCCCAGGGCTTCGTTCAGCGTGGGCAGGTCGGGCAACTGGCGCATGCGCTGCGCGCCGGTGGTGGCGAGCGCGCGCAGCTTGCCTTGTGTCACCAGCGGCAGTGCGGTGGCGGCGATCGGCACGCCGAACTGCGTGTCGCCGGCGACGAGCGACTGCAGGATATCGGCCGAGCCGCGATACGGCACATGCACCATGTCGAGCTGCATCGCGGTGGCGATGGCGGCGGCGGCCAGATGCGCCGCACTGCCGATGCCACCCGAGGCGTAGTTGAGCTTGCCGGGCTCGCGCCGCGCCGCGTCCACCAGATCGCGCACGGATTTGTACGGGCTGCTCGCCGCCACCACCAGGATCGACGGGCTGAAGGCGACACGGGTGATGTGCACAAACTGCGTCAGCGGATCGAAGCGGAATTGCGGTGAGATCAGCTTTTGCGTGACGTGGGTGGAAGCGCCCAGCATCAGCGTGTAGCCGTCGGCTTGCGCCTGCACCACCAGCTCGGCGCCGATCGCGCCGCCTGCGCCGACCTTGTTGTCGACGACCACCGGTTGGCCCAGCAGGGGCTGCAGCTTCTCAGCCAGCTTGCGCGAGAGCAGATCCGGCCCGGTGCCGGCCGGAAACGGCACCACCAGATGCACGGGTTTGTCAGGCCAGGCAGGTTGCGCACGCGCCGCCAGAGGCCACGCACCGGCTGCGCCGGCCAACGGGAGCAAGACGAGAGATCGACGTTTCATGGTGGGTAGAGCGTGAGGAGAAAATCGAACCGTGGGGCGCGGAGCTAAGGGCACTCGGGCCACGGTGGCAGGGCCGGGCGCATGCGCTCCCAGGCCGCTGCCAGACGCAGCACGCCCAGGTCGTCATGCCGACGGCCGGTGATCTGCAGCCCGATCGGCTCGCCCGCGCGCGTGAAGCCGCACGGGATCGAGGCCGACGGCTGCTCGCTCATGTTGAACGGCACGGTGAACGCGATGTGCTCGAACGGGTTTTCGGGATCGTTCTGTGGGCTCGGCCATTCGGCGGGAAAGCTGGCGACCGGCATCACCGGCGACAGCACCGCGTCGTACGCCAGCGTGGCACGCACCGCGCTGTCGCGCATCGCCGCCATCTGGCTGTAGCCATGAAACACATCGGCGGCGCTGAACGCATCGGCGCGACCTGCCCATTGCACGATGTAGGGCAGCACCTTGTGGCGCCGCGCGGGAGACAGCGCCTGCAGATCGAGCCAGCTGCGCATGCGCCAGAAGCGGTCGAGCCCTTCGATCATCTGACGCGTGGACACGCCGCCGATCGGCTCGACCACCGCGCCGGCGGCCTCGAAGGCGCGTGCGGCGGCAAGCACCGCATCGCGCACTTCGGGCGCGACCAGCAAGCCCCAGCCGGCGTCCATCATCAGGCCCAGACGCAGGCCCTTCAGATCGATGTCGAGCGCCGACCAATCGATGGCCTGCGACGGCAGGCTCATCGCATCGCGCGCATCGGGCTGAGCCAACACCCGCATCATCAGCGCCGCATCGGCCACCGTGCGCGTCATCGGCCCGGCCACGCGGCCAGGGTACGGCGGATCGATCGGCACACGGCCGAGGCTGGGCTTGAGGGTGAAGATGCCGTTCAGGCTGGCGGGCAGGCGCACCGAGCCGCCGATGTCGGTGCCCAGGTGCAGGGGGCCATAGACCGCCGCCACGCCGGCGCCTGCGCCGCTGGAGGAGCCGCCCGGGTTCCAGGCCAGGTTCCACGGGTTGCGCGTGAGGGGGTGAAAGCTCGACAGGCTCGAGGTGAGCATGCCGTAGTCCGGCATCGTCGTCTTACCGAGAAACACGGCACCGGCTTCGCGCAGGCGCGCGGCCGGCGGCGCATCGGCCTTGGCCGGCACCAACAGCGACGCAGCAGTGCCCAGAGGGCTGGGCACACCGCGGGTGGCGATGTTTTCCTTCAGCATGCTGGGCACGCCGTCGAGCGGACCGCAAGGCTGGCGTTGCAACCAGCGCGCTTCGCTCTCGCGCGCCATGGCCAGCGCGCCTTCGGGGTCGAAGGCGTAGGTGGCATGCAGGTGTGGCTCCCAGCGTTCGATGTGAGCGATGAGTGCGCGGGTGATTTCCACCGGCGACCAGGTGCCCTGCCGATAGCCTTGCATCAACTGCGTGGCACTGAGGTGGTGGGCGGCGGTCATGTCAACCCGGCTTGCGGGCGAGGTAGGCGGCCAGGTTGCCGGCGGCTTTGGCGCGCACCTGGCTTCTGATCATCGGCGACCAGCCCAGCAGCATGCCCGGCAGCCCCAACGCCTGACGCGTCCAGCGCCAGAACGGGAAGGTGTCGCGCTGGGTGAGGATGAGCTGCTGGTTATCGAAGGTGAAGGCCGATTCGATGATGTTGTGCACCAT
>JANMAS010000418.1:0-8058 GCA_031359975.1 Burkholderiales bacterium
GTTGTACTTGAACACGCCCCGATCCCAACGCCCACCCTGGTAGCCGCGGCCGGTGTAGCCGAAGCCATAGTTGATGCCGCCGTAAAAGCCGACGTGGGTTGCCCAGTAGCCGCGGTTCCAACGGTAGCTGGTGCCGATGTAGCCCCAGTAGCCGGGTGTCCACAGATAGCCGGGAACCGGCGCGAGCACCCAGGTGCCCGGCACCCAGTAGTAATCGCTGTCGATCTCGCTCCAGCCCCAGTAACCGGGCGTCCAGATGTAGCCGTCACCGGGCAGCATCGGCTGCTCGTAGATGGGCAGCGCCGGAGGGCCGATGCGGATCGATACCGAGAGGGCCGCCGGAGCGGTCAAGGGTGCCAGGGCACCGAGTGAAAAGATGGCTGCCGCGAGTCGCGAGTTCATGAGGTTTCCTTCGGTTGCCGCAGACAGCCAGATGCCAGTCCGCGTGCGGCCGGTCACACGGGGTGATCGGCTCACTACACCTTAGCAAGCAGCCGCTTCACGCGGGATCGGTGGATCACGCGGCTCGACGTAGGCGAGTTCCCACTTGGTGACCGGGTCACCGCTCGAAAACAACACCCTTCTTCAGGATGAAACATCCGTACGGCCGCGACTCGCTGTTCTGCACGACCGCGAAGCAACGCTGGGCCGCCGCATAGAACGCGTGGCGCTCCAGCACGCCGCATGTCACGGCACGGCCTTCGGCAACATCACAGGCTTTCATCACATCCTCGTGCACCGGCAGCGCCACGCCCGGCTGGTCGCCTGAGTCCATGCGCCAGACCGGCGCATCGACATAGGTGTCGAGTGGCAGCAGCTGCAGGATGCCGGCGATCGAGCCGACGGCGTCCATGCCGTTCAAGGTGACCAACTTGCCCGACCGCGTGCCGTAGGCCATGGCCCGCGCCGGGAAATTGCGGTCGACCACCGCCAGCTCGTCGCCATGCCCCATGGCGGCAAGGATCCACAGCAGGTCGGCGTCCATGAAGGCGGGCAGCAGCTTGAGCATGGTGATCCTCGGGCACGGGTGGGGGGGTAGCCGACCGCGCCCTCGGCGCGTCGCGTGAGGCATGTTGCCACGAGGCCGCGCCCTGGCCCATCGCGCAGGCCGGCGAGCGTGATGGCGCAGGCCGGGTGGCAGCGTGGCCACCGTGTCGATCAGGCTGCACAATGAGCGCGACCCAGCCAACCGACCGCATACCCTTGCCTGTGGATCCACATCCCGAGTTGCCCGCTCGAGCGGCAGCGCCCGCCCCGGTGATGCTGCGCCGTGTCGACCTTCCGGCCAGCGTGGCGGGCAGCCTGTGGCTGAGCGCGATGCCCGGGCGTTTCGAGCCCTGGCCTGTTGCGCTGCAGGCGATGCGGCAACAAGGCGTCAACCGCGTGCTGTGCCTGACACCGCAAGACGAGATGGATCGCCTGTCGCCGGCCTATCGCTCGGCCATCGATGGCCATGATCTGCCGTTCAAATGGGCCCATCTGCCGATGGAGAACTTCGGCCTGCCCACCGATATGGCCGCCTTCGAGCAAGGCATCGCGGAGGTCGTGCGGGCACTGCAAGGCGGCGAGGCCGTCTTGTTGCACTGTGCCGCCGGCATCGGCCGCACCGGCAGCGCCGCCGCCTGTGTGGTCAAGCGCCTGGGCCTGACCACGCAGGAGGCACTCGATCGTGTGCGAGAGGCAGGCTCCAACCCGGAAAACGCCATCCAGTCCGGTCTTGTGCAGCGCTTCTGACGCGGCCCCGGCCTCCTGCGTACACTGCGCCGCGATGCCTGTTGCCGCCGATCCCAGCCCGCTGGATGGAAACCACTGATCCGCCGGTCCGGCTGCGCAGCCTGCCGGCGTTTGTGCGTTTCTGGTGGTGCCGGCTGATCGGCACCGGCGCGCAGCAGATGCTGATGGTGGCCTTGGGCTGGCAGATGTACGAGCTCACGGGCAGCGCCTGGGATCTCGGCCTCGTCGGCCTTTACCAGTTTGTGCCGGCCCTGGCGCTGGCACTGGTGGCAGGCCATGTGGCCGATCGATATGACCGCCGCCGCGTGTTGGCGGCGTGTTTTGCGCTGCAGGCCGCCGCCGCCTTGCTGCTCACCGTGGCGTCGGCCTCGGGCGGGATGTCGCGCGCGGTGATCCTGGGCGTATCGCTGCTTTTCGGCGTGGCGCGTGCCTTCCAGATGCCTTCGCAGCAATCGCTGGTGCCGCAGCTGGTGCCGGCATCGGTGCTGCCGCGGGCGCTCGCCTCCAGCTCGGTGGCCTTGCAATGTGCGGTGATCGGCGGCCCGGCACTCGGTGGATTTGTCTACGCGGCCGGCGCTTCGGTGGTTTACGGCCTGTGCGCCGCGCTGTTCGCAGGCGCCACGCTGCTGGCGCTGGCGATTCGCTACCAACATGTGGCGCCGGGCCGCGAGCCCACCTCGCTGGCCACGCTGTTTGCCGGCGTCACCTTCATCTGGAAGCACCCGGCGGTGCTCGGCGCCATCTCGCTCGATCTGTTCGCGGTGCTGCTGGGCGGCGCCACCGCATTGCTGCCGATCTTCGCCAAGGACATCCTGCATGTGGGCCCGCTCGGCCTCGGTCTGCTGCGCGGGGCACCGGCGGCGGGAGCGCTGCTGATGTCGGTGTGGCTGGCACGCCGGCCGATCGAGCGCCGCGTGGGCGCGCGCCTGTTCACCGCGGTGGCCATTTTTGGTGGTGCCACCGTGGTCTTCGGCCTGTCGACCAGCTTCTGGCTCTCGCTTGCTGCGCTGTTCATCACGGGCGGTGCCGACGTGGTGAGTGTGGTGGTGCGCCAGGCGATGGTGCAACTCGACACGCCCGACGCGATGCGCGGCCGGGTGAGCGCCGTCAACTCGATCTTCATCGGCGCGAGCAACCAGCTCGGCGAGTTCGAATCCGGCGCGATGGCGGCCTGGCTCGGGCCGGTGGGCTCGGTGGTGCTCGGCGGCGTGGGTACGCTGCTCGTCGTGGTGCTGTGGATGCGGCTCTTTCCCGAGCTGGCAAAACGGCAGACCTTGCGGCAGGCGGTGGATTGATGCACACCCACGTGGGCCCCGACACACCGCTGATCATCGTGCTCAACGCCGGCTCAGGCAGCGACGACGCCGCAACCGAGCGCCACACCATCGAGCAGGTGCTGACCAGCGCCGATCGTGAACACCGCATCCTGCTCATCGAGGCCGGCGAACCGGTGGCGCAGGTAGCCCGGCGCGCGGTGGTGCAGGCCAGGAGCTGCGGCGGTGCGGTGGTGGCCGCCGGTGGCGACGGCACCATCAACGCGGTGGCGCAGGCCGTGCTCGGCAGCCGCTGTGCCTTCGGCGTGATACCGCAAGGCACCTTCAACTACTTCAGCCGCACGCATGGCATTCCGTTCGACACCGAACAAGCCACGCGCGCGCTGCTGAATGCCCGCGTGCGTCCCACGCAGGTGGGGTTGGTCAACGAGCGTGTCTTCCTCGTCAACGCCAGCCTGGGCCTGTATCCGCAACTGCTCGAAGATCGCGAGGCTTACAAAGCGCGCTTCGGGCGCAGCCGGCTGGTGGCCATGGCTTCGGCGCTGGTCACCCTGTTTCATGCGCATCGGCCCTTGCATTTGAGTCTGCAAAACAGCGGCGGGCAGCGGCGCGTGCGCACGCCCACGCTGTTTGTGGCCAACAACGCCTTGCAGCTCGAACAGATCGGCGTGGCTGAAGCGGCGGCACTGGCGCAGGGCCGGTTGGTGGCGATCACCTTGCGGCCGGTGGGCACCTTGAGCATGCTGGGGTTGATCCTGCGGGGTGCGATGGGCCGGCTCGGCGAGGCGAGCGATGTGTCCAGCTTCGGCTTCGATCAGCTCGACGTGCGGCCGGCCGCCCCGCGTGGCAAGGGCCTGGTGAAGGTGGCCACCGACGGCGAGATCACCTGGCTGCGCGCGCCCTTGCACTTTTCGGTATCGCCGCATGCACTGCCGCTGCTGACACCCGCGCCGGACGACGCGGTGCCCAGGCAATGACCAGCCTGATGCAAATCTCCGATCCGCACTTCGGCACCGAGCGCGCCGAGGTGGTGCAGGCCCTGCTCGCGCTGGTGCGGCAAGAAGCACCGGAGATCATCGTGCTCTCGGGCGACATCACCCAGCGCGCCACGCCGGCCGAGTTTGCCAAGGCACGCGCCTTTGCCGATCGGCTGGCACCGGCCGCGGTGCTGGTGATTCCCGGCAACCACGACATTCCCTTGCTCAACCTGATGGCGCGTGCGCTCACGCCGTACGCCAACTTTCGTCGCGCGTTCGGCGACGATCTCGAGCCACGGTATCTGTCGGCCGACTGGTTCGTCGTGAGCGTGAACACCACGCGGCGCTGGCGCCACAAGGATGGCGATGTGTCTGCCGCACAGGTCGAACGGGTGGCTGCACAGTTGCGTGTGGCGAGCCCGAAGCAGGCGCGGGTGGTGGTGGTGCATCAGCCGGTAGCCGTGCCGTCGAACGAAGACTCCGGCGACCTGCTGCACGGCCGTGAGGCGGCGGTACGCCGCTGGGCCGATGCCGGCGCCGACGTGATCATCGGCGGGCATATCCACCTGCCCTGTGTGTTGCCGCTGCACGAGACGATGCACGGGCTGTCGAGGCGGATATGGTGCGTGCAAGCAGGCACGGCGGTGTCGTCCCGCGTGAGGCGACAGGCCGGCAATTCGGTGAACCTGCTGCGCCACGATGCGGGGGTGGGGGCGGGCGATGTTGCGACGATTGGCCGCGGGCAAACCATCGTCGAGCGCTGGGATCATGACGCCGCTCGGGGCTCGTTTGTACGTGTCGCAGCGCAAGCGCTGCCTCTGAGCGGCGGAGCCGGCGATGCCTGATCTGCCCACGGGCCCCAACGCCTGGGCGCTCGCCATCGGCTTGCGGGCCGTGCCGTTTTTCATCGCCGCACTCACGGCCGTTCTGCTGCTCAGTGCGATCGGCTGCCTGGCGTTCAGCCAGCTCGGTGCGGTCGCCACCCGGCGCCCGCAACGGCGGCTGCAGTTCGTGCTCGCACGTCTGGCCCTTGCCGCCACCGCCGTGGCCTGCGCCGCGCTGGTGTTCGCGGAGATGACCGAAGTCCTGCAGGGCCACGAACGCATGGGCCAGTTCGACACCCGGCTCGCCGAGGTGCTCGCGCAAAGCCTCTCGCCATCGACGCTGCAATTTTTCAGCCGCGTCACCCATCTGGGCGATCCCTACCCGCTGACGGGGCTGGTGGTGGCGCTCACCTTTGCAGGGGTGTGGCGGGGCCATCGCTCGCTGGCTTTTGGAGGAGCTGCGGCCTGCGCGGGCAATGCGGTGTTGAACCTGGCGCTGAAACAGCTGTTCGAAAGAGCGCGGCCGGTGCACGAGCACGGCTACGCGCTGGCTGATGGATTCAGTTTTCCGAGCGGGCACTCATCCGGCTCGGTGGTGGTGTACGGCATGCTCGCTTATGTGCTGGTGCGACAGGTGCCGGCGCGCTGGCACCTGCCGGCGGTACTGGCGGCGGCCGCGATCGCCTTTACCGTGGGCTGCAGCCGCATCTTTCTCCAGGTGCACTGGGCCAGCGACGTGCTGGCGGGATTCGCCTCGGGCTCGGCCTGGCTGATCGTGTGCATCGTGGGCATGGAGCTGCTGAGGTATCGGCAACGCATCGCAACGAGGTGAGCGCTGGCCTTGGCGGTGGTGGTCGATCCCGGCTTGACGATCTGCCGGCGGGTTGCTACGTTTGGCTCCGGGTCGCCTTTCGCCACACCGCCCACGCAGGAGACACGATCATGAGCCAACCCACCGTCAAACCCATACCCGAAGGCATGCACTCGCTCACCCCGCATCTGGTGTGCGCCAACGCCGCCGATGCCATCGAGTTCTACAAGAAGGCGTTCAGCGCGGTGGAAACGATGCGCCTGCCCGGCCCCGACGGCAAGCTGATGCATGCTGCCCTGCGCATTGGCGATTCGGCCCTGATGCTGGTCGACGAATACCCGCAGATGGGCGCATTGGGGCCGAAATCGCTCAAAGGCTCGCCGGTGACGATCCACCTCTTCGTCGAAAACGCCGATGCGGCGTTCGAGCAAGCCGTTGCGGCGGGCGCCACCGTCACCATGCCACTGGCCGACATGTTCTGGGGCGATCGCTACGGCATGCTGCAGGATCCCTTCGGCCACAACTGGTCGGTGGCCACGCACGTGCGCGACCTGACCCCGCAGGAGATCCAGGCGGGCATGCTCAAGATGTGCGAGTGATCGCGCGGGCCGCTGACGCAGGGCGGCGGCGGCAAGCTCTACGGCACCGCCAGCACGGGCGGCGATGACCTGCTCGGCGTGGTGTACCGGATCGATCCCAACTGACGAACGATCGCGGCGGTGGTCGGGGGCCCGCGCCCACGAAAACACGCCGTGGGTCGGCTTTCTGGCGAAACCCGAAATGGGATTGTCTATACCGCCGCGTGGCCGTTGTCGGCCTCACCCTGCGCTCGCCTCGATCTTCTGCGCCAGCTGGCGGGGCGCCTGCTCGCCCACCGCGCCAGCCGTCTGGCCGACGCGCTGGAGGCTGATCAGCGCTGAACCCCGCAGCGGCCTTCCTCGGTGGTGGCGTGATCAGTTTTGATGATGCCCGCCTGTCATCGCTCCGCCTTTGACATGAAAATGCTGTCTGCAGTTGCATTCAGATTCGATCAATACAAAGGAGGAAGAAGATGTCCAAGAAATTGAAGGCGGCCTTGGCCGTGATGCTCGCGATTCAGGCCGTGGCAGCGTTCGCTGTCACGGGGATGAAGTACATCAGCACCGCAGGCGACTACATCGGCCAGGGCATCACGCAGACCTACCTGCCCCCCGATGCGTCGATCTCGGCCCAAGGCACGGCCAGTTCCACCGCAGTGACGGTGACCGATCCCAACAACTGGTGGTCAATCGAGTTCGCGTCGCCAGCTGACAGCACGCTGGCTCCTGGCGGCTATCCGGATGCCGCACGCTATCCGTTCAATTCGCCGATGGCGCCTGGCCTCAGCATGACTGGCAACGGGCGTGGCTGCAACACGCTGAAAGGCTGGTTCAGGGTGCGCGAATACGAGGTCGACGCAAACGGCACCGTCTCCAAGATGGCGATCGATTTTCTGCAGAACTGCGAAGTGACCGGACCGCCGCTCTACGGCGCCGTTCGCATCAATAGCGACTATCCCCTGGTCGTTCCGGAGACCGCCGCGATTGCGGGAGCCGATTTCGATGTGCTGTCCGAGGAGACCGGCACACTCGACGCCACGCAGTCGTTCTCGCGGAAGCACTCGCCGCTTGCTTATCGTTGGACGCAGGTCGATGGGCCCGCCGTGGCGCTGGACAATGCGTCATCGCCGACGCCGAGCTTCGCGGCACCGAAGGTTGGCAAAGAGGGCGACACGCTGCGCTTCCGTCTGGACACGAGGGACAAGTCGGGCCATCTCTCGCACGACCACGTCATCGTTCTCGTCATGAGCCCCCGCGCGCCACGAACGGAAATCAGCTTCCACGGCGATCCGGGTGACTACATCACGCAGGGCAACTCCTACCGCTACAACCCCACCAACTCGCTGATCCAATTCTCGCGCAACTTCGACGGCGGCGTGAGCGCGTCGATCAGCGGCGACACCTGGTGGAATCTGGACACGGCCTCGCCAACCGGCACGTCGTTCGGCCCCGGCGCTTTTCTGCACGCCCAACGCTTCCCCTTCCAGGATGCCACGTCGCCAGGGCTCGACTTTTCCGGCGACGGCCGCGGCTGCAATACGTTGACCGGCAACTTCATCGTGTACCAGTCCAAGTTTGACAACCTGGGCAACCCCACAAAGCTGGACATCACGTTCAAGCAGCACTGCGAAGGCGCGCCGCCTGCGGCTTTCGGTGAGCTGTTGCTCAATGCCGTGCCGCACAAAGTGGTACAGGCGAAGTTGCGAGCTGCGCGTCTGCGCTACGGCAGCGACTGACGGGGCGTCTCGGTATGGGCTCGGCGGCATGCCCGCCGACCGCGTGAGCGCGATTGCAAAGCGAGCCCTTCATCTGGCTCTCAACTGTGCAACTGGCGCCCACCCGGTGAGAGTGGTTCGTGTG
>JANMAS010000441.1:0-17951 GCA_031359975.1 Burkholderiales bacterium
AGGGCGTGGTGCCGCTGCCATCGAACACGTAGTCGGTGCTGTAGTGCACCAGCAGGGCGCCGATTGCGGCGGCTTCTCGTGCCAGTACGGCCGGCGCCAGCGCATTGACGAGGCGCGCGAGTTCGGGCTGCGATTCGGCCGCGTCCACTTGCGTGTAGGCCGCGGCGTTGACGATCACGTCGGGCCGCACCGATTGCACGGTGGCCGCGATCGCATCGAGTTGCGCGATGTTGCCGGCGGGTGCGGTGTCGGCTCGATCCAGCGCAATCACCTGGCCCAATGGGGCCAGCGCGCGTTGCAGCTCCCAGCCCACTTGGCCGTTCTTGCCGAGCAGCAGCAGCTTCATCGCTCAGGGCTCGGCATAGTGCGTGGCAATCCAGTCGCGGTGCGCGGGCGATTGGGCAGCCGCGATCCACTCCGGGTGATCCAGATACCAGGCCACCGTTTTGCCGATGCCGGATTCGAAGGTCTCCGAAGGGCGCCACCCAAGCTCGCGCTCGATCTTGGTGGCATCGATCGCGTAGCGGCGATCGTGTCCCGCGCGGTCTTGCACCAACGTGATCAGCCGTTCGCGGGGGCCGGACGAGTGCGGGTCATGCCTGTCGAGCAAGCGGCATACGGCGTGCACGACATCGATGTTGGTACGTTCGTTCCAACCGCCGATGTTGTAGGTTTCGCCGACGCGCCCGCGCGCCAAAACGGCGCGGATCGCGTCGCAATGGTCGCGCACGTACAACCAGTCACGCACGTTCTGGCCGTCGCCATAGATCGGCAAGGGCTTGCCGGCAAGGGCGTTGACGATCGTCAGCGGAATCAGCTTTTCGGGTAGTTGGTACGGGCCGTGGTTGTTGGAGCAGTTTGTTGTGACCACCGGCAGGCCGTAAGTGTGATGCCACGCGCGCGCCAGATGATCCGAAGCAGCCTTGCTCGCCGAATACGGGCTGTTGGGGGCATGTGCGGCCCGCTCGGTGAATGCCGGCATATCGGGATCGAGGCTGCCGTACACCTCGTCGGTGCTCACATGCACAAAGCGCCACGCGGCCTTGTCGATCTCCGGCAGATCCGCCCAATACGCTCGCGCCGCTTCGAGCAGGTGGAACGTGCCTTCGATGTTGGTGCGCAGAAAGGCCGCGGGGCCATGGATGCTGCGGTCGACATGGCTTTCGGCGGCGAGATGAACGATGGCGCGGGGGCGATGCTGCCGCAGGAGGTGGTCTACCAGCGGCCGATCGCAGATGTCGCCCTGCACAAAGTGATGGCGATCCGGTGCGCTCAGGCCTTCGAGATTGCGCAAGTGCCCGGCGTAGGTGAGTGCGTCGAGATTGACGATCGGCTCATCACCCGCCCCGATCCAGTCACGAATGAAATTGCTGCCGATGAACCCGGCGCCGCCAGTGACCAGAATCGTCAAAATGCCTTCCTTTCGACGACTCGCCGTCGCCAATGCAACGGACCAAGTCGTTGTGATTCGGGATTATCCCAGCCCCCATCGCTGACCCAGCCTGACAACCGCCCGCGCAGGCCAACGTTAAACTGGCTGAAATGCCAGTGTTGTTTTCCGCGTTCGCGGTTTCCTTCGTACTCACTTTACTGGTCGTGAGGTGGGTTCGCACACATGCGCATCGCACCAACGATCACGACCTCTCCGGCCCGCAAAAATTTCATGCCAATCCTGTGCCGCGCATCGGCGGCGTTGGCATTGTGTGTGCCGTCACGGCAGCGGCGGGGATGCTGTGGTGGCGGGATCGGGAGTCCGGCCGGATGGCCATGATGTTGCTGGGCTGTGGCATGCCGGTGTTCATCGCCGGCCTCGCCGAAGATCTGACAAAAAACATCCGCCCGCGTCGGCGCCTGCTGTTTGCGGCGGTTTCCGCGGCGCTCGCGTTCTGGGTCATGGGCGCAGCCATCGTGCGCACCGAGATTCCGGGTCTCGACTGGGTGGTGGGTACCGCCATCGGTTCGGCGCTGGTCACCATCTTCGTGGTTGTCGGCATCGCCAACGCTGTCAACATCATCGACGGTTTCAACGGCCTGGCGTCGATGTGCGTGATCCTGATGCTCATCTGCATCGCCTATGTGGCATTTGCGGTGGGCGACGGCCTGATCGGCTGGATGGCGTTGGGCGGCGTGGGCGCCGTGCTGGGCTTCTTCTTCTGGAACTTCCCGGCCGGGCTGGTGTTTCTCGGCGATGGCGGTGCGTATTTCCTGGGCTTCTATGTGGCCGAACTGGCCATCCTGCTGCTGGTGCGCAATGCGGAAGTCTCGCCGATGTTTCCGCTGCTGTTGTGCATTTACCCGGTGGTGGAGACGCTGTTTTCTATCTACCGGCGCAAGGTGTTGATGGGCACGCCCGTGGGCATGCCCGATGGCGCCCATCTGCACAGCCTGATCTATCGGCGCTTTCTGCGCTGGGCCGCGGGCGAGCGCACGGCCAAGGAGCTCACCCGCCGCAATTCGATGACGGCCACCTACCTGTGGATGCTGTGCATGATGTCGGTGGTGCCCGCTGTGCTGTGGTGGGACAACACCGCCGTCCTTGCCGGATTCATCGTGATCTTCTCGCTTTGTTACGTGACGCTGTACTGGCGCATCGTGCGTTTCAAGGCACCGCGATGGCTGTTCTTTCGGCGCTGAAGCCGGTTTTTTGCTGCTAAGGGATAATCCCGAGTAATGACTGATTCCCTAGACGCATCGACACTGGTCGATATTCCTGAGCGTTTCGACGTTCTCCCGCTTGATCTCAAGCTCCAGCGCGCGATTGCCGATCAAGGCTACGCCGCGATGACGCCGATCCAGGCCAAGGCCATTCCCGTGGTGCTGGCCGGGCGCGACGTGATGGGCGCCGCGCAGACAGGCACCGGCAAAACGGCGGCCTTTGCCATCCCCCTGCTGCAAAAGATGCTGGCGCACGAAAACGCGTCGATGTCGCCCGCTCGCCACCCGGTGCGCGCGCTGGTGCTGGCGCCCACGCGGGAGCTGGCCGACCAAGTGGCGGCGAGCATCAAGGCCTACGCCAGCCACACCCAATTGCGCACCATGGTGGTGTTCGGCGGCATCGACATGGCGCCGCAGACGCAGACGCTGCGCAAGGGTGTCGAGGTGCTGGTCGCCACGCCGGGCCGCCTGCTCGATCACATCCAGGCCAAGAATTGCGTGCTCAATCAGGTGGAGTACGTGGTGCTCGACGAGGCCGACCGCATGCTCGACATCGGCTTCCTGCCCGATCTGCAGCGCATCCTCAGCTTTCTGCCCAAACAGCGCCAGACGCTGCTGTTTTCGGCCACCTTCTCGCCGGAAATCCGGCGTCTGGCGCAAAGCTATCTGCAGGATCCGTTGACGATCGAGGTGGCCAGGCCCAACGCCACCGCCACCAACGTGGAGCAGCATTTCTACAGCGTGGGCGACGACGACAAGCGCCGCGCCGTGCGTTTTTTGCTCAAGCAGCGCTCGATCACGCAGGCCCTCATCTTCGTCAACTCGAAGCTCGGCGCCGCGCGCCTGGCCCGTGCCTTCGAACACGATGGCCTCAAGACCGCCGCCCTGCACGGCGACAAGTCGCAAGACGAACGACTGAAATCGCTCGACGCCTTCAAGCGCGGAGAAGTGGATCTGCTGGTGGCCACCGACGTGGCCGCGCGCGGGCTGGATATCGCCGATCTGCCGGCGGTCTTCAATTTCGACGTGCCGTTCAACGCTGAAGACTATGTGCATCGCATCGGCCGCACCGGTCGCGCCGGCGCCTCCGGCGTGGCCATCACGCTGGCCACCCGGGACGATGCACGCACCGTGGCCGAGATCGAAAAGCTGATCAAGCGCAAATTCGAGATCGAGCCGCTGGAGATGGACGACGAACCCGCCAGGCCGCGTCGCCCGGCTGATGATTCGCGCCCACCGATACGCGCTGAACGCAGCGAAAACAGCGAGCGGACGGACAAACCCGACCGGCCCGAACGATCCGATCGAGTCGACAGGCCGACCTATCGCCCCTTGGCGCCGCAACGCGCGCTCGACCCGTTCTTCGACAAGCCGTACGAGCCCGCTGCTGGCAGCGGCGAGGCGCCGTGGGATCACCGTGTGCCAGCCGCGCACGCCGCTGCGCGCGCGGGATCGCCCAACATCCGAACGCGCCGCAAGGTGGCGGCCTTGCTGGGCGGCTCGAAGGCTTGAAGGGGCGCGCTGCGCCGCAGGTGGGCCTTACGTGGCCAGCCACATGAAAACCGTGGGCACATCCGCCGGCAGCTCGATCGGCGAACGCCGCCATTGATCCACGCGCGCCGTGCGGCACCAGCCGCCGGGCAGCGTGAGGCCGCACGCCGCCGACAAGCGCGTGGCGGGTTGCAGGTGCGTCACCAGCGCGCGCCACAGGGCGGCATTGCGATAAGGCGTTTCGATCGCCACCTGAGTTTGCGATTCGCGCCGCGACCAGTTGTCCAGTTCCTTGATGCGCTTGGCGCGGGCGGTGTCGTCCTGGGGCAGATAACCTTCGAAGGCAAAGCGCTGGCCGTTCAGGCCGCTGGCGGCCACCGCCAGGGTGATCGAGCTGGCGCCCGGCAGCACCTCCACCGCCCAGCCGGCACGATGGGCGGCCGCCACCAGAGCGGCGCCGGGGTCGGCCACCGCGGCGAGGCCGGCTTCGGAGAGCAGGCCGATGTCGTGGCCGTCGGCCATCGGTAGCAGCAGGGTGTCGAACTCCGCCGACGGCACGGCGCCGCTGGGCGAGCCCTTGCGCGGGCGCGGCAACTCGCGGATATCGAGCGCCTGAAGCGGCTGCGACAGGGCATTGATCGCTCCCACACGCTTCAAGAATGCACGGGCCGACTTGGCGTCCTCCACCACCCAATGGTTGATCGCGGCAGCGCGCCGAATCACACCTTGGGGCACCGTGTCGGCGATGTCGAGCATGGCATGCCCGAGATCCAGCGTGTTGGGCACCAGCACGAGCCGGCCGGGTGATGCGCTCATTGTGCTGAAGCGTTCAGCAGCGGGTCAAGCCCGGCGGCGCGAAGCAGCTCGCAGGTACGGATCAGCGGCAGGCCGACAAGCGCGGTGGGGTCGTCGGAGTGAATCGCACTGAGCAGTGCGATGCCGGAGGTTTCGCACTTGGCGCTGCCGGCGCAGTCGTACGGCGTCTCGGCGCGCAGGTAGCGCTCGATCTCGGCATCGGTGAGTGGGCGGAACCTCACCGTCACCGGCGCCAGCAGCGTGCGCGAAAAACCGGTGTCGACACGCATCACGCACACCGCGGTGTGAAACACCACCTCATGGCCGCGCAGAGCGCGCAGCTGCTCGGTGGCTCGCTCGTGGGTGATCGGCTTGCCGATCGCCTGGCCGCGCAGGTCGGCCACTTGATCAGAGCCGATCACGATGGCATCGGGATGCCGGTGAGCCACCGCGGCGGCCTTTTCGTGTGCCAGGCGCACGGCCAGCGCAGCCGGGATCTCGCCAGCTTGCGCTACTTCGTCGATACCGGGTGATTGCATATCGAAAGGCAGGCGCAGGCGCCGCAGCAGGTCGGCGCGATAGCGTGAGGTGGAGGCGAGAATCAGGCGAGGCATCGTCGGCATCGAGGGATTTTCCCATCGAACCGGCATCATCTTGCGGGCTCATCTCGCCGCATACACTGTGAACTACATGGCCAGAATCTTCGACCCGAAACGCCTTGATCTGATCCGGTTCAGTGAAGGCGGCGCCACGCTGAGCGGTGAGTGGCCGCTGGCGAGCCTGGAGCGCGTGGCCTCGCTGATGGCACCGCCTGCCGAGGGCGAGACCGGCCCTGCGCGGGCGGTATCGTGGGTAGCGCGTGGCGAGCGCCGCGCGGTTGCTGGCGAGGCACAGGTCTGGGTGGATCTCGAGGCCGACGCCGATATGCCGCTGACATGCCAGCGCTGCCTGGGCGTCGTGAACGTGCCGGTTTCGGTGCGGCGCGCGTATCGTTTCGTGGCCGACGAAGCCTCCGCCGAAGCGCTGGACGCCGACACCGAAGACGACGTGCTGGTGATATCCGCCGCCTTCAATCTGCGGGCGCTGATCGAAGACGAACTGCTGCTGCACCTTCCGCTGGTGCCCAAACACGAGCCATGCCCGGCGTCTGATCTCCGCTTTCTCCCACCAGCGCACGCGCTGCCCGAGGCTGATCCGGAGCGCGAGAATCCCTTTGCGGTTCTGGCGCCGTTGCTGGGCGGCAAACTTCCCAACTGAGATTTCCGGTTGGCTGCTGTGGGCATTGCCAGCGCCTCGCGTGGTATCATCACAAGCTTGACCGAGTGCGCCAGGAGAGTGCCAGGAAAAGGTGTTTGTCGCGGGGTAGTCGGATCAACCACCCGCATCAAACACCCGCACCCGACACCCGCTGCAGATGATGCAGCGCAGCGCCTGCCGCGAGGTATCAGCCCGTACCACGGGCCAGTTGGCACACACATTGGGTATTTGGGATGGGCGCTTCACCGCGTGATCCCGAGGCGTTTCAATCGAGGCGTCGGCCCACACGAGATTCCCTGGAGAAATTCATGGCTGTTCAGCAAAACAAGAAGTCACCGTCCAAGCGCGGCATGCATCGTTCGCACAATGCCCTGGTCAAACCCGGCACCGCGATCGAGCCGACGACCGGCGAAGTGCATTTGCGTCACCACATCAGTCCGAACGGTTTCTACCGCGGACGCAAAGTGCTGACGACCAAGTCCGACGCCTGATTCCGCAGCCCCGCCGCGCTGTGTGGTGCACGTTCCACGGCGAGACGCTTTCGGCCCGCTTTCGGGCGCGCTAGGCGATCGCCACCGGAACGGTCAGAATCCGCCCGTGATTCAAACCTCGCTTCTGGCGCCGCTTTCCGTGGTGCGCATGGCTGTCGATTGCATGGGCGGCGACCACGGGCCAGCGGTCACGCTCGCCGCATGCCGGGCGTTTCTCGACAAACATCCGGACGTCGAGTTTGTGCTGGTGGGCACGCAAGACGGCACCGCCCCTGCGGCTGGTTGGTCGCGCACCACGCTGGTCCACGCTTCGGAGGTTGTTTCGATGGACGATTCCATCGAAGTGGCGCTGCGGCGCAAACGTGATTCGTCGATGCGTGTGGCGCTCGAACAATTGCGTGCGCAGCCCGACAAACCCGCCTGCGCCGATGTGTGCGTCTCGGCGGGCAACACCGGCGCGCTGATGGCCGTGGCGCGCTACCTGCTTAAAACACTCGACGGCATCGATCGCCCGGCCATTGCCACCGTGGTGCCCAATCGCCTGGGCCGCCACACCACCATGCTCGACCTGGGCGCCAACGTCGATTGCACGCCTGAACACCTGCTGCAGTTTGCGGTGATGGGCAGTGCGCTGGTGTCGGCCGTCGAAGGCAAGGACGAACCCACGGTGGGCCTGCTCAACATCGGCGAAGAGGCGATGAAGGGCAGCGACATGATCAAGTGTGCCGGCGAGCTCTTGCGCGAGGCCCACACGGGCGGGCTCATTCGCTACGCGGGCAATGTGGAGGGTGGCGACATCTTCTCCGGCGCGGTCGACATCGTCGTGTGCGACGGCTTTGTCGGCAATGTGGCGCTCAAGACGACTGAAGGCCTGGCCTCGCTACTCACCCAATTCATGCGCGAGGAGTTCAAGCGCAACCTGTTCACCCGCCTGGCGGCCTTGGTGGCGATGCCGGTGATCCGGCGCTTCAAGGCGCGCGTCGACCCGCGCCGTTACAACGGCGCCGCCTTGCTGGGGCTGCGCGGCCTGGTGTTCAAGAGCCACGGTTCGGCGGATGCGTTTTCTTTCGAACAGGCTTTGGGCCGCGCCTATGACGCAGCCCGAAATCGCCTGCTCGACCAAGTGCACGACCGTATCCTGGCCACGATGCAGGCGATGCCGGATCGAGAAGCCCCGATGCCGGTGGTGAAAGCAGCATGAGCGCTGCGTTGCCCCGCTACAGCCGCATCACCGGAACAGGGAGCGTGCTGCCGCCCCGGCGCGTGACCAACGCCCAGCTGGCTTCCGAGCTCGCGGAGCGGGGCGTGGAAACCTCCGACGAATGGATCGTTGCCCGGACCGGCATTCGCGCCCGCCACTTTGCCGCGCCCGATGTGAACGCCAGTGATCTCGGCCTTCAAGCGGCGCTGGCAGCCTTGGAAGCCGCGGGCCGCAAGCCGCAGGATATCGATCTGATCGTGGTGGCCACGTCCACGCCGGACATGGTGTTTCCGTCGACCGCCTGCATCATCCAGCGCAAGCTCGGCATCGACGGTTGCGCCGCGTTCGACCTGCAAGCGGTGTGCTCGGGATTTGTCTACGGCCTGTCGGTGGTCGATTCGATGATCCGCACCGGCATGGCGCGCACCGCCTTGCTCATCGGCAGCGAAGTGTTCTCGCGCATCCTCGATTTCACCGATCGCGGAACCTGCGTGCTGTTCGGCGATGGCGCTGGCGCGGTGGTCGTCGAGGCGAGCGACACGCCCGGCATTCTCGCCACCGAATTGCACGCCGATGGGCGCTACCTCGATATTCTCTGCACGCCCGGTACCGTCTCGGGCGGCCAGGTGATCGGCAGCCCGCTATTGCGCATGGAAGGGCAGGCGGTTTTCAAACTCGCCGTCAACGTGCTGGAAAAAGTGGCTCGATCGGTGCTCGAGAAGGCCGAGCTTGCAGAAACCGACATCGACTGGCTCATTCCCCATCAAGCCAACATCCGCATCATGGAAGGCACCGCGCGCAAGCTGAAAGTGCCCGCCGATCGGCTGATCGTCACGGTCGACCAGCACGGCAACACATCCGCCGCGTCCATCCCGCTGGCGCTCGATGTGGCGGTGCGCACCGGTCGTGTGAAACCGGGTGACACCGTGATGCTCGAGGGCGTCGGCGGCGGCTTCACCTGGGGCGCGGTGTTGCTCGACTTTTGAACTACCGGATCGATCCCCCATGACCGATTTCGCGTTTCTGTTTCCCGGGCAGGGCTCACAGGCCGTGGGCATGCTCGACGCGTGGGGCGACCATCCCTCGGCGGTGCACACGCTGGCCGAGGCCTCGCAGGCGCTGGGCGAGGATGTGGCGAGCCTGATTCGTCAGGGCCCCAAGGACCAGCTCGACCTCACCACCAACACCCAGCCGGTGATGCTCACCGCCGGGATCGTGTGTTATCGGGTCTGGCTGGCTGAGGGTGGGCCGCTGCCCGCTGCCGTGGCGGGCCATTCGCTGGGCGAGTATTCGGCGCTTGTGGCCGCCGGGGCCTTCAGCTTGAGTGATGCCCTGCCGCTGGTGCGCTTTCGTGCGCAGGCGATGCAGGAAGCCGTGCCGGTCGGCGTGGGTGCGATGGCGGCGATCCTCGGGCTCGATGCCCAGGCGGTGCGTGACGGTTGTGCCACAGCGGCTGCGGCTACGGGCGAGGCGGTGGAGGCCGTCAACTTCAACGACCCCATGCAAACCGTGATCGCCGGCACCAAGGCCGGTGTGGAGCGGGCATGTGTCTTGCTGAAAGAGGCCGGCGCCAAGCGCACGTTGCCTTTGCCGGTGTCGGCCCCATTTCATTCGAGCTTGATGAAGCCGGCTGCCGAGCGCTTGCGAGATCGTCTGGCCAGCGTCGCCATATCGGTGCCGGCCATTCCGGTGATCAACAACATCGACGTGGCCGCCGAGACCGATCCCGATCGCATTCGCGACGCGCTGGTGCGCCAGGCATTCGGGCCGGTGCGCTGGGTGGATGTGGTGCGCGCCATGCGCTCGCGCGGCTTGCGGCATATGTTCGAGTGCGGGCCAGGCAAGGTGCTGGCCGGCACGGTAAAACGGATCGATCCGGAAGCGATCGGCGCGGCCGTGTTCGACCCGGCCGGGATTCAGGCAGCGAAAGGATTGTTGGCATGAGCGGGATCGAATTTGCCGGGCAAGTGGCCCTTGTCACCGGAGCGTCGCGAGGCATCGGCCGGGCCATCGCCGCCGAATTGGCCGGCCGTGGATTGAAGGTCATCGGCACGGCGACCACCGAGTCTGGCGCCCAGGCCATCAGTGCAAACCTCTCGGCGCATGCCGGTTGCCGTGGCATCGCCCTCAACGTGAACGACGCTGCGGGTGTGGCCGCGGCGATCGAGGCCATCGTGGCCGAACACGGCGGTGTGCAGGTGCTGGTGAACAACGCCGGCATCACCCGCGACATGCTCGCACCGCGCCTGAAGGACGACGACTGGGCCGCGGTGATCGATACCAATCTCTCGTCGGTGTTTCGCATGTGTCGCGCGGTCATGCGTGGCATGGTGAAACAGCGCTATGGCCGTATCGTCAACATCACCTCGGTCGTGGGCGCCACCGGCAATGCGGGCCAATCCAACTACGCGGCCGCCAAGGCCGGCGTGGTGGGCATGACACGCTCGTTGGCGCGCGAGCTGGCCGGCCGTTCCATCACCGTCAACTGCGTGGCCCCTGGCTTCATCGAAACCGACATGACCGGTGCGCTCGCCGAACAGCAGCGCACCGCGTTGCTCGGCCAGATCCCGATCGGGCGCATGGGCAAACCGGAAGAAATCGCGCACGCGGTGGCCTTTCTGGCCTCGCCGCAGGCGTCGTACATCACGGGTACCGAGCTGCACGTCAATGGCGGGATGTACATGTCCTGACGGTTGACCGGCGCCGTTTGGCGCCGGCCAAGCCCCGCGTAGAATCGCGCGGGTTTTCTGCTTTCACTGCTGGAGCATTCATGAGCGATATCGAATCACGTGTCAAGAAGATCATTGCCGAGCAACTCGGCGTGCCGGAATCGGATGTATCGAGTGAAAAGGCCTTCGTGGCCGATCTCGGCGCCGATTCACTTGACACCGTGGAACTGGTGATGGCCCTCGAAGACGAGTTTGGCATCGAGATCCCCGACGAAGAGGCCGAGAAGATCACCACGGTGCAATTGGCGATCGACTACGCCAAGACCCACCCCAAGTCCTGAGCCCGGGCGTCATATCCGCATGACTCGTCGTCGCGTTGTCGTTACCGGGTTGGGCCTGATATCGCCGGTCGGCAATACGGTTGCCGAAGGATGGGCGAATCTGGTGGCCGGCAAGTCCGGCATCGCCAACATCACCAAGTTTGATGCGTCTGCGTTTGCCTGCCGGTTCGCCGGCGAGGTGAAGGGGTTCAATGTCGAGGCGTATATCTCCGGCAAGGAGGCGCGTCACATGGATACCTTCATCCATTTTGGCATCGCGGCCGCGGCGCAGGCGATCCAGGATGCGGGTCTGCCCACAGGTGACGCCCTGACGGAAGAGCTTGCCGAACGCATTGGCTGCCTGATCGGCTCCGGTATCGGCGGCTTGCCGCGGATCGAAGAAACCCACACCGAACTGGTGGCGCGGGGGCCACGCCGCATCTCGCCGTTTTTCGTGCCCGCATCGAACATCAACATGATCTCCGGGCATGTGTCGATCCTCAACGGATTCAAGGGCCCCAACCTGGGCATCGTCACCGCCTGCACCACCGGGCTTCATGGCATCGGCATGGCGGGGCGGATGATCGAATATGGCGATGCCGACGTGATGGTCTGCGGGGGTTCCGAGGCCACCGTGTCGCCGCTGGGCGTGGGCGGGTTCGCCGCGGCGCGGGCCTTGTCGGTGCGCAACGACGATCCAGCCACCGCATCCCGCCCGTGGGACAAGGATCGTGATGGCTTCGTGCTGGGCGAAGGCGCCGGCGTGCTGGTGATCGAGGAGCTCTCGCATGCCCAGCGGCGTGGCGCCAGGATCTACGCCGAGCTTTCCGGATTCGGCATGAGCGGCGATGCCTATCACATGACCGCGCCAGACGTGAGCGGCCCGGCGCGCTCGATGCGCGCCGCGCTGCGTAACGCCAGCATGCAGGCCAGCGACGTGCAGTATCTCAATGCGCACGGCACGTCCACGCCGCTGGGCGATTTGAACGAAACCAACGCGATCAAGAACACCTTCGGCGATCACGCCCGGAAATTAGTGGTCAATTCCACCAAATCGATGACGGGCCATCTGCTCGGCGGTGCAGGTGGCATCGAATCGGTGTTTTCGGTGCTGGCGCTGCATCATCAGGTGTCGCCGCCCACGATCAATATCTTTTCGCAGGATCCCGAGTGCGATCTCGACTATTGCGCCAACACGGCGCGCGAGATGCGCATCGATGTCGCGATGAAAAACAACTTCGGCTTCGGCGGCACCAACGGGACGCTGGTGTTCCGAAAGTTCTGAGCCTCGTCGGCACCCAGGGCAGCGAATGCGTGTTCCACCGCCATTCGCCCTGACGCTCGCGCCCGCCCCGGGGTGGTCACGGGTCTACCCGATGGCTGCCGGGGCGGCTGCGGCAGTGACATCGGGCTGGGCGGTGGCGATGTTCGGGGCGTCGATCGGGCCGGAAGCGATGCTCCTGGCCGGGCAAGTGCCGTTGAGCGTCGCGTTCGCGGCGCTGGTGCCTTTGGCGCTTGGGTGCGGCCTGGCCTTGATCAGCCGCCCCGGCGAGGTGTTCTGGATCGCCTGGGATGGCCGGCGCTGGGCGTTGAGCCCGGTGGGTGGCCGCTCACACGCGACGGCCGAGCACGGCGTGCTGGATGTGATGATCGATCTGGGTGACTGGGTGCTGCTGCGGTTTCGACCGGCCGAGGCCGGCCCGTGGGCGGTGTGGCGCCATCGTTGGCTGCCGGCTCGCTTGTCTCCGGGCTCCGATGCTACGGCGCTTCGCGCAACGCTGTATGCGCATCGTGGGAGCGACGAGCCGATTGCGGCGCCGTGGCTGCTGTGAGCGGGAATCGATGAGCGGGGAAGACGCCGATGCTGTCCTGGTCGAACGAGTCAAGCGAGGCGATACGCGGGCGTTCGAGATGCTGGTCGTCAAATATCAGCGCCGGGTGGAGCGGCTGATCGGGCGCATGGTGCGGGATTCCGACCTGGTCGCCGATATCGCCCAGGAGACTTTTATCCGCGCCTACCGGGCCATGGCGCAGTTTCGGGGTGATAGCGCGTTCTACACCTGGCTCTACCGGATTGCGGTGAATACGGCCAAAAAGGCGCTGGTGGAGCGGCGGCGCGACCCGCTGGTCTTCGAATCCTCGCTGATCAGCACAAACGATGACGAAACTTCCCGCGTCGAAAACGAACTAACCGACGGCGAGACGCCCGAAGCCCTGTTGGCGAGCAAGCAGATTGCCAACACGGTGAACGCGGCCATCCAGGCGCTGTCCGAGGATTTGAGGCAAGCGATTGTGTTGCGTGAGATCGATGGCCTCAGTTACGAGGAAATTGCCGAAGTGATGAACTGCCCGATTGGTACGGTGCGCTCGAGGATCTTTCGGGCACGGGAAGCGATTGCAGTGCGTCTGCGGCCGGTTCTGCAAACGCGCGAAGGCGAGCGCTGGTAGGGCTGGGGCGATCGATGTTGGAGTGGTCAAGATGAGCAAGATTCAATCCGGTGAAATGGTCTCGGGCCCTGGCCTGCAGCTGTCTTCGCTGAGCGATGGTGAGTTGGGGAGCGCCGAGGCGGCCATGCTGACGCAGGATTGGCAGCGCAACGCGTCGATGCGCGAGACATGGCACGCCTACCAGTTGATCGGCGATGTGCTGCGCTCCGACGATCTGGCCGTCGATCCGGCTCGCGACGAGGCGTTCTTGCAACGCCTGCGCGCGCAGTTGGCCTCCGAGCCGGTGGTCATGGCGCCATCGGGGCTGGCCTTGCCGGTGGCCGAAACCGTCGATCTGTTTGCCGAGGGCACGACCAGGGCTTCGGGCGGCATGGCTGTTCGCCCGGGGCGCGCCTGGCAGCGGCCGATGGCGGTGGCGGCCGGGTTCGTGGCGGTGGCGGGGGTTGCGATGATGATGCGGGGCGGTGATCCTTCGGGCGGCAGCGGCCAGATGGCGGCCAGTTCGGCCTCCGGATCGACGATCACCGCGGCTGGGGCGGTGCGCGAGGCGGCGGATGCGCGGCTGCGCATCGTGCCGGTGGCCGATGGCGCGGTGATTCGCGACGCCCAACTCGATCGTTACCTGCAGGCCCACCGGCAATATTCCCTCGACGGGCAACTCGGCACGCCGGCGGGATACGTGAGGAACACCGACTTGACCGCGCCCGCCCGTTGAACATGCTGCGCAGCCGCGTCTCCCGTGCCGGTGTCGTCACCGTCGCGCTGCTGCTGTTGGCGTTTGGCGCGGCGATGGCGGGTTCGCCGCCGCTGCCTCTGGCGGATGCCAGCGCATGGCTCCAGCGCATCCGGGACGCCGGGCGTTGCACCAGCTATCAGGGCATCACCGTGTTCAGCGACGGCGCCTCGGTATCGAGCGCGCGGGTGATGCATTTCTGCAGCGGCCATCAGCAATACGAAAGCGTCGAATCGCTGGACGGCAAGGCCACCCGCACCTTGCGCCAGGGCGATCTGGTCCACACGCTGTGGCCGGACGACAAGACGGTGGTGATCGAGCAGCGCGAGCCGCTGGGGTCTTTCCCGGCGCTGCTGCAGACGGGCGAGTTTCGCGTCGAGGAGCATTACGAATTGCGGGTGCTCGGCATCGACCGCGTGGCGGGCTTCGAGGCCAACGTGTTGCTGCTCAAGCCCAGGGATTCGGTGCGCTTTGCGCAGCGGCTGTGGTCCGAACGCGAAACGGGATTGCTGTTGCGGGCCGACATGATCGATGCCGACGGCACGGTGATGGAGCGGGTGTCTTTCTCCGAACTCGACCTGCTCGCGCGCGTCAGGCCCGAGATGGTGACGCGGCCGATGAACGCCCATAACGGCTGGCGTGTCGTGCGCTCTCCGCTGCAACGCACGTCGCTCGAGGCCGAAGGCTGGGCCATGGTGCCACCCGTGGCCGGATTCCACCTCATCAGCACCGTCAGGCGAAAGCTGGATGTGCTGGAGACAGCCCCGGCCGATGCCGCCGGGGCGCTGGTCTTGCAGGCGATCTATTCCGACGGCCTCACGCACCTGTCGCTGTTTGTCGAACCGTACGACCCGCGCCGCCATGCCCGCGCGATGGCCACGCGCATCGGCGCCACCTACACGATGATGCGTCGGCATGACGATTTCTGGGTCACGGTGATGGGCGACGTCCCGCTCGTCACGCTGCAGCAATTTGTCCAGGCGCTCAAGCGCACGCGATAACCGTTTTGAATCCCCTTGCCGTCGGCGCGCCGATCGAATGGCGCGTTGACGGTCCAGTTCCAGCAGGAGAATCCATGTCGTACCGTTCCTTGTCGCCTTCGGCTGTCGTCGATCGCTTGCGTTTCATGACGCTGTCGCTGATGTTGGTGGCCGGCGCCACCGCGCTGGCGCCCACGGTCGCGCGGGCCCAGCAGGTCACGCTGCCCGATTTCAGCGAGCTCGCCGAGCGCGTCGGGCCGGCGGTCGTCAACATCCGCACCACCGAAAAGCGCGCCAGCAGCGAAGAAGCCGGCGGCGAGATGGACGACCAGATGCGGGAGTTCTTCAAACGCTTTGGCATTCCGATGCCCAATATGCCGCGAGGTGGCGGCAATGGCGGCAACGGTGGCGGTCGCGGCGGCAATGAAGAAGCGCAGCCGCGCGGCATCGGCTCGGGTTTCATCCTGTCGCCCGATGGTTACGTGATGACCAACGCGCATGTGGTCGAAGGTGCCGACGAAGTGATCGTCACGCTCACCGACAAGCGAGAGTTCAAGGCCCGCATCATCGGCTCCGACCAACGCTCCGACGTGGCGGTGGTCAAGATCGATTCCACCGGCTTGCCCTCGGTGAAGATCGGCGATGTGAACCGCTTGAAAGTGGGCGAATGGGTGATGGCGATCGGCTCACCTTTCGGCCTCGACAACACCGTCACCGCCGGCATCGTGAGCGCCAAGCAGCGCGACACCGGCGAGCTGCTGCCGCTGATTCAGACGGATGTGGCGATCAACCCCGGCAACTCCGGCGGGCCGCTGCTCAACCTGCGAGGCGAAGTGGTGGGCATCAACTCGCAGATCTACAGCCGCTCCGGCGGCTTCATGGGCATCTCCTTCGCGATCCCGATCGACGAGGCGATCAGCGTGTCCGAACAACTGCGTGCCAGTGGCCGTGTGATTCGCGGTCGCATCGGTGTCACGATCGGCCCGGTCACCAAGGAAGTGGCTGAGTCGATTGGCCTGGGCAAGACGATCGGTGCCTTTGTGCAGGGCGTCGAAGCCGGCGCACCGGCCGACAAGGCCGGTGTCGAGGCAGGTGACATCATCACCAAGGTGGACGGCAAGGCGGTCGAAAAGTCGGGCGATCTGCCGCGGCTGATCGGTCGTGCCAAACCCGGCAGCAAAGCGACGTTGCAGGTGTTCCGCCGCGGTAGCTATCGCGACCTCACCGTCACGGTGGCCGAGTTCGATGCCGAGAAACCGCGCCGTGCCGAGAAGGCCGAGACGCCGCCCACACCGACGGCGAAAAACGCGCTGGGCCTGTCGGTGGCTGATCTCACCGATGCGCAGCGACGCGAACTCAAGGTCCGAGGGGGTGTGCGCGTCGAGGCGGTGGATGGCGCGGCGGCAAAGGCCGGCTTGCGCGAAGGCGACGTGATCCTGTCGCTCGACAACGCCGAGATCTCCGATTCGCGGCAGTTCACGTCGGTGGTCGGCAAGCTGCCGAAAGACCGCCCGGTGACGGCACTGGTTCGGCGCGGCGAGTGGGTGAACTACGTGATCATTCGACCCACCCGCTGAGGGTCGAGCCGTTGATGCCCCTGACCAACTCCCTCGTCAGGGCTTTCCGCATCATGGAATATTCGGCGCCCGATGCACAAGGCGTCAGCCCGACGCCTTGGCCGGGCCGATGGCTCACAATGTGCACTATCGGTTACAGTTGCGGTTTTCGCCACACGATTCGTGTCTTTGAGAGCATGAATCCGCCGCTGCGACGGGCGGTTATTGCTGGTCCGACCCACCAATGTCGCGGGCTTGCAACCTTGCCGTCAGGCTGAACAGACATGTGCACAACCTGTTGATAAGTTTTCCTGTTGGGCGGTCGCAACGAGCCCATCGCCAGCAAATTTGCGGCTTCCGAAACGGCCCTTTTGGCTACAATGAAGGCCCAACAAGCAGTTGCCATACGTTTTGTTGGAAGGCGCGTCTCCTCTTGGACGTGCCTTTTTTTTAGCTCCAGCACGGCGCTTCGCGCCTTCACATCGCGGCGCGATGTGAGCTTGCGCTGAAACGGCTGCGCCGTTTTGGTCTTCGTACAAGCGTGCGATCCACGCGTCCCCATGCAAAACATCCGAAATTTCTCCATCATTGCCCATATCGATCACGGCAAGAGCACGTTGGCGGATCGGATCATTCAGCGCTGCGGTGGCCTTTCCGATCGCGAAATGGAAGCGCAAGTCCTCGACTCGATGGATATCGAGCGCGAACGAGGCATCACGATCAAGGCGCAGACCGCCGCGTTGACATACCTGGCCCGGGATGGGCAAACCTATCGACTCAATCTCATCGACACACCGGGGCATGTGGACTTCAGCTACGAGGTGAGCCGCTCGCTGTCCGCCTGTGAAGGGGCCTTGCTGGTGGTCGATGCCAGCCAGGGCGTCGAAGCCCAAACGGTGGCCAACTGCTACACCGCGCTCGAGCTGGGTGTCGAAGTGGTGCCGGTGCTGAACAAGATGGATCTGCCGCAGGCCGATCCCGAAAACGCCAAGGCCGAAATCGAAGACGTGATCGGCATCGATGCCACGCATGCGATTCCGTGTTCCGCCAAGACGGGCGAGGGCATCGACGAAATCCTCGAAGCCGTGATCCTGCGCATGCCGGCGCCGCGCGGCAATCCCGATGGTCCGCCGCGCGCGATGATTGTCGATTCGTGGTTCGACAACTATGTCGGCGTGGTGATGCTGGTGCGGGTGGTCGATGGCGAGCTGAGCAAGGGTGAACGCGTCCGCATGATGGCCAGCAACGCCGTCTACCCGATCGAGCAGATGGGCGTGTTCACGCCGAAGTCCGAGGCTCGTGATTCCCTGAAAGCCGGGGAAGTGGGCTTCCTCATCGCCGGCATCAAGGAGCTC
>JANMAS010000447.1:0-3636 GCA_031359975.1 Burkholderiales bacterium
TGCGACAGGGTGATCGCCGCCTTCACCACCACCCGGCGTTGCCGTTCATGCAGATCGGCGTTGAGCACGGCCTTGTTGATGCAAACGCCCACGCCGGCCACCGCCGCCCCCGTGGCATCGAAGATCGGCGCCGCGATGGCATACACCCCTTCGCGAATGCCTTCATCGTCGACGCTGTAGCCCTGCTCGCGGATCAGCGCCAGATCGGCCATCAACGCGGTGACGCTGGCGGCGCCGCCAGCGGCGATGCGTCGCAACGGGCCCCGGGGATACAAGGCGCGCACATCGGAAGGCTTCAGGTGCGCCAGCATCGCCTTGCCGGTGGCCGCAAGATGCGCGGGCAGGTGCATGCCGATGGTGAAGGCCAGGCCCAGCGGGCGGGTGCCGTTGCGCACCGCCACATAAACGACGTCGGTGCCGTTGAGTACCGACAGGATCAGGGTTTCGTCTGGCGCCGAGGCGGCGTCGCGCCACAGCGCATCGAATTCGCTGGCCACATTGGTACTGGCCACGAACGCGCCGGCCAGGTTCATCACGCCCGGCCCGATCTGAAAGGCGCCGTTATCGGCGCGCCGAAGGTAGCCGAACGAGAGCAAGGTGTTGCAAAGGCCGTGCACGCTGCTCTTGGGCAACTCGAGCGCCGTGGCCACGCTGGCCATGCTCAGCGGCGTGCGCTCACGGGCCAGCAAGTCCATCACCGCCAAGGCGCGCGCGACCGACGGCACCAAGCCGGCGTATCGGGAGGGGGTGTGCACATCGGTCATGACGGGTGGTTCAACAGGCTGAATCAGATTCAGTGAATTGAACACGCAGTCTATGCGCAGGCGACGCCGAATCCGGCTGCTCCGGCGTGGATCGCCGCGCAAACCCCGATGGTGTTAACCCTGGTTGAATCGCATCGATGGCCTGAGGATCGATGCGGGAGCGCTCAGGCTGCCTGTGCGACGACCTCGGTGGCCGCGCTTTCTTCCTGCACGGCGATGTCGAGTGAACGGATGTTCTGTGCCAGATCGCCTTTGGGGCCCTGGATCAGATCGTAGGTCACCCGGGACCCTTGCCGGAGAGTGCGGAACCCCTCCATATCAATGGCTGAAAAGTGCGCAAAGACATCTGCCCCACCTCCAGCGGGTTCGATGAAACCGAACCCTTTTGCGTCATTGAACCACTTGACGTTTCCCTCGGCCTTGGCCTTACCTCCTCAATCTCCGAATCGTTGTCTATCCAATTGTCCAATGTGCGCTTGGACACATGAAATTCTGGGCGTCTGACCCGAGTGTGTCAAGTTGGTGTAAGTTGGGTACAAGTCATGGACGAAACAGCCGATATGCCGGTCAGTTGCCCCCGAACCCCGCCGCGGAAAAATCTGCGGGCCTGTTGGGCGCGGGTGCTTGAACCCGGCGCGCACAGGCCCAATCTGCAGCCGATAGAATCTTCAAATGGCATCGGAGCGTCCCCGCACACCCCCCACCGCGCCCAACGTGTCCAAGCCGGACGACGGGCGTGGCGCGGTCGTGGTCGAACGAAAAACCGCCAAGACAAAACCGCCGCGCATGTACCGGGTGGTGATGCTGAACGACGATTTCACGCCGATGGAGTTTGTCGTGATGGTCCTGCAGGAGTATTTCAAGCAGGACATCGAAACCGCCACTCAGATCATGTTGAAGATCCATCATGAGGGGCGGGGAGTGTGCGGCGTCTTCACCAAGGATGTCGCCGCAACAAAAGTCGAGATTGTGATTGCCTCCGCACGCCGTTCGGGGCATCCTTTGCAGTGCATTATGGAGGCCGCATGATTGCCCAAGAACTCGAAGTCAGCCTGCACATGGCGTTTGTCGCAGCACGCCAGCAGCGACATGAGTTCATCACCGTCGAGCACCTGTTGCTCGCGCTGCTGGACAACCCTTCCGCCGCGGAGGTGTTGAGAGCCTGCGCGGCGAATATCGACGACCTGCGCAAGAGCCTGTCGGGCTTCATCAAGGAAAACACGCCCACGGTGGGTGGCACCGAAGAGGTGGACACCCAGCCCACGCTCGGTTTCCAGCGTGTGATCCAGCGCGCCATCATGCATGTGCAGTCGACGAGCAGCGGCAAGAAGGAAGTCACCGGTGCCAACGTACTGGTGGCGATCTTCGGCGAAAAAGACTCACACGCTGTTTACTACCTGCATCAGCAAGGTGTTACCCGGCTCGACGTGGTGAATTTCATCGCCCACGGCATCAAGAAATCCGATCCGCCCGAGCCGACGAAGCCCAACGAAAGCGGCGGTAACGAATCAGAGCGCGAAGAAGCCGGTGATGGCAAAGGCTCGCCGCTCGACCAGTTCACCCAAAATTTGAACCTGCTCGCCCGCGACGGCAAGATCGATCCGCTCATCGGCCGCGACCACGAAGTGGAGCGGGTGATCCAGGTGCTGTGCCGCCGCCGCAAGAACAACCCGCTGCTGGTGGGCGAAGCCGGTGTCGGCAAGACGGCGATCGCCGAGGGCCTGGCCTGGAGGATCACTCAGAACGACGTGCCCGAGGTGCTGGTGGATTCCACCGTCTACACCCTCGACATGGGCGCGCTGCTGGCCGGCACCAAGTACCGCGGCGATTTCGAGCAGCGCCTGAAGGGCGTGCTCAAGCAATTGAAGGATCAGCCGCGCGCGATCCTGTTCATCGACGAGATTCACACGCTGATCGGCGCGGGTGCGGCATCCGGCGGTACGCTGGATGCCAGCAACCTGCTGAAGCCGGCGCTCTCGAACGGTGGCCTCAAGTGCATCGGCGCCACCACCTTCACCGAGTACCGCGGCATCTTTGAAAAGGATGCGGCGCTGTCGCGGCGCTTCCAGAAGATCGACGTGGTGGAGCCCACGGTCGAAGAAACCATCGAGATCCTCAAGGGCCTGAAGAGCCGCTTCGAAGAGCACCACAGCGTGAAGTACGCGCTCGGCGCCTTGCAGGCGGCGGCAGAGCTCTCGGCCAAGTACATCAACGACCGCCACCTGCCCGACAAGGCGATCGACGTCATCGACGAAGCTGGCGCGGCACAGCGTGTGTTGCCCAAGAGCCGCCAGAAGAAGACGATCACCAAGGCCGAGGTCGAGGAAATCGTCGCCAAGATCGCCCGCATCCCGCCGGCCAGCGTGTCCAGCGACGATCGCGGCCGACTCAAAACCCTCGACCGCGATCTGCGCAGTGTGGTCTTTGGCCAGGAGCCGGCAATCGACGCGCTGGCGTCGGCCATCAAGATGGCACGCTCGGGCCTGGGCCGGCCCGACAAGCCGATCGGTTGTTTTCTGTTCTCGGGCCCCACCGGCGTGGGCAAGACCGAAGTCGCCAAGCAGTTGGCCTTCATCCTGGGTATTGAGCTGATCCGCTTCGACATGTCGGAGTACATGGAGCGCCACGCGGTGAGCCGCCTCATCGGCGCGCCGCCGGGTTACGTGGGCTTCGACCAAGGTGGCCTGCTCACCGAGGCCGTCAGCAAGAAGCCGCACGCGGTGCTGCTGCTCGACGAAATCGAACAGGAGCACCCGGACGTCTTCAATGTGCTGCTGCAGGTGATGGATCACGGCACCTTGACCGACAACAACGGGCGCAAGGCCGATTTCCGCAGCGTGATGATCGTGATGACCACCAACGCCGGCGCCGA
>JANMAS010000450.1:0-7506 GCA_031359975.1 Burkholderiales bacterium
TACCACCAGGTTGATGCAGAGCCGCCCAAGGGCTCGCCGATGCGCGGACTGGTGGTGGCGCCTGGTACTTTTTCAAGGCAAATGGCAGCGCTCAATGCGTTGGGTTATCGGGGTAAGTCGATGGGCGATTTATTGCCGTATTTGAATGGTGAAAAGCAGGGAAAAGTGTTTGGCATTACCTTTGATGATGGCTATGAAAACAACCTGCGCTGTGCCCTGCCAGTTTTGAAGCGTTACGGCTTCACGTCAACCTGCTATGTGGTGGCTAATTTGGTTGGCAAATGCAATAGCTGGGACATGACGCGTGGTGTGAAACAGGTGCCTTTGATGAATGCAAAAGAACTGCAAGCCTGGATTGATGCGGGCCAGGAAGTAGGCTCTCATACCTTGAATCATGCCAACCTTGAAGAATTGAGTGGTGCAGAGCAGGCGGTTGAAATCGGGCACCGTGCCTTCGGCCAGCTCGCTCACCTGCTTGCGGATGAAACCCGGTGAGTGGTAGCGCGCGCCGGTCACGTTCAAGCGGCCGACACGGCCTTCGAGCACCGCCAGGCGCACCACGCCGTCGTCCACCTGCTGCTCGGGCACATCCACCAGCACGGTGAGGTAGCCGGCCTTCTGGTAGACCGCCTCCAGCGCCGCGCGTGCGGCCTCCACATCGACCATGCTGCGATCCGGGCCCAGGTGGGGCAGCACCGCCGTCTCGATGCTCAGGTTCGGCAACACGGTGTTGCCTTCGACCGTGTATTCCCAGATGTCGAAGTGCGGCGCATCGGTTGGCGCCGGAATCGCTGTCGCAGCCTCCTGCGCATGGGCCGGCGGCAGCAGGCTGATACCCAGCGCCAGCGCCACGAGCACGATGGCCACAACGAGGCGCCCGAGGCTCCCTGCGCGGGCATGGAAGGCAATCGCTTTGTTCACCCGGCCGATCATCCGAACCGGCGGTGAATCCTTCACGACCCCGCATGAGCCGTTTGGACTAGGCGTTTCTGTCGCGCCACTGTCGCGGCGCAGCGGCGTGTGTCTAGTCGGTTTGGCTCATACCGCAGGCTGCCGCGGGCCGGCAGCCGAGGTGTGGCCTGTCAGGCTCTCAGACGCCCAGCGAGCCCCATTGGCTCTCGGAAACCGGCGGCAGTTCGGGCGGCACCGGCTCGATCAAGCCCAGCGCCACCAAGGCATCCGCGGCGCGTTGCGGCTCCGGGTGATTGAGCCGATCGAACAGCGGCCTCATCGGCGTATAGCCGTTGACCAGCATCAGCAGGCGCCGCGATTCAGGCGACAGGCCATAGTGGCTGTCCACCATGTGGCGCTGGCCCTCCGGCGTGCGTATGTAGACGATGTCTGGCGAGCTACCCATCCGAATCCCCTTTTGCACTTTCACACCCCGGCCAACAGCGCCGGAGCGAGTGCGGATGATGCCATCAACACGGGCTAGTCCGCGCCCATTCATGGCAGATCGGATAGCCGTGCGGCGAGCTCGGTAGCGTACGCCGCGTCAACCGTCTCGGTGGCGGCCGCCGGCTCGTCGGCTGGCAGCTCCGCGGAGAAGCGCACGCCATAGTCGGCACCGAAGTTTTCCATCAACGGGCGCAGCTCGGCCAGCAGCCGACGCCGCTCATCGCGGCCCAGGATGTGGCGCAAGGGCGGAAAGCGCTTGTCGGCGATCAAGCCATGCGCCGCACACCGCATCGAGGCCAGGTCGTAGCGCACGCGCATCCGGTTGAGCTGGCTCAGCATCACGGCCAGGCGCATGTCGATCGACGGATTGCCCAGAGCCGCGTGGCCCGGGCCTCCCGCGCTGAGAGACGATGCCGGCAGACGTGCGGCGTGAACGAACGAACCCACCAGGCCATCGTGTAGCCGCGCCTGATCGAAATCCTGAACCACGACGCTGGCGGCCAGCTTGCGCCAGGGAGCCAGCATGGCGGCGTAGTCGAGCCGCGCCTGCAGCCTGGCCGCGCGCGCGAAGACGAGGATCGGCCGCGACTCCTGGCGCAAGGTTTCTCGTACAAACTGGTTGTAGAGTGATTCGACGAACAGATCCGGCCGGCGCACATAGCAGATCACGTCGATATCGAACACCTCCGCCATCGGCTCGAACAAACGCGGGATCACTTCGTTGGGCTCGGACAAGCCTTCTTCACTAATCACCATCGTCGATGCGCCGGAGACCGAAAACTCGTCGAGCAGGATGCGGCGTTCCTCAGCCGAGCGGCGCGGATCGCCGCTCACGGCGGCCGAGAACACCGAGCAATGCTTGGGCAGCTCGGGCCAGGGTTCGCGATCGGTGCGGGGCACCAGCACACCGGCGCGCGCCAAGGGTTCGCGATGATCGTGCAGCGCTTGCTGGATCGAGGTGGTACCGGTCTTGTGCATGCCGATGTGCACGATGAGGCGAGGTTTCAAGGTTGGCGTTTTCAAGGAAGGGTGAGCCGTTTCCGGCAGGGAGCAGCAGCCGCTTGATACCCGAGGTGTGTGTCAGCTTGATGTCACGCCATCTCGTGCGCTCACCGCGCGCACATGAAAAAGGGCCCCATCCGGGGCCCTCTTGACCGCGCCGGCGGCTCCAGCCGCGACGCGTTCGATCGGTTGTTCTTCTTGACGAGAAAAGGCCCCTGCCTTACTTGACGATGCGCAGCGTGGTGAGGCTGTTGTTGTTGAGGCGATCCACACGCGAAGCGAACTTCAGCTCGATCGGATCCACCACATCCTCGTAGGCGCCGCTGTAGGTGGACGGGGGGGACAAGATGCCTTGCTGGGTGTCCACGTCCACAACGTTCAGCGAAGTGGCCTTGCCGGCGTTGGTGCGCAGTGCCGCCACGAACGCTTGTGCATCGCTGCCGGTGGGCGTGGTGGTTTTGTTCCACTGCATGGTGGCGTTGTAGACGGCGGTGTAGTTGCCCACCTTGGCCTGGTCACGCGTAGGTGCCGTGCCATCCAGCCGTACAAAGCGGTAGCCCTTGTCGGTGGTGGTGCCGGTGGGCAGCGGTGTGTTCTCGCGGCTGATGAAGCCGATGCCGTAGGCGGTGCCGGCGGCGGTTTCCACCGTGGTGCCGAGGCAGGTTTCCACGTTGCCGGTGCCGGAGCCGAGGTTCACGGCCTTGGTGCCGAGTTCCTGCAGCGTGCCGACGTTGGCGCCGATGGCGGCCGTCTTGGCGGCGTTCAGGGTCTGGCCGAAGGGCAGGTAACCCACCGTATTGCCGGCACCCGGGTTGTTGAGGAAGTAGGTATTCGACGTTGCTTGCGTACCCGAGCCGACGACCCGACGGCACACATTGACCTGCTTGTTCACCGCATTGGCATCCACGGTCGAATCGATCACGAGGTTCCAGCCCCGCTTGGCGGCACCTCCTTCGAGCTGGCCGCTGAGCGCTGCCGAAACGAAGGTGTAGTTCAGGTTGGGCAGCTTGGTCGACGATTCGTCGATCGGATCGCCGGCGCCGATCAGGCCCTGGGTTTCCTGCAGCGCGCGATAGGCCTTCTTGTTGACGATCACACCGAAGATGGTCTGATTGACCGTCTTGATGTCCAGGCCGTTGAGTTGCGCCGAGGACAGCGGGGCCTGGGGATCGGGCAGATTGGCCGGGCGCTGGAACAGCGCCGGCTCGACATCGGAGAAACCGGCGTCGGACAGCACCGATTGCGTGCCGGGGCAGGCAAAGCTGGGTACCAGGATGTCGGTGGCTGGCGAGGGGTTGCCGGTGGCGGTGCAGGTGGCATCCACGAGCATGTTGGTTTGCGCGGTGGCGAGGGCGATCGGGTTCACGCCTTCGAATGAGCCGCCCGCATCACGCTTGACAACCAGGATCGGCGTGCCGCTCACCCAGTTGCCCACCTTCTTCTTCAGGTTGCATGAGTAGGCGCGGTAGCTGCTGCCCACAGGCACGGCACCGGTGCCGTTGAAAAACACGTCGAACGAGGCGGGGTTGCACTGCTGCTGCAGGTAGCCCGCCACAAACAGGCGCTGGGCCGACGCGCCAGCCAGGTTGATCTCCTTCAGCGTGCCGGCCGTGCGCGCCGTGGCAATCTGAGCGGGAGTGAGTGCTTGGGCACCACCGGCGGCCATCAGGCACGCGGCGGCGATAAGGCGAAGTTTCATGCGAGTCTCTCCAAATCCGTTGTGAAACCAGCCCGGATGAATCGATCCGGGACTAGACAGAGTCTCTTTGCGATGGATGACAAACGTTCGATGCACAAACACGCGCGGACAGGTCGAACGGACTAGTACCGCGCGCTGCGGATGCGGTGATCCCGCGCTCAGCCGATCAGCGAGCCGGTGCCTTGATGCGCTGGTTCTCGAACACCGATCCGCCGAGATCCTCGTCGCCAAACGCAAACACGTACCACTGGTTGGGGTTGGGCAGGCCGCCCGGCGCGGTAGCGAGGAAGTCGTTGTCGTTGGCCACGTACAGCGTGTGCTTGCTCACCCCGTTGACGACGATGTCGTCACCAAACGCCATGCCTTCCAGCTTGGCGGGGATCTCGGCATCGGTGATGCCAGCCGCGTTGAGCGCGGCCCGCAGATCGAGGAACAAGGTCTTCGCCGGGGCCCGGGCCAGCAGGGCTTCCGCGCCCGACAGCGCGCTCACGTCTTCGGCGCCGGCGATATCCACCTTGTAGATCTGCTTGACCACGGCCACGGAGTTGTCGCCCAGGCCTTTGCCATCGCGCTCGAGCACCAGGAACTCATGGCTGTTGAGCGCCAGGATCTCGCTGCTGTTGTAGGCCTTGGCCAAACTCTCGATGTAGTTGTCGTAGGCGTACTGATGGGTTTCGCCGGTGGCGATGTTGACCGTGACGATGCGGTTGGCGCGGCCGCCATCACCACCATCCTGGATCAGCGGGCTCTGCATGAAGCCCACGAGTGTGCGGCCATCCGGCGTGATCGCCAGGCCTTCCATGCCCTTGTTCGCCACGCGGCCGCTGGTGTTGCCGGCGATCTCGTCCGCACCCATCCTCGACAGCGTGCTCACGCCCAGCAGCGAAGGCAGCGTCACGGTCTGGCGACGCTTGCCGGTGTCGCGATCGATGATGTGGAGATAGGGGCCGTACTCATCGGTGATGAAGATGCGGTTGCCGTTGTTCGACACACGAATGCCCTCGGGATCGAAGCGCGCATTGGCCGGGTTCAACGAATCGAGGCCCGCATCGAAGTTGTCCGAACGGCCGCTGAAGTATTGCCGGTTACGGTTATTGCCTGTGGGAACCGCCGGGCCGTAGGTGAGCGGTGACTTGCTGTACATCAGCGTGGTGGAAACGAGCGCGGCTGACAGCGTGTACGGCAGCGTGCCTTCGGTGGCCGGTACCAGATCGAGCGTGATGGCGTGGAAGCGCGGGATGTACGTGGTGGTGTTGTCGACAAACACATTCCACGCCGTGGCGTTGGGCCCGCGATCCGGCAGTGCGAGAAAGGTATTGCCGCCCGCCCAGGCCAGACCCGATCCCATGCCGCCGAGCAGATCGGCCGGAACGCCGCTTTCCAGCACTTCGGTGCGCCCGGACAGATCGCTGAGCGCGCCGGACATCGAGCCGCGCGCGATCAGGTCAACCGAAGCGAAAGTGGATGTGGCGGCGAACCCTGCAATGCAAAGCGCGATGGCGGAAAGACGATTCATGAAAGCTCCTTGATGTGATGACTTGCCCCGTGAACAACCAGTCAGTTTGCTCAGCGGCAGTGACGTTGGTGTGACCGATCGGCATGGTTCGCTCACCCGCTCATTGCGCCCGTGCGGTCACCACGCTGTCAATTTCGTTCTCTACGCTCGTCGTGCGCGCAGCACGCTGGGCTCGACGTCCATCGCAGGCTGCCGCCGCGTCATCCACAGCCAGGAGTTCCTCATGGGCCGCCCCAGCCAGATCAAGCCACGTTCCAGCGGGCCCGCCCGCAGCACCCGCCGAGAGTTCTTTCGCCGCTCCGGCTCCACCGCCGCCGCCTTGGCCGTGATGCCGGGCTTGTCGTTCGCGGCAGGTACGAACGCAGCGACAGCTGAGTTTCAGCACGGCGTGGCCAGCGGTGATCCGCTCGCCGATCGGGTGATCCTGTGGACGCGTGTGACCACCAATTCCTCCAGGGAATTGATCGCTGTTCAGTTTGTGATCGCGCTCGATCCGGAGCTGACTCAGGTGGTGTCAACCGGCAAGACCACCACCGGCGCGCACCGCGACTTCACCGTCAAGATCGACGCCCTGAACCTGCAGCCGAACACCACCTACTACTACCGCTTCCAGTTCAAGGATGCGCTGTCGCCCGTGGGCCGCACGAAGACGCTGCCGGTGGGATCGCCCGAGCATCTGCGCATGGCGGTGGTGAGCTGCTCGAACCACGCGTACGGCTACTTCAATGCCTATCGCCGCATCGCCAACCGCACCGATCTCGACATGGTGCTGCACCTGGGCGACTACATCTACGAATACGCCAGCGAAGAGTACGGCAGCGTGCGGCCCTGCGAGCCGGCTCACGAGATCATCACGCTCACCGATTACCGCACGCGCCATGCGCAGTACAAGCGCGACGCCGATTCGCAGGCCATGCTGCGCCAGCACCCGCTGATCGCCATCTGGGACGATCACGAAACCGCCAACAACGCCTACATCGACGGCGCCGAAAATCACACACCGGGCACCGAAGGCACCTGGGCCGATCGTGTCAACGGCGCGCTGCAGGCCTACTACGAATGGATGCCTACGCGGGAGGTGGACAAGACCAATCTTCGCCGCGATAACCGCCGCTTCGCGTTTGGCGATCTGGTCGATCTGTACATGCTCGAAGAACGGCTGAATGCGCGCAGCGTGCAACTGCCCGCCACCCTGATCACCGAACTCGGCCCGGTGTTCACGCAGACCGGCGAGTTTCTCGATCCGAATCGCAGCATGCTCGGCGCCGACGAAGAAACCTGGCTGATCCGCCACCTGCGCAACTCGAAGGCGCGCTGGAAGATCATCGGCCAGGGAGTGATGTTTGCGCAGGTGAAGGCGGTGGGCGCGCCCAACGCGCTGGGGGGTGGCGCGTTTCTCAACCCCGACGCCTGGGATGGCTACCAGCCTTCACGCGATCGCCTGTTCGATGCCTTCAAGGGCGCCCATGGCAAGAAGCCGATCGATAACGTGGTGGTGCTCACTGGCGACATCCACAGCTCATGGGCCGCCGATCTCACGCCGGATCCCAACAACCCGGTGGCCGCTGCCGGCGGTTACGACGCCGCCACCGGCGCAGGATCGCTGGCGGTGGAGTTTGTCGGCACCTCCGTCTCCTCACCGGGTGGCGACGATCCCCAAGGCGCGCTGGCCGCGCTGCTGAAGAGCCAGAACCCGCACTTCAAGTACATCGACCTGAATCGCCGCGGCTACATGCTGCTCGATGTCAACACCAGCCGGGTGGTCTGCGAATGGTGGCACCTCGACACCGTGGCCACGCTCGATGCCAACGAGTTTCTGGCGGCGGCTTACCAGGTTGAAGCGGGGCAGAACAGGCTCACGCCGGTGGTGGCCCGGGCGCGTTGATCAACG
>JANMAS010000521.1:0-4074 GCA_031359975.1 Burkholderiales bacterium
TCCGGCGGCGGCAGCGGTCGCGGGAAAGCCGAGGCGGGGCCGTTCGTCATCCACCACTACGTCGACAAGGCGTCGCCGGCTCTCTTCAAGCACTGCGCGTCCGGGAAGCACTTCGCAACCGTGGTGCTCACCTGTCGCAAGGCCGGCGAAGGGCAAAAGGATCATCTGAAGTACACGATGAAGGAAGTAGTCGTTGTCAGCCTTGCTACCCGAGGAGGGAGCGACGGCGCACTCATAGAAGAAGTGCACTGTGCCTACAAAGACATCGAGATGAGCTACAAGGCCCAAGACGACAAGGGTGCGCTGGGTGGTGAAGTAAAGGCAGGCATGAATTTCGCCACTACCGAGTCACGCTGAACGCGTGCTTAGCCTGCCTTGAGTCCAACGTGCGCTGCTTGCAGCGCACGTCGCACCCTGGCCATCGGCAGCGCAACAAGGATCCACCATGCCCGCAGCTCCCAAGCCTGCCAGCGCCATCGATGTGTACCTCAGCGTGCAAACCAAGCGCGCCGGCAAGCTCAAGGGCGAAAGCCAGGGCGTCGATCACAAGGACGAGATCGAGGTGCATGGCTTGAGCTGGGGCCTGGCCGCCAGCTCGGCGCTGGGCTCCTCGCAAGCCACCGGCCGGCGCAGCTACAAGAACCTGGTCATCACCAAGCGCATCGATGCGTCGTCCACCGCCCTGATGAGCGTGCTGGCCACCAACGATGAAGTGAAGGAAGCCAGGCTGAGCATGCGCAAGGCAGGCGAAGGGCAACGCGACTTCTTCACCATCACCTTGACGAACGCACGTGTCACCTCGCTCGATCTCGAGTGCGACGAAAGCGGCGATGCAATCGAACGGGTGAGCTTCAGCTTCAACAAGGTGCAAGTGGATTACGAGCTGCAGCAAGCCAGCGGCCAACGCGGCGGCAGCACCAGTTTCCAGGACGAGATTCTTCCGAGTTGACGCATGGCCACCCCTCAAGAACTGCTCTCGGCCGGCGATCCGGCTCAAGCCCTGGCTGCGCTGCAGGCCCAGGTGCGCGAGAAGCCGGCCGATGCCAAGCTGCGGGTGTTCCTGTTCCAGCTGCTCAGCGTGCAGGGCGCCTGGGAGCGCGCGATGGCGCAGCTTGATGTGTGTGGCGAGCTGGATCACGGCACGCTGGCGATGGTGAACACCTACCGCGAGGCCATCAAGTGCGAGGCGGTGCGGGCTGCCGTGTTTGCGGGCAAAACCACGCCCGTCGTCTTTGGACAACCTGCCACCTGGGTGGCGATGCTGATCGAAGCGCTGGCACAAGATGCGCAAGGGCAGCCCGCCCAGGCCCAACACCTGCGGGCGCAGGCGTTCGAGATGGCGCCCACCACCGCAGGCAGCTTGAATGGCGAGCCTTTCGATTGGATCGCGGATGCCGATTCGCGCCTCGGCCCGGTGCTGGAGGTGGTGCTCAAGGGGCGCTACACCTGGGTGCCGTTCGATGCGCTGGCAGCCGTCACGGTGGAGGCGCCTGAAGACCTGCGCGACATGGTCTGGGCCGCCGCGCACCTCACCTTCATCAACGGCGGCGATACCGTGGCGCTGGTGCCCACCTGCTACCCCGGCACCCGCGAGCAGGCCGATGGCCAGCTCAAGCTGGCACGCGCCACCGAGTGGATGCCGCTCGGCGCCGAGCAATACGCCGGCCTGGGCCAGCGCGTCTTCTCCACCAGCAGCGCCGAAACCGGCCTGCTTGAAACCCGCGAGATCAAGTTCCAGGGCGCGGCATGAGCTCGCTCATCACGGAGCGCGCAGTGCGGAGGGTTGTCCAGTGAACCTGCGCGATCGGCTGCAACCTGCGCTGCTCGATCGGCTCACCGATCTGGAGCCGCTGTCGAAGGTGGAAGCCGACGACGCCCGCGTGATGAACAAGTCGCAGATTCGCGATGCGGTACTGCGCGATCTGTCGTGGCTGTTGAACTCGGTGCAGCCGCTGGGCAAGCTGGGCCTGCTGTACCCGCAGGCGGCTGATTCGGTGCTGAACTACGGGCTGCCGGCGATGTCGGGCCAGCTCGCTTCACGCGTGGATGTGGGCCAGCTCGAACGCGCCATCAAACAGTCGATCCTGCGCTTCGAACCTCGGGTGATGAAGGATTCATTGGAAGTGAATGCGGTGGAAGCCACCAGCGTGCTCGATACGCACAACGTCATCGAGTTCGAGATCCGCGGCTACATGTGGGCGCAGCCGGTGCCGCTGGAACTGCTGTTGCGTACCCAGATCGATCTGGAGGCCGGGCAAGTGGAAGTGCGCGATATGGGCGGCGCCAGTCTACGGAAACGATGATGAACGAACCCCAAACTCACTTCGTTCGTTGCCCCCGGAGGGGGCGCTCAGTGCCTTTCGGGCGGCCGGGCAGGCACTGATGGACCCAAACCTCCTTCGCCACTACAACGACGAGCTCACCCACCTGCGTGAGGTGGGTGCCGAGTTCGCACAGGAGTTTCCCAAGATCGCCGCGCGCTTGTCGCTCGACGGCCTGGAAGTGAGCGATCCGTATGTCGAGCGCCTGCTCGAAGGCTTTGCGTTTCTGGCGGCGCGCATCCAGCTCAAGCTCGATGCCGAACATCCGCGCTTTGTGCAGCATCTGCTCGAAACCGTCTACCCCGGTTTTCTTTCGCCTGTGCCCTCGATGATGATCGCGCGCATGCGGCCCGATCCGCTGGACCCGAATCTCACCCGCGGCTTCACCATCCCGCGCGGCAGCGCGCTCACCAGTGATCTGGCGCGCGGGCAAAACACCCACTGCGAATTTCGCACCGCGCACGATGTCACCCTGTGGCCGATCGACATCGATTCGGTTAAGTACTTCAGCTACGCGCCCGATCTGCCTTTGGCGCAGTTGCCCGTGGGGCACCCCGTGCGCGGCGGCCTGCGCATCAAGCTCAAGCTGCATGGCGGGCTCAAGTTCAAACAGCTGCGGATGGACAAGCTGCAGCTCTTCATTGCGGCACCGGATGATGTCGCCTTCCGGCTGCATGAGCTGGTGCTCGGCAGCGGCCTGGGCAGCTGGGTTGCGGCGGGCTATCGCGGCACGCCCTCGGCGCCACCAGCGCACGCCGCCTCGGCCGGCTTTGCCGATGGCGAATCGATCAAGCCTCTGGGTTTTGACGACGATCAGGCCCTGTTGCCCGAAACCCTGCGCGGTTTCAGTGGTCACCGGCTGCTGCAGGAGCTAGCGGCCATGCCGCAGCGCTTTCTGTTTTTCGAAGTCACCGATCTCGCGCGCCGGTTCGCCGCGGTGGATAGCGCCGAGGCCGAGATCGTGCTGCTGTTTTCACGCGGGGAGGCCGCTCTTGAATCGCTGGTGAACGCCGGCAGCCTGGCGCTCTTTTGCACACCGGCGATCAACCTCTTCATCAAGCGGCTCGATCGCATCCAGCTCATGTCGGGCACCGGCTCCGGCAGCCCCACCACAAGCCACTGGGAGCACCACGTGGTGCCCGATCGCACCCGGCCGATGGATCACGAAATCCACACGCTCGAATCCGTTACCGGCTATGGCGTGGCGCAGGTGGCGGAGCAGCGCTTCGAGCCGCTCTACGCCAGCTTCCATGAGGGTGCCCGCAGCCACGGCGCGTATTACACGGTGCGGCGCGAGCCGCGGATGTTGTCGTCGCGCCAGCGGCTGGATGGCCCGCGATCGGCGTATGTCGGCCAGGAGGTTTTCATCTCGCTGGTGGATACGCAAAACGCGCCATATCGCGACGATATCCGCCAGCTCTCCGTCACCGCGCTGGTGACCAACCGCGATCTGCCCACCTTGCTGCCGGGCAGCGCCACCACCTGGGTGCTCGACGCCGCCGGGCCCGCCGGCCGCATCGAGACGCTGCGCGGGCCCACACGCCCGGTGCAGCGCCTGGCGCGTGGCGATGCGGGGTGGTCGATGGTGAGCCTGCTCACCCTCAACTACCTCAGCATCGCCGGTGAAGACCCGATCCGCGCCGCCTCGGCCCTGCGCACGCTGCTGGCGCTGCATGGCCCCGAGCAGGATGTGGGCTGGGCCAAACAGATCGAAAGCATCAGTTGGCTCGAAGCGCGCTCGGTGGTGCGCCGC
>JANMAS010000540.1:0-1962 GCA_031359975.1 Burkholderiales bacterium
CTCGGGCCGTTCGACGCTGCTGAAGGCGGTGATGGGCTTTGTGCCGGCCAGCGGTTCGATCGCATGGCAAGGGCACGATATCGGCGGCTTGCGCCCATTCGAGATCGCGCGCCATGGTGTGGGCTATGTGCCGGAAAGCCGGGATGTGTTTGCTCCCCTGACCGTGCACGAGAACCTGCGCCTGGGCGAGAAACCCGGAGCCGGCAGCGCGCAGTCGTCGATCGACGAGGCGTATCGCTGCTTTCCCGCACTGCGCGAGCGAGCGCAGGTACGAGCGGGTGTGCTCTCCGGTGGCGAGCAGCAGATGCTCTCGCTCGCGCGCACGCTGGTCGGCCAGCCGAGGTTGCTGTTGGTCGATGAACCCACCGAAGGCCTGGCGCCGGCGGTTGTCGCAACCGTGGCAACCTGCTTGAAAGACCAGCGCGAGCGGGGCGTGGCGGTGCTGTTGGTGGAGCAACGCCTGAGCATCGCCCTGGATATCGCCGATCGCTGCCTGGTGATGGGGGCCGGCCGCATCGTCTTCGAGGGCAGCCCCTCCGCGCTGATGGGCAACGCTTATATTCGCAAGGAGTGGCTGGAAATCTAGCCACGGGGGAGATTTGGCATGACTGCTGGTTATCACTTGCACGGCCCGGTGGCTGTGATCACGCTCGACAATCCGCCGGTCAACGGGCTCGGTTTTGCCACGCGCCGCGCGATCGCCGATGGGCTGGATCGCGCCGAGACCGATGCGGCCGTCAAGGCCATCGTGCTGATCGGTGCGGGTGCGGCCTTTTCCGGTGGGGCCGACATCAAGGAATTCGGCTCGCCCAAGGCGCTGGCCGAGCCCAACCTGCATTCGCTCATCCGGCGCCTCGAAGCCAGTACCAAACCCGTGATTGCCGCCATCCACGGCACCTGCATGGGCGGTGGGCTCGAAGTGGCCCTGGGTTGCCACTACCGGGTGGTGGTGCCCGGCACCAAGGTCGCGCTGCCGGAAGTGAAGCTGGGCATCGTGCCGGGGGCGGGTGGCACCCAGCGGCTGCCGCGTGTGCTGGGTGTGGAAACCGCGCTCAACATGATCGTCTCGGGCGATCCGGTGAACAGCGAACTGCTGGCGGCGATGCCGGGGCAGAAGCTGTTCGATCGCCTCGTGGATGGCGACTTGCTGGCTGGTGCGCTGGCCTTCGCCAGCGAGATCGCGCGGCAGCGCGAAGGCGCGGCATCGACGGCGCTGCCGCTGGTGCGCCACCTCACCGCCACGCACCCCGACGCCGATGCCTTCTTCCAGTTTGCTCGCAACACCGTGAAGGCGATGGCCAGGCACTTTCCGGCGCCGCCGCGCTGCGTGGATTGTGTGGAGCAGGCGGTGAAGGCGCGCACCATCGACGACGGACTCGCCTTCGAGCGCGACACCTTCATCAGCCTGATGATGTCCAGCGAAAGCAAGGCCCTGCGCCATGCGTTTTTTGCCGAGCGCGCGGCGGCCAAGATCGCCGACGTGCCCGAAGGCACGCCCCGGCGCGAGATTCGCGAGGTGGCGGTCATTGGCGCCGGCACCATGGGCAGCGGCATCACGATGAACTTTCTCAACGCCGGCCTGCCTGTGCGGCTGCTCGAAACCACGCAGGCGGCGCTGGATCGCGGCGTGGCGGCGATCGGCAAGCATTACGAATCGCAGGTCAAGAAGGGCAAGCTCAAACCTGCGCAGCGCGATGAACGCCTGGCGCTGCTGAGGCCGACGCTCGAACACGCGGCGTTGGCCGAGGCCGATCTCGTCATCGAGGCGGTGTTCGAGGAGATGGGCGTCAAGGAAGCGGTTTTCCGCAGCCTCGACGACATCGCCAAACCCGGCGCGATCCTGGCCTCCAACACGTCCACGCTCGACCTGAATCGCATCGCTGCCTTCACCCGCCGGCCGGCCGATGTGGTGGGCCTGCATTTTTTCAGCCCGGCGCAGGTGATGAAGCTGCTCGAGGTGGT
>JANMAS010000567.1:0-2244 GCA_031359975.1 Burkholderiales bacterium
CACCACAAGACAGGAGACGAGATGGACCCCTACGACCACGATCTGGAGCGCGGACTCGGCAACCGCCGCGCGATCCTCGGCGACGCCTGGGTCGACAAATCGGCCGGCGGCGCCAACAGCTTCAACGCCGACTTCCAGAACTTCATCACCCGCTATGCGTGGCACGAGGTGTGGGGCCGGCCGGGGCTGGATGCGCGCACCCGGCGGCTCATCGTGCTGGCCATCACCTGCGCGATGGGGCGGTGGGAAGAGTTCGAGTTGCATCTGCGCGCGTCGCTGGCTGGCGGGTCGGGGCAAAGCCTGGGGGTGGGGGACGATGCGGGTGACGACGCACCCACCGCGTTGACGATGAAGGATGTGCAGGAGCTGCTGATCCAGGCCGCTATCTATGCCGGTGTGCCGGCCGCCAACACGGCCATGGCGATCACCGCGCGGGTATGGCGCGAGCTGGGGCACGAACTGGCGCCGCAGCCGGCCACCGAGGTGGCGCATCCGGGCTGCGGGCGTTCGTTCCGCAGCACCGGCATACCGGCCCTGCACTACACCGTGCGCCAGCCGCGTGAGCGCGCCGTGCCGCTGCACACCATCGTGATGAGCCACGCGCTCGGCTGCGACGCCAGCTTGTGGGATGCGCTGGCCAACGTGCTCGCGGCGCAACACCGGGTGGTGTGCTTCGACCATCGCGGCCATGGCGATTCCGAGGCCATGGCTGGCCCCTGCACCATGGCCGACCTGGCGCTGGATGCGCAGCAGCTGCTCGACGATCTGCAATGCGGCCCGGTGGTGTGGGTGGGCATTTCGCTGGGCGGCATGGTGGGCCAGGAGCTGGCGATCCGTGATCCGAAGCGGCTGAAGGCGCTGGTCATCGCCAATTCGACATCGGCCTACGACGAGGCGGGCATTGCGGCGTGGCGGCAGCGCCTGGCCACGATCGAGGCCGATGGCATCGAGGCTCTGGCCGACGGCACGATGCAGCGTTGGTTTAGTGCCGCCTTTCATGCCGCGCAGCCCGCCACGGTGGCGCGCTGGCGCCGCCGGCTGGTGAGCACCTCGCGCCACGGCTACCTGGCAGCCTGCCATGCGGTGATGAACCACGACACCACCGACCGGCTGGCGGCGATCACCACACCCACGCTGGTGATTGCCGCGTCGCTCGACCAGGGCACGCCGCCTTGCATGTCGCAGGCGATCGCCGATGCGGTGCCGAATGCCCGCATGGTGATGATCGAGGGTGCGGCGCACCTGAGCGTGCTGGAGCAGGAGCCGATGTTCCGCGCGGCGATCGAGCGATTTCTTGGCGAGGTGCTGTGATGAAAGTTCGAGCCGCCGTGCTGCGCCAGTCGGGTGCGTCCATGCCCTACGCCGATTCGAGGCCCCTGGCGATCGAAGAGATCGAACTCGCGCCGCCGGGGCGCGACGAGGTGCTGGTGCGCATCCGTGCAGCCGGGTTGTGCCATTCGGATCTGTCGGTGATCAACGGCGATCGGCCGCGGCCCTTGCCGATGGCCTTGGGCCACGAGGCGGCTGGCCAGGTGGCCGGGTTGGGCGAGGGTGTCAACGATCTGGCGATCGGCGATTCGGTGGCGCTGGTGTTCGTGCCCAGCTGCGGCCACTGCTTGCCGTGCGCCGAAGGCCGCCCGGCGCTGTGCGAACCCGGCGCGTTGGCCAACACGGCCGGCAGCCTGCTGTCGGGCGCGCGCCGCATCAGTCCGGTGGGCGGTGGTGTGCTGAACCATCATCTCGGCTGCTCCGCGTTTGCCGAGTACGCGGTGGTCTCGCGCCGATCGCTGGTGAAGATCGATCGTGAGTTGCCCTTCGATGAAGCGGCGCTGTTTGGTTGTGCGGTGCTCACCGGGGTGGGCGCGGTGGTGAACACGGCGCAAGTGCGCGCCGGCCAATCGGTGGCGGTGATCGGCCTCGGTGGCGTGGGCCTGGCGGCCGTGCTCGGCGCGGTGGCGGCGGGTGCCCGGGAAGTGATCGCCATCGATCTCGCGCCGGCCAAGCGCGAGCTGGCACTGAAGCTGGGTGCGACGCAGGCCTTCGATGGCGCCGACCCCGATTGTGTCGAGAAAGTGCGTGCGGCCACCGGCGGTGGCCTGGACCATGCGCTGGAATTTGCCGGCTCGGTGCGCGCGTTCGAAACCGCCTATCGCGTCACCCGGCGTGGCGGCACCACCACCACCGCGGGGCTGCCGCCCCCTTCGGCCCGCGTTGCCCAGCCGAAAGTCAATAACGTGGCCGAGG
>JANMAS010000595.1:0-17845 GCA_031359975.1 Burkholderiales bacterium
CTGCCATCACACGCTGTCGCTGGGCGGGCAGCGCCAGCCGATGGTGGCGCCTGGCTTCTACAAACACGAGCTCAGCTTCGCGTTCGCGCCGGCCTTCATGCGCGAAGCCCAGATCCGCGTGGCCGCCCAATGGAAGAAACACGATCTGCAAGCCGTGACGGAGCTGGTGCAAACCGGCGCACTATCGCTCGAAGGGCTGATCACGCACACGCTGCCACTGGGCCGGGCGCGCGAAGCCTACGAAGTGGCCTTTGGCGATCCGCAGTGCCTGAAGATGATGATCGACTGGCGGAGCTGATCCCGTTGGTCGCAGGCTGCCGTCACCGTCACCGTCACCGCCGCAGCCCCAGCCGCTTGAACGCCACCCGCGCCACCAAGCCTGTGAACACCGCGATCAAGGCGACCACGAGCACAAAGCCGTAGGGGTGATCGGCCAGCGGAATGCCGCCCACGTTCATGCCCAGCAGGCCGGCGATCAGGTTGATGGGCAGCGCCAGCACGGTGACCATCGTCAGCAGAAACAGGCTGCGGTTGTTTTCATCGGCCACACGCGCGGAGGCTTCTTCCTGCAGCAGCTTGATGCGCTCCTGCAGCGCGGCGATGTCGCGCAGTACCACCGCAAACTCCTCGCTGGCCTGACGCAGCTGTTCCACATCGGCCGGCGTGACCCACGGCGGCGGGTTGGCGAGCATGCGGAACAAGGCGCTCGGCTCGGGCGCGAGCAGGCGCTGCAGGCGCACGGTGAGGCGGCGCAGGCGCGAGAGTTCGTTGCGGTGGCTGGCCTGGCGACCGAGCAGCAGCTCGTCTTCGATGTCGTCCACCCGATCGGTGGCGGTGCGCACGATGCGCTGCAGTTCGTCGGCCTGGTCGCGCAACAGATGATCGAGCAGGGCCACCGGCGTCGAGACCGCCTCGCCGCGCTTCACCGCGGCACGCAGCCGATCCACCGCGCGCAGCGGGTGGCGGCGGGCGCTCACCACCAGATCGGCCCGTAGCGTGAGCCACAGCGTGGCCACATCGGTGGCATCGAAGGCGAAGTCGAAGGTGACATCGTTGACCACCGCGAAGAGGGTGTCGTCGTCGCGCTCGATGCGGGTGGAGCGCGAGCTTTCGCGGGAGGCATCGAAAAAGTCGTCCGGCAGGCGCGCATGCGCCCTGAGCCAGGGCTCGGCACCGGCGTGCGCCAGATTGAAGTGCAGCCAGATGAACGAGCCTTCGGCGGGCGCGGCCGGCTGCGCCATCAGCGCGCTCACTTGCGCCGAATCCACCGCTTCGCCGGGCGCGCCGGCACGAAACAGATAGCCGCAGATCAGGCCATGCTGGTCGGAGCCATAGTCGGCGGTGGCGAAGCGGGTTTCGGTGGTCATGCTGCCGGCGGGTGGGGGAGTCGCGGTACACCGATTTTGCCGGCCCCGGCGGATCAGCGCCGCGGCAGCCCGCCCACCCCGGCGACGATCTCGACCGAACGCAAACGCGCGGCGGGATCGAACACTGCCGACACCAGCATCAGCTCGTCGGCCTGGGTCTCGTCGGCAAACCGCGCCAGCCCGCGCCGCACGGTTTCCGGCGAACCGACCACCGAACAGGCGAGCATGCGCGAGGCGTGTTGTTTCTCGGCCGCTGACCAGTAGGTATCGATGTCGTCGATCGGCGGCTGGTAAGGGCCGGGGCGGCCGCGCAGCAGGTTGGTGAAAGCCTGCTGTTGGGAGGTGAACAGGCGCCGCGCGGCTTCGTCGGTGTCGGCCGCCACCACATTGAGGCCGACCATCGCATGCGGTTTGGCTTGCTGCGTCGAAGGCTTGAAGTGCTGGCGATAAAGCATCAGCGCATCGTCGAGCGCATCCGGCGCGAAGTGCGATGCAAAGGCGTAGGGCAGGCCCAGCGCGGCGGCGAGCTGTGCGCCGTAGTGGCTGGAGCCGAGGATCCACAGCGGCACCTCGAGGCCGCCGCCCGGCACCGCCTGCACGGCCTGGCCGGGCTGCACCGGGCCGAGCAAGGCTTGCAGCTCCTGCACGTCGGCCGGAAAGGTGTCGGCGGCGCGCGCGTCGCGGCGCAGGGCGCGCGAGGTGGTCTGGTCGGAGCCTGGCGCGCGGCCGAGGCCGAGATCGATGCGGCCCGGGTACAGCGATTCGAGCGTACCGAACTGCTCGGCGATGACCAGCGGCGAGTGGTTGGGCAGCATCACCCCGCCGGCACCCACGCGGATCGTCGATGTGCCACCGGCCAGGTAGCCGATCACCACCGAGGTGGCGGCGCTGGCGATGCCGGTCATGTTGTGGTGCTCGGCCACCCAGTAGCGGGTGTAACCCAGGCGCTCGGCGTGTCGCACCAGGTTCAGGCTGTTGTGCAGGGCGTCAGCGGGTTTGGCGCCTTGCGGCACCGGCACGAGATCGAGGATGGACAGTGGTGGCATGGGCGGAGTGGATGAATGATTCGAAGAAAATCGACCATGGGGACGATACGCCGCCACACCAAACCGCGCTTGGGGTGCGGCGGTTTGTCTACGATCACCGGGTTTGAGCCTGTTCGATGGCGGGCTGCCCGAGTGCACCAAAGATGTCCATCTTTGACACTATTTGATAAGCTCGACTTGTCCGCGTTGGCGGCGAATCGAGGAAGCTCTCCTGGGTATGAACGTCAATTTGTCCCCTCAGCTTGAAGACATGGTGAGGCAGAAGGTGATTTCCGGGCTCTACACCTCGGCCAGCGAGGTGGTACGCGAGGCGTTGCGCTTGATGGACGAGCGTGATCGACTTCGGGAGGCCAAGTTGGCGCAGTTGCGACAGGACGTCAACGACGGCATCCACAGCGGTCCGTCCACGCAGTGGGACCCCGAGCAAATCAAGCGCGAAGGGCGCGCCCTTCGCGCTGTCAAGGCCAGCGCAGCCAAGTCGTAGCGTGGGTCGCGTTCATCGCCGGCCTCGTGCTGGGGCGGACGTCGCCGAAATCTGGAACTACATCGCCGAAGACAGCCTTCGTCAAGCCGACGCTTGGGTGGACCAGCTGGACGACAGGATGCAGTTGCTGCCACGCAACCGATGATGGGTCGCGCGCGCGATGAACTCACGTTGGGAATCCGCAGTCATCCATTTGGCCGCTACGTCATCTTCTACATGCCGCTCGAGGACGGCATCGATGTGGTTCGCATATTGCATTCGTCACGCGACATTGACGTCGTTTTCACTCTTGATTGATCGGCCCTATCCATGCTCGTCGAACCGAATCCAACATCGTGGCGTTGCGCCTTCTTGTGCGCCTGGGCGCTGGTCGGCACAGCCGCTTTGGCCGCCAAGCCCAATCAGCCACCGCCGATCCCGCCGGTGCTCTCGGTCGAGGATCTCGGCCTGGTGCAGCAGAACCGCCATGTGAATTGCCGCGATGGCACCTACAGCGCGGTGATCCAGGGCCGTGCGGTGTGGACGTTCAACGACACCTGCCTCAACAAGGGTGGTGTGCTCGGCGATCAGTTCATCGACAACACCCTCTCGTGGGATAGCGACTTCAACGCCGCCGAAGGCATCACGCTCGAAAACGATCTGAAGGATGCGCAGGGTGTGCCCACGCGCTTCGTGCCGTTCACCTCGCGCGAGATCGACAACAGCCGCAAGCACGCCCCCAACGAACTGGCCATCTGGCCGGGGCAGCTGGTGCCCGATCCGCAGCGCCAGCGCGCGCTGATCTTCTTTGGCACCGTCTACCGCGGCTCCGACATCGGCTTTCGCGGTGTGGGCGCCGGCATCGCAGTGGCCTCGCTCGATTTCAAGACGGTGACACGCCCGGTGCAAAGCCTCGATCCGAACGCGCCCGAGCCCACCTACATGTGGGCCGAAGGCGAGCGCTCCTACACCGGCGGCTCGGTCACGGTGGGCGACATGCTCTACGCCTATGCCGGCGTGGGCAAGTTCCTCAGCACGCTGATCCACGTGGCCCGGGTGCCGCTGGCCGATGTGCTGGACAAGTCGAAGTGGGCCTACTACGCCGGCAACGGCGTGTGGAGCGCCAACCCGGACGATTCGAAATCCGTGTACACCGGGGGTGCGGCGGGCGACACGATCTTTCGCAGCGAGTACCTGGGCATGTATGTCGCGGTGTTCCAGCCCTTCCTCAGCAACGACGTGTTCTATCGCGTGGCCTGGAAGCCCGAAGGCCCGTGGTCGGATCAGGCGCTGCTGTTCACCGCCCAGCAAGGCACCGACACCAGCTACGCGGCGCGTGTGCACCCTGAATACGCGCAAAACGCCGGCCAGATCCAGTACGTCACCTACGTCAAGAACACCGGCTTCCTGCAGCAGCAACTGCCGATGGTGAAGGTGACGTTTGGCCCGCCCAGCACCCGCTAAAGCGCATACCCCCCCACGCGGCGGTGATTGAGAAGAAGCTCGCAGCCAAGAGGCTCACATCCCTCGGGCCGAGCGCCGGGCCGCCCCAAGCCGGCCCGCATCCCCTCGGGGGATCGGCCGCGGTACCCCGGGGACGAGGGGCTCCATCTATTCCACCACGTCACGCTCGCGCAGCAGCTTGCACTGCGCATGCGCCACGAAGCGCGGGTCCTTGCACTCCTTCTGCATGCAGTTGTAGAGCGAGAAGTTGGTGCGCTGGCCGCACATCGCGCGCGGGCTGCTGGGCAGCGGCGGCGCAACCGCCTTGGGCACGGGGGCCACGACGGCCTGTGCCACTGCTGCGGCTGCGGATGCAGCAGTTGTAGGTGCTGGTAGGGGGCCGGCAGCGGGCGCCTCGGGTAGCGCCGATGCCACCGGGTCGTTGGCGGCAGCCAGCGGTGTGGCGCCGCTGGCCGTCACCGCCGATCCGTCCGCGCTCGACGCAACCGCGCTGACCGGCGCAACCGGCGCAACCGGCGCATCCGTAGCAACGGTGGCCGGATTCGTGCCGCCCAGAACGAACCAGCCGACCAGCGCCACCAAGGCCAGGCCCATCGCGATGGCGATGAACCTGCCGGTTGACCGAGGCTGAGCAGGCGCTTCGGGCGCCCACCGCGGAAGCGGCTGCATCGGCGGGGGATCGACCTCCTTGAGCAGCGGCGCCGCCGCAACCAACGCGGGCTCGGGCTGATGCGCAATCGCCGGCAGCGGCAGCGGATCCGCGTCGAGCGGCTGGGCCACCTCGGCCACCTCGGCCACCTCGGCCACCTCGGCCACCTCGGCCACCTCGGCCACCTCGGCCACCTCGGCCACCTCGGCCACCTCGGCGCACTCAGGCAGATCGGCGGGGGATGTCAAGGCCTGCAGGAAGGCTGGCGCGCTGGCCAGACGATCCTCGGGGTGCAGGGCAAAGGCGGCGTCGAGCGCGGCCAGAAAGGCGTCGCTGTAGTGCAGGCCCGCATGGCCCCGCGCGGTTTCGCGGATCGCCTCGCTGGGCGCGGCCAGTGCGTGGTGTTGGCGCAGCAGGGCCGTGGGGGGCGCCACGCCGGTGATCGCAAAGCATGTGACCGCGGCGAGGCTGTAGATGTCGGACCACGGCCCCGGCGCCGTGCCGCTGCCGCCATCACCGGGCACCAGCAACTCGATCGGCGCGTAGTCCACCTGCGTGGGCGGCGCGGCGGGGTGCGAGGTGTCGTCGTGCAATCGGCGCATCAAGCCGATGTCGAGCAACAGCGTGCGCTCATCCGCGAGCATCAGGATGCTCTCGGGAGACACATCGCCGTGCAGGATATCGGCACCATGCAGTTGCGCCAGGGCCCCCAGCAGCGGCAGCAACAGCCGCTCACGAAGCCAGGCTTCATCCGGCGGGCGCGCCATCTCCTGGCGCGCAGCAGCCAGCGTGGGGCCCTTGGGATAAGGCATCGCTTGATAGGCGGTGCCGTTTTCTTCCCAGATGCGACGCACACGCACCAGCGAGCCGTGATCCAGCTCCGCACGCTGGCGCAGCACCTTGAGGAAGGCGTTTCGACCACTGGCAAACGCCACCGCATCCTGCGGCCCTCGGGGCCCGAGCCGGCTGCCGCCGGTGCGATCGGCCAAGTCGCGGGGAAAGTACTCGCGGATCGTCACCCGGCGCTGCTGCTTCGGATCGAACGCCACGTACACGATCTCGTGGGCGTTGCGCGAGAGCTGCCGCCGAATGCGGAATTCTCCGAGTTCGGTGCCCTGGGCCAGCATGCCTCGCGGCGAGCTGGGTGCGTGTTGCGGAGCCGATGTGCCGGTGGCGTCGGTGCCGCCGTCGTCAGCGGAAGGGGATTCGGGAGGCAGAGTCATCAGGCCAGACCATAACCGGCGCGCGTGGCGCCTTTGGGGTAGCAAGGGGTTAGAAGTGTGACGGCTCGAAGCCGGTTCCGGCCCGTTTGCCGATGAACGCCCTGGTCGGTAGGGGTTGCGACGATCACCCCACGACGAGCAGCGATTGGCCGGGCGCCGCGGCCACCACCTCGCCGATGCAGGCGGCGGCGTCGAAGCCGTGGCGGCGGAAGATGGCGAGTACGTCGTCTACCGAGCCGGGCTCGCAAGAGACCAGCAGCCCGCCGCTGGTTTGGGGATCGGTGAGCAGGGCCTGATCGGCGGCAGCCATGCCGGCCGGCAGGGTGATCTCGGCGCCGTAGCCGGCCCAGTTGCGGCCCGAGGCGCCGGTCACGAAGCCTTGTGAAGCCAGTTCGCGCACGCCATCGAGCAAGGGCACGGCGGCCCAGTTCAGGCGCACCTGGCAGCGTGCGCCACGCGCCAGCTCGAGGGTGTGGCCGGCGAGGCCGAAGCCGGTGACATCGGTGAGTGCGTGCACACCGGGCAAGGCGGCGAGATCGGGCCCCGGCGTGTTGAGTTGGGTGGTGACGGCAATCATCTGCGCGTAACCGGCGTCGCCCAGTTGCTCTTTCTTGAGTGCGGCCGACATCACGCCCACACCCAGCGGTTTGCCCAGGATGAGCACGTCGCCCGGCTTGGCATCGGCGTTGCGCTTCACCCGCCGCGGATGCACCAGCCCCAGCGCCACGAGGCCGTAGATCGCCTCCACCGAATCGATCGTGTGGCCGCCGGCGATCGGGATGCCCGCCGCGCGGCACACCGAAGCGCCGCCTTCGAGCACACGGCCGATCGTCTGCGTGGAGAGCACGTTGATCGGCATGCCCACCAGCGCCAGCGCGAGGATGGGCCGGCCGCCCATGGCATACACATCGCTGATCGCGTTGGTGGCGGCGATGCGGCCGAAGTCGAACGGATCATCGACGATGGGCATGAAAAAGTCGGTGGTCGCGATCAGCGCCTGCTCGTCGTTGAGCTTGTAGACAGCGGCGTCGTCCGCCGTTTCGATGCCCACCATCAGCTCGGGCGGGATCGGCATCGACGCCGTGCCCTTGAGGATCTCGGAGAGCACGCCGGGCGCGATCTTGCAGCCGCAGCCACCGCCGTGCGAGAGCGAGGTGAGGCGGGGTTCGGTGGGTTGGTCCATGGCGGTCTTTCGCGGGGGGAGGTGATCAACGCGTGGTGAGCAGGGGTGCCACCAAGGCGAGCAGGGATTGGCGTTCTCGCTGGGGGGCAAAAAGCGGCGCGCGCCGGGCGCACTGCGCCTGCAGGAAAGGCAGCATAGCGGGATCGTCGCGGGCATGTTGCAGCAGGGTGGCGAGCGCGGCGGCGTCGTCCCACGCAAAACAACCGGCGTAATCGGCACCCAGCAAGCCGAGATTGCCGTCGATTTGTGATGCGATCACCGGTGTGCCGCTGGTGATCGCCTCGATCAGCACGTGGGCGCCGCCTTCCATGCGGCTGCAGTGCACCAGCACATGGGCGGCCTGGATGCGTGAGCGTGTGACGGCGTGGGGCAGGGCGCCGAGCCAGCGGTAGCGGGGGCATGCCTTGGCGAGTGCGCCGGCTTCGGCCGCCAGCACGGGATCGAGCGCGTCGCCGATATGGTCGAGCAGGATGTCGCTTCGATGCGCCAGCCGCCGCGCCGCATCGAAATAGGTGCGTGGCGACTTTTCCTCCCGCAGATGGCCCACCATCAGGGCCCGCAGGTGCCGCGTGGTCTTGTGCGCCGGGCGGCGTGCCGAGGCGGATTGCAGGCACACCGAGGCTTTGGCGCGCAGCGCGGGTGGCAGCGGCGCCAGGCCGAGTTCGTTGAGCACCACCAGGCGGTCGGCCAGCTGCAGCGAGCGCTGTGCGCAGGCATCGTTGGCGATATCGCGGTAGAGATCGGTGCCGGTAAGCACCAGCACCAGCGGCCGCTCGGCATGCGCTGCGCGCCAGGCCAGCATCGACGAGGCCGAACGCCGGGCATGCAGCGCGATCATCAGGGCTTCATCGCCGGCCTGCCAGGTATCGGACAGGCGCACCCGATAATCCGCAGCGAGCCATTGCGCCCAGCGATGCGCGGTTTGCCAGTTGCCGTTGTTGGCGCTGGCCAGCGCGGGCGTGACGATGATGACTTCCGGAGCTTTCACCATGGCAGGGTACCGCGGATGAATGCCTTCAGCGGCGTGGGCCAGGCCATCCGGCAGGCCGGGCCGGTGGATCTGGCGCAGGCGCTGCGCGCCAGCCGGAGCGACACGTTGGCGGCCTTTGCCCGGATCGATGGCGCGGCCACCGTGCCGCTGCGTGACGAGTTCAACCCGCCGCTGTGGGAGCTCGGGCACATCGGCTGGTTTCAGTCGGTCTGGCTGGCCCGCAACCCCGAACGCCATCGCGGCGCCGCCGCCGATCCGCAGGCGCCGCGTCTGCGCGGCTTGCCAGGTGTGCGGGCTGATGCCGACGCGCTCTACGATTCGAGCCGGGTGGCGCACGACACACGCTGGTCGCTGCCTTTGCCCGATGCGCGCACCACGCAGGCCGAACTGGCCGCGCAACTCGAAGCCACGTTGACGCTGCTGCGTGCAGCCGAAGCAGCCGATGCCGGCGACGCGGCCCTGTACTTCTTCCGCCTCGCCCTGCTGCACGAAGACATGCATCACGAGGCTTCGCTCACCATGGCGCAAGCCCTGGGCCTGCCGGTGGCGGATGCCCGCTGGCAGCCGGTGCCGGCCAGCGGCGCCCGCGAGGCGCTGGCCTTCGAGGCCGGGCCGTGGCGGCTGGGGTATGAGAGCAACGGCTTTGCATTCGACAACGAGCTCGGCGCGCACGAGGTGCTGCTGTCGGCCTACGCGATCGACAACCAGGTGCTGCGCTGGGCCGACTACCTGCCTTTCGTGGAAGCCGGTGGCCGCGACGCGCCGCGTCACCTGCGGCGCCACGGCGGGCGCTGGCAGTGTTGCCGCTGGGGGCAATGGCAACCGCTGGACCTGCGCGAGCCGGCCTGCCATCTGAGCCAGCACGACGCGCTGGCCTGGTGCGCCTGGGCCGGCCGGCGCCTGCCCACCGAGGCCGAATGGGAGCGCGCGGCGATCGAGCGGCCCGAGGCCTTCGACTGGGGCGCGGTGTGGGAGTGGACGTCCAGCCCCTTCTCCCCCTACCCGGGTTTCACCGCCCATCCCTACCGCGACTACTCAGCCCCCTGGTTCGGCAGCCGTGTGGTGCTGCGCGGCGCGTCGTTCGGCACCCAGCCGCGTTTGCACCATCCGCGCTATCGCAACTTCTTCGCGCCCGAGCGCACCGACATCTTCGCGGGCTTTCGGAGTTGCGCGCGCTGAAGGCGAGCACTTGCGTTCCAATGCCGCGTGCGGCGTTGGCCGTCATGCCAGTCACCCACATTGCTTTCCCGGAGGCCACCCATGCTGAGACTTTCCCCATCGCGCGTTTTGCAGGCGCTATCCGTCGCCGCCCTGATCACCTGGGGCGCGCTCGGTCACGCGCAGCAGGTGTTGCGCGTGACCGCGATCCCCGATGAATCCCCCAGCGAACTGGCGCGCAAGGCGGAGCCGCTGATGAAGTATCTCGAAGGCAAGCTGGGCATGAAGGTGGAGTTCACGCCGGTCACCGATTACGCCGCCTCGGTGGAGGCGCTGGTCAACAAGAAGGTGGATATGGCGTGGTTTGGCGGCTTCACCTTCGTGCAGGCCAACGTGCGCTCCGGCGGCAAGGTGATTCCGCTGGTGCAGCGCGAGGAGGACGAGAAGTTTCGCTCGGTGTTCATCACCAGCGACCCGGCCATCCAGGCCCTGGCCGATCTGAAAGGCAAGGATGTGAGCTTCGGCTCACAAAGCTCCACCTCGGGCCACCTGATGCCGCGCAGCTTCCTGTTGCAGGCGGGTGTGGATCCCGACAAGGATTTCAAACGCGTGGCCTACAGCGGCGCGCACGATGCCACCATCGCCGCCGTGGCCTCGGGCAAGGTGCAGGCCGGTGCGCTCAACATCTCGGTGTGGGACAAATTCGTCGCCGAGCAGAAAGTGGATACCGCCAAGGTGCGGGTGTTCTTCACCACGCCGCCCTATTACGACTACAACTGGACGGTGCATGCCGACATGCCGGCGCCCCTGCGCGAAAAGCTCACACAAGCCTTCCTCGCCCTCAGCCGCGACACGCCCGAAGGCAAGGACGTGCTCGAACTGCAACGCGCCACCCGCTTTGTGCCCACCAAGGTGGACAACTACAAGGGGATCGAGGCAGCCGCGCGCAGCGCAGGGCTGCTTTGAGGCTCGGCCCGCACAGGATCGAGCCGTGAAGATTTCGCTCGACCGCGTCGCGGCGCGCTACCCGTCGGCCCGCCCCGGCATGGCCCCAGCGTTGCAGGCCCTGAGCCTGCAGGTGGCGGCTGGCGAGCAGCTCGCCGTGATCGGGCCATCCGGTGCCGGCAAGACCACGCTGCTGCAGGTGCTGGCCTGCGCGCTGCCGCCGCTGCAAGGGCGGGTGTCTCTCGATGGCGAGCAACCCTGGGCGATGCCGCGGCGTGCGTTGCAACGCCTGCGTGGCCGGCTCTTTCTCGCGCCGCAGGTGCCGCCGCTGCCGCCGCGTCAACGGGTGGTCACCTCGGTGTTGGCGGGGCGCTTGCCTTCGATGAGTTTGTGGGCGAGCCTGCGCTCCTTGTTCTACCCCACCGACATCCCCGCCGCCTACCTCGCGCTCGACCGCTTCGATCTGGCCGACAAACTGTTCGAGCGCGTCGATCGCCTCTCGGGCGGCGAGCGCCAGCGTGTGGGCCTCGCGCGGGCGCTGGTGGCACCGGCATCGATGTGGCTGATCGACGAGCCGCTCTCCGCGCTCGATCCGGCCAACGCGCAGCAGGCCATCAGCGCGCTGGTGGATGAAGCGGGCGCGCGCGGTGTCACGCTGGTGGCCACGCTGCACCAGGTGGAGGTGGCGCTGGCGCGCTTTCCGCGCATCGTCGGCTTGCGCGATGGCGCACTCGCGTTCGATCTACCCACCGCGCAGGTCACCCGCGATCATCTGGCGCAGTTGTATGTGCAGCGCGAAGACGAGTTGACCGGCCCGGCACCAGGGTCGCCTCACGCACCCACGGCCGCACTGCCGGCTGCGGTGATGCATTGCCGATGAGCCCGCCGGGCCGTCCCAAGGGCTCATGCTCCCGCTTGGCGGGATCGGGCGAAGCCCGTAGGGTGCACCATTGAGCGGAGTGGCTACCCTGCCCACAGCGGCGCTGCGAGACCCGGCGTGGCTGCCTCGGCTGTTGTGGATCAGCGCAGCGTGCGTGCTCTTGTGGCCGCTGGCGGTGGCCACCGAGTTCCGACCCTGGCAGCTGTTCGACGCGCAGAGCCTGACGGTGACGGCGCGCTTCATGGGCAGTTTCTTTCCGCCGTCGATCGAGCCCGGCTTTCTCGCTCTGGTAGCCCGCGAAACCTGGCGCACCGTGGCGATCGCCACAGCCGGCATCGTGCTGGCGCAGGTGATCGCGATCCCGCTTGCGCTGGCTTGCACACGCGTGCTGTCGATCTCCGCGCTGTCGGGCCGCATGGCACGCGGCCCTTTCTGGTTGCGCCAGGCGGTACGCGGCACGCTGATCGTCTTGCGCAGCATCCCCGAACTGGTGTGGGCGCTGGTGTTTGTGCGGGTGGTGGGGCTGGGCCCCACGTCGGGTGTGCTGGCCATCGCGCTCACCTACGGCGGCATGTTGGGCAAGGTGTATGGCGAGATTCTGGAAAGCGGCGAGACGCAGCCCACCGAAGCGCTGCTGCGCAACGGCAGTGGCCGGCTGCAGGCGTTTTTCTACGGCGTGCTGCCGCAAAACGCCGCCGAGCTCACCTCGTACACGGTGTACCGCTGGGAATGCGCCATTCGCTCGTCCGTGGTGCTGGGCTTCGTGGGTGCCGGCGGTCTGGGCCAGCAGCTCGACAGCTCGATGAAGATGTTCAACGGCGGCGAGGTGGCCACGATGCTGCTCGTCTTCGTGGCGCTGGTGGCTCTGGCTGATCGCACCAGCGGCTGGCTGCGCCGCTCCCTCGGTTGAATCGATGGCCATGAAACCCCAGGCTGCCAACCCGCCCTACAAACTGCCGCCGCCGTTGTTCGATGCACGCTGCACGGCGTGCTGGTTCATGCTCGGGCTGCTGGTGCTGGTGGTCTTGAGCTTCTGGTCGCTCGATCTGCAGTGGGCGCAGTTTCTCTCGCTCGACGCGGCGCGCAGCATGGGCCGTTTCATCGCCGAGTTTTTTCCGCCCGATCTGAGCGCGCCGTTTGTGCGCAAGGTGGCGCTGGGCATGTGGGAGACGCTGGCGATGTCGGCGCTGGGCACCGCGCTGGCGGCCGGTGCCGGCCTGCTGATGGCGCTGCCGGCGAGCCGGCTTCATGCGGGCGATGCCGCCTACGGCCGCGCCCCGGCCCGGTTGCTGCTGAACGCGCTGCGTGCCATCCCGGAGCTCGTGTGGGCCTCGCTGCTGTTGATCTCGGCCGGCCTGGGGCCGTTTGCCGGCACGATGGCGCTGGCCTTCCACACCAGCGGCGTGCTCGGGCGCCTGTTTGCCGAGGCCATCGAAAATGCCCCGCCGGGCCCGGGCGATGCGCTGCGCGCCCAGGGTGTGGGTGCGCTGCGGGTGTGGCTCTATGCCACCTTGCCGCAGGTGCTGCCGCAGTTGATGAGCTACACGCTCTACCGCTGGGAAAACAACATCCGCGCCGCCGCCGTGCTGGGTGTGGTGGGTGCCGGCGGCCTGGGGCAACTGCTGGCCTTCCACATGGGCCTGTTCCACATGGGCAAGACCGCCACCATCCTGGGCGCGATGCTGCTGCTGGTGGCTTGTGTGGATGTGCTCAGCTACGGCGCCAGGCGCTGGATGACGCGCTGACAGCCTCTCAGGCGCCTGCGCGGCAAGCCCAGGCGCGCGCACGGCTGCTGGCGGCTGACACCTTGGCGCCTTTGGCCGGTGTCAGCGCCGGTTGGCTGCGGCGTTTGCGCTGAACCGGTGGGCTGTTGGGGTCAAGCTCTGGCGGCCAGGCCCGCTTCGGGTTAGCGTTGCGGATTGCCGCGGCCTCGCCGTGGCCCAGGAGCGGGCATGGATTCAGAGCACTTCGACGCCATCGTCATCGGTGCGGGCCAGGCGGGGCCGGCGATTGCCGCGCGCTGCAGCCGCGAGGGCCTGCGCACCGCGGTGATCGAACGTGGCGAGGTGGGTGGCACCTGCGTCAACGTGGGCTGCATCCCGACCAAGACTCTGGTGGCCAGCGCGCGTGCCGTGCACCTGGCGAGGCGGGGTGCCGAGTTCGGCTTTCAGGCGGACGACATCCGCGTCGAGATGGCGCGTGTGAAGGCGCGCAAGGATGGTGTGGTTCAACACTCGCGCAGCGGCCTCATGCAGTGGCTCAAGAGCATGGCGCGCACCGAGCTGATCATGGGCGATGCGCGCTTCGTCGCACCGGGCACGATCCAGGTGGGCGAGCGCCGCCTCGGCGCGCCACGCATCTTTCTCAACGTGGGCGGCCGATCCACCCGGCCCGAGCTGAAGGGCATCGATGAGGTGCCCACGCTCGACAACGTCTCGATCATGGAGCTCGACCAGGTACCCGAGCACCTGGTGATCGTGGGCGGCAGCTATATCGGCCTGGAGTTTGCGCAGATGATGCGGCGCTTCGGCGCCGAGGTGACGGTGGTGGAGCGCTCCACCCGCCTGCTGCCGCGCGAAGACGATGACGTGGCCGCCGGCATCCGCGCCATCCTCGAAGCCGAAGGCATCCGCATCCAGCTGGGCGCCGAATGCCTGTCGCTTTCCCGCGAGGGCGAGCGCATCGCGGTGGGGGCACTGTGCGATGCCGATGCGCCGGCGATCGTGGGCAGCCACGTGCTGCTGGCGGTGGGCCGGCGCCCCAACACCGATGGCCTCGGGCTCGACGCCGCGGGCATCGAGCTCGATGAGCGAGGCTACATCGTGGTGGACGACCAGTGCCGCACCAGCGCACCCGGCGTGTGGGCGGTGGGTGATTGCAATGGCCGCGGCGCCTTCACCCACACCGCCTGGAACGATCATGAAATCGTCGTCGCCAACCTGTTCGACGACGACCCGCGCCGCATCTCGCAGCGCATCCCCTGCTACGCCTTGTTCATCGATCCGGCGCTCGGCCGGGTGGGCCTGTCGGAGCGCGAGGTACGTGCCAGCGGCCGGCCTGCGCTGATGGCCACGATGCCGATGCAGCGTGTGGGCCGGGCGCGTGAGGCCGGCGAAACGCAGGGCTTCATGAAGGTGCTGGTAGACGCGCAAACGCAGCGCATCCTCGGCGCGGCGATCCTCGGACTCAACGGCGACGAGGTGGTGCATGCGATGCTCGAAGTCATGGCCGCCGACCAGCCCTTCACGGTGCTGTCGCGTGCGGTGCACATCCACCCCACGGTGACCGAATTGCTGCCCACGCTGCTGCAACAGTTGAAGCCGCTGCCGTCGGCAGCATCACACTAACGTCGGCTGCGCCACACTAACGCTGGCTGCGAGCCTTGCGCGCATCCACCTCGGCAAACTGGGCCTTGAGCAGCATGAAGAAAACCCGTGCGTCTTCCAGGCTCATACTCACCGTGGTGCTCGGCTCGCCGGGTTCATCGCGGGCCGATGCGGCTTGTACCGTGGCGTCCACCCGCGCATGGATCAGCCCGTGGCTGTTGGACATGGATTTGATGCGCTGCAGTTCGATGTTGAAGGTCTTCATGCCCGCTAGCGTAGCCCAGACACGATGAGTGCACCGGTGCCCATCCCCGCCAGCGAGCAAGATCGTCTGGATCAACTGCGCGCGCTGTTCATCCTGGATAGCGCGCCTGAGCCGGTGTTTGATTCGATCGCGCGGCTGGCCTCCGAGATCTGCGGCGTGCCGATCGCGCTGATGAGCCTGATCGACGAAGAGCGGCAGTGGTTCAAGGCCAACGTCGGCTTGCCGGGTGTCAACGAAACACCGCGCGATATCGCGTTCTGCGCCCATGCGATCAGCGGCGATGAGATTTTCGAGGTGGCCGATGCCACGCGCGATCCGCGCTTTGCCGCCAACCCGCTGGTCACCGGCACGCCGGACATCCGCTTCTACGCCGGGGCGCCGCTGGTGCTGCCGGGCGGCCAGCGCGTCGGCACCCTGTGTGTCATCGATCGCCAGCCGCGGCACCTCGAAGCGGCGCAGCTGGCGATGCTGCGCGCGCTCGCACGCATCGCCACCGATGCGCTGGTGATGCGACGCGACCTGGTCTTCAAGGCGCTGGCCGTGCGCACCGCCTACGAGCAGGCGCTGTCACAAAGCGAGTTGCGCTACCGCGCGCTGGTCGATGACCAGGCCGAGCTGGTGTCGCTGGCCCGTGCCGATGGTGAGCTCGTCTATGTGAATCGGGCTTACGCGCGCCACTTCGGCCGTGAGCCGGACGAGATGGTGGGCCACAACCTGTTCGACTTTGTCGATCCCGCCGACCGTGCCGCGGTGAACGCGCTGGTGACCGACGTGCTGCGCAGCGGCGGCAGCCGTTCGAGTGAAAACCGCATGGTGGCCGCCGACGGCACCGAACGCTGGGTAGCCTGGACGAACATGCTTCAGCGCGGTGCCAGCGGGCAGGCGATGCTGCATTCCGTGGGCCGTGATGTGAGCGAACGCAAGCGCGATGAGCGGGCCCTGCGCGCCAGCCAGACCTTTCTCGCCCGAACCGGGCGTGTGGCCGGTGTCGGCGGCTGGGAGCTGCACCTGGCCAGCGGCGCGCTGACATGGTCCGACGAAACGCGGCGCATCCACGACGTGGGCCCCGACTACGTGCCCACGCTGGAGGGTGCCATCGCGTTTTATGCGCCGCAGGCGCGCGCCGGCATCGAGGCCGCGGTGCAGATCGGCATGCGCAGCGGTGAGGGCTGGGATCTGGAGTTGCCCTTCATCACCGCCACCGGCCGGCACATCTGGGTGCGCGCGGTGGGCGAGGTGGAGTTCGAAGGCGGCGCGCCCGTCCGCCTCGTGGGTGCGTTTCAGGACATCACCGAGCGCAAGCGGCTCGAACAAGCCCTGCGCGAACTCGGCGCCGTTCTCGAAAACACCATCGACTATGTGGTGCAGACCGATTGGCACGGCCAGATCACCTACATGAATCCGGCCGCCAGACGGGTGGCCGGGCTCACGCCAACCGAATCGGTGACCCACCGAAACTTCGCCGAGTTCAACACGGCGGCCACCAACCGGCACTTCGCCGAAGTCATCGTTCCGGCCGTCAAGGCCAACGACGTCTGGCTCGGCAACACCACGGTCTATGCGGCCGACCGCCGCGAACTGCCGGTGAGCCACCTGGTGATCGCGCACCGGGATGAACTCGGACGCGTCGAACGGTTTTCAGCCGTGATGCGCGACATCTCCTCGGAGCTTGAAGCCCAGCAGTTGCTGGAGCGCCAGACGGCCACCTTGCGGTCGGTCACGGAGGCGATTCCGGCCATGGTGGCGGTGGTGGGCGCGGATGAGCGGTACCGCTTCGTCAACAGCAGCTTCGAGCGCTGGATCGGTGCCTCGCGCGACCGCATCATCGGCCGCACGCTGCTGGAGGTGCTGGGCCGCACCGAGTACGAGCGCAGCCGGCCATGGGTGGCGCGGGTGCTGGCTGGCGAAACCGTCAACTTCGAAAAGGATTACGCCGGCCGCGGCGTGGCCCGGCACCTCGCGATGAGCCATGTGCCGCTGTGGCTGGCCAACGGCGGCGTGGATGGGTTTGTCGGCATGGCGCAGGACATCACGCAACACCGGCAGGAAGAGGTGCGCCTGCTGCAACTCACCCAGCGCGACGCGCTCACCGGCCTGCTCAACCGCGCCGGCTTCGAGGAGCACCTCAAACGCAGCGTGCACGACGGCGGCATCGCCTCCCTGGCGTTGCTCTACATCGATCTGGATCACTTCAAGCGGATCAACGATGAGTATGGCCATCCGATGGGCGACCAGGTGCTGCAGCAGTTTGCCCAGCGCCTGGGCAGGCTGGTCAGGCCCACCGATGCCGTATCACGCCTGGGTGGCGACGAGTTTGCGATCGTGCTCGCCGGCATTCACGAAATCGGCAATGCACGCGCCGTGGCCGACAAGGTGATCGTTGCGGCGCATACCCCTTTCGACGTCGGCGCCCTGCGCCTGACGATCGGCGCCAGCATCGGCGTGGCCTTCGGGATCGACCCGACAAAGGGCTGGCGTGAACTGGTCGAACGCGCGGATGCGCGCTTGTACGAGGCCAAGGCCGCCGGCCGCGGGCGGTTCGCCAGCAGTCGCCCCGGTGTCGGAGGCGCGCACCGGGCGCAAGAAGACGCTTGAACGCCTGCGCGCCAGTGGTGCGCCAGTGGTGCGCCCGGCTGGGATCGAACCAGCAACCCCTGCCTTCGGAGGGCAGTACTCTATCCATTGAGCTACGGACGCGACGCCGGCAATTCTATCAGCGCACCCTGCGGGATACCGCGCCAGGCGGCCGGACGGGCGGTTCGCGGCCCTATAATTCCGAGGTTTTGCGCGGGGCCTTTCGGGGCTCGGGGCTCGCCGGCCCGCCCGCGTTACCGACTTGCGCAGTTGAGGATCTCATGAGCGACGCCCAGAACCAGCACGATCAC
>JANMAS010000070.1:0-4241 GCA_031359975.1 Burkholderiales bacterium
GGCCATGAAGCCGGCGGCACTGGCGCGCGTCGGCCCGCGAGACCCCGATGACTGGCCCATCCTGGCCTGCGCCCTGCTGTCAGGATCAACCCTGCCAGATTCGCCAATCACATCAACAACTTGCCACAAATCCGCTGCTGACGGCTCACGGATTCAGGCAACTGCATGCGCCCGGCGCGGATGTCTAGACCGAGTGAATATCGGTCACTGCCATCTCCGACTTCTGTCGGATGGTTCCCCGACCCGCTTCGCTGATACGGTTATGAGAATATCGGAGAGCACATGCGCAAGTCCCTGGCGGTTTCTCTGGCGGCAGCCGTGCTGGCCATCGCCGCATCGGCCGCCGACACCACACTGCCCTTCCGCCTCAACGACACCGGCGCCACGCTGTGCGTTGTCGGCCAGCCGGGTGACAGATCCTTCTCGGCGGATTGCGCCGGCTCGGGGCAGGATGGCGAGTTCGGTCGAGACAGCACCGCGCCCGGCGATGCCGATGGGCGTGCCGGATTCAGCTTTGCCAAGGTGTGCCACAGCGGCGATGTGGCGGGCACCGGCGTGTGCCCTGCCGATCCCGTGCCCGGATCGGCCGCCGATGCATGGGGTTGCACGCTCGACCGCGCCACCGGTTTGCTGTGGGAGGTGAAAACCGATGACGGCGGCCTGCACGACAGTCGCCCGCTGTACACCAACTTCCTGCCCGGTGATACCCGCTATGGCAATGCCAACGATGCCGCCGGCTTCGTGGACGCGGTGAATGCCTCGGCGCTGTGCGGCGCCACCGACTGGCGCGTGCCGGATCGCGTCGAGCTGCACTCGCTTGTCGACTACGGCGTTGCCTCCGAAAGCCGTGCGCCGACCATCGACGCGGCCTGGTTCCCTCACACGCCGCCCGATGCGCACTGGACATCCTCGCCATTTCGCGGCGGCACCACGTCCGGGATCTACATCAATTTTCGCAAGGGCGACACCTACGGCCTGAGCCGTGCCAGCAACTATGCCTTGCGCTTGGTTCGCTCGAAGCCGCGGCCGGCGCCGCGCTTCGCCGTGTCGGCCGACGGTGATCAGGTGATCGATCGCCGCCAGCGTCTGGCCTGGCGCCGCTGCCTGCAGGGCCAGGATTGGGATGGCAGCACCTGCGTCGGCACCGTGAGCCGATCCAATTGGACCCAGGCGCTGAAAACCCCGGCGCGTCTGGGCCGTGGTTGGCGCCTGCCCAACGTCAAGGAGCTGGCATCGCTGGTGGATGACACGCGGCCCGACGGCACCATCGATCCGCTGATCTTTCCCGGCACCCCGGCGATCACGCTGTGGAGTGGCACGCCGCTGGCGGCGTCGCCCGCCGCGCCGAGAAGCGCCTGGACGGTGGGTTTTCTGGCCGGCATCGTGGAGCAGAGTTTGTACGGCACCCTCTTTCCGGTTCGTCTGGTGCGCGACCAGCCCTGATTCGGCACGGGCCGGTGCTCGCCGCAGCCCCCTTCGCGGGCGCCTTGCCCGGCACATCCCCGGGCGCCGGCCGGGCATACTCCCCACGGTGAACGAACGCTCCATCCTCGACACCAAAGACGGGCGACTGGCCAAGTTCCTGAGCCGACGTGGGCCACGATGCCACATCGTCGCGCCCGCGGCGCTGACACACGCCTTGAAGCAGCTCGCACCGGATCACCGCTGGACGAGTTCTGATCATCTGGCCGACGTGCCTGCGCGCGCTCGCCAGATGTTCGTCTACGATCCCCACGAAGAAGGGCGTTTGCTTGAACAAGCGCGCCGCCTGCTCCCGGATCGGGAGGTCTGGGGCGTGATGCACGACGTGATGCCCGTCCTGGTCACCAGGCGCGGCTGGGGCGCGGCAGACATCTCCGGGCCCGGCGATCCAGAGGTGCGCTTTGCGGTGGTTTGCATGCCGCGAACGGGCAGCACCTTCCTGTGCGAATTGCTGGCCGCCGCGGGCGCCGGCGCGGCCAGGGAGCACCTGCGTGATCCACTGGTGCTGGTGCTGCGCTCGGCCGGCGTCGATCACGAGCATGTCTACCGGCGCATCATTCGCCATGGTGCCGAAGGCGATGTGTTCGGCACCAAGCTGATTGCGCACTTCCTCTTCGATGCCTGCACCACACAATCCCCCGGCGAGGTCTTGCGCTGCATGGCCGATCGCGGCTTTCGATTGGTGCACCTCACGCGCGACGTGATGGATCAGGTGATCTCCAACTACATCGCCAAGCAAACCCGGGTGTGGGTGGCGCGTGGCGACCTGACCGAACAGGCCCGCGATCGGCTCGAGCAGGTTGACTACCGGTTCGACGATCTCCGTGCGTTGCACGAGAGCACCTTGTGCGATATCGGCCGGCTCGACGAGGCCCTGGCCGCCATCGATCCGCAGTGCGTGCTGCGCCTCGATTACAACGAACTGGTGGCCTCGCCGATCGACGTGCTGCAGGCCTGCGGCCGCCACATCGGTTGCGCGGTTCACCCCGAGCGGGTCGATCTCGCCAAGCTGCCGATCCGGCTGTCGGCGGCGGTGGATCTGCACGATGCCCTGCGGCAGCGATTCGTTGCCGACCTGCGCGACCAGCCGTAGTCGCAAAGCGCGCGCCGGGAGCGCATCACACGCCCAGGTAACCCGCCAGCTCGTCGCTGCTTTTCAGCGCCGCCGCCGCCCCGCTCAACACCACCAGCCCCTTCTGCAACACGATGGCGCGGTCGGCATGGGCCAGCACCTTGCGGTAGTCGCGATCGACGATCAGCGTGGCGATGCCGGTGCGGCGTATCTCGGCGATCACGCGCCAGATCTCGGTGACGATCAAGGGCGCCAGGCCTTCGGTGGCTTCGTCGAGGATGAGCAGGCCGGGGTGCGTCATGAGGGCGCGGCCGATCGACAGCATCTGCTGCTCGCCGCCGGAAAGCTGCCCGCCGAGGTGGCCCAGGCGTTCAGCCAGACGCGGGAAGGTGCCGAGCACGCGTTCCAGCGTCCAGGCATCGCCGCTGGCGGTGCCGGCGGGCGCGGCGCGGGCGGCCATCACCAGGTTTTCGCGCACCGAGAGGTTGGGGAAGACACCGCGGCCCTCGGGCACGTAGGCCACGCCGCGTCGGGCCATGTCGTGCGGACGGGCTCGCGACATGTCTCGCCCCAGCACGGTGATGCGGCCCTGGCGCTGGCCGACATGGCCCAGCAGCGCACGGATCAACGTGGATTTGCCCATGCCGTTGCGGCCCAGCAGGCCCAGCGTTTCGCCACGCGCGATGTGCAGGTCGACGCCGTGCAGGACGTGGCTGGAGCCGTACCAGGCGTGCAGGGCCTGCACGTCGAGCAGCGCGTCGCTTGCCATGGGTGTTGTCAGGTCGGGTGTCACGACTGTTCCCCGAGGTAGGCGGCCTGCACCTGGGGGTTGGCACGCACAGCGGCGGGTGTGTCGGAGGCGATCGCCGCGCCGTTGACCATCACCGTGATGCGATCGGCGATGCGGAACACCGCATCCATGTCGTGCTCGACCAGCAGGATGGCATGGCCGGCGCGCAGCTGCGCCAGCAGTGCCAGCATGCGCTCGGTTTCTTCGGCGCCCATGCCGGCCAGCGGCTCGTCGAGCAACAACACCTGCGGCTCGGTGGCCAGGCACATGGCGATTTCAAGTTGGCGCTTCTGCCCGTGCGAGAGCAGGCCGGCGGGTTGATCGAGCAGCGCATCCAGCCCGGCCATCGTGGCCGCCCGGTGGGCGCCTTCGAGGCTTTCGTTGCAGCGCTGCGCGTCAGCCCACAGGCGCCACGGGTGTGGATGGCGCGATTGCGCCGAAAGGCGGCAGTTTTCGAGCACGGTGAACGGCGGGTAGATGGTGTTGCGCTGGTAGCTGCGGCCCAGGCCGGCGCGGGCACGGCGAGGCTGCGGCCAGGTGGTCACATCCTGGCCGAGCAACTCCACCCGGCCTTGCGAGGGCACGATCTCACCGGCAAGAATGTTGATCAGCGTGGACTTGCCTGCGCCGTTGGTGCCGATCACCGCATGCACCACCCCGCGTTGCAGCGTGATCGACATCTGATCCACCGCCGTCAAACCGCCCCAGCGCTGGGTGATCTGGTGGCCACGCAACAGGATTTCAGGGCTTGACATGCGCGCCCTCCGCCTCGGTGGCCGCGCCGCCGGCCAGGCGAGCGCGCAGCATCGCGACCAGGCCGATCAAGCCGCGCGGCAGCACCGCCACGCAGGCGATGATCGTCAGGCCCAGGCCGAGCTGCCAGTGCTTGGCCAGCGC
>JANMAS010000090.1:0-3245 GCA_031359975.1 Burkholderiales bacterium
TACTACTCGATGTTCGGCCTGCAGCGCGTGGGCGACCTGGCCTGGCTGGCCGGCGACATCCGCGCGCGCGGCTTCCTGCTCGGCGGCACGGCAGGGCGCACCACGCTGAACGGCGAAGGCCTGCAGCACGAAGACGGCCACAGCCACATCATTGCCGGCACCATCCCCAACTGCATCTCCTACGACCCGACCTTCGCCTACGAGGTGGTCACCATCATCCGCGAGGGCATGCGCCGCATGTACGAGGCGCAGGAAGACGTGTACTACTACGTCACGCTGATGAACGAGAACTACCCGCACCCGGGCCTGGCCGAGGCGCCCAAGGGCGTTGGCGCGGGGGCCGAGGAAGGCATCTTGAAGGGCCTGTACCAGTTGAAGGACGGCGGCAAGACGGCCACGAAGGGCCTGCGGGTGCAACTCATGGGCAGCGGCACCATCTTGCGCGAGGTGATGGCCGCGGCCGAGTTGTTGAAGGCCGACTTCGGCGTGACGGCCGATCTGTGGAGCGCCACCAGCTACAACGAACTGCGCCGCGACGGCATGGCCACCGAACGCTGGAACCTGCTGCACCCTACCGAGGCGCGCCGCAAGAGCTGGGTCGAGACCTGCCTCGAAGGCCACGAGGGCCCGGTGATCGCCTCCACCGACTACATGCGCAACGACGCCGACCAGGTGCGCGAGCAGGTGCAGGCTGCCGGCCGCCGCTATGTGGTGCTGGGCACCGACGGCTTCGGCCGCAGCGACTACCGCGCCAAGCTGCGCCGCTTCTTCGAGGTCGACCGCTACTACGTGACGGTGGCCGCGCTGAAGGCGCTGGCCGACGACGGGGCCATCAAGCCCGCGGTGGTGGCCGAGGCGATTGCCAAGTACGGGCTGGACACCGAGCGCGCCGCGCCCTGGACCGTCTGAACGCCGAGGATCAAACACCATGAGCCAAACAACAATCGACATCAAGGTTCCCGACATCGGCGACTTCACCGATGTTCCGGTGATCGAGATCTTCGTGAAGGTCGGCGACACCGTGAATGCCGAAGACGCGCTGGTCTCGCTCGAATCCGACAAGGCGACGATGGACGTGCCGGCGCCCGTGGGCGGCGTGGTCAAGGAGATCCGCGTCAAGATCGGCGACAAGGTCAGCGAGGGCAGCATCATCGTGGCGCTGGCCAGCGGGAGTGAGGCGCCTGCATCGGCACCTGCGTCGGCGCCGGCCCCGGCTCCGACCACTGCGCCGGCGGCTCCAGTTGTCTCGGGTACCTCCGCAGCACCTGCGGCGGTGGGTACCGACGAGGCCGCCTTCGCGCTGGCCTACGCGGGGCCTGCGGTGCGCAAGCTGGCACGCGAGACGGGCGTAGATCTTGGCAAGGTCAAGGGCACCGGCGATCACGGCCGCATCGTGCGCGAAGATGTGCAAGCCTTCGCCAAGGGCGGCGGTGCGGCAGCGGCCGCGACGCCGAAAGCGGCAGCACCGGCCGGCGGTGGCTCAGGCCTGGATCTGCTGCCTTGGCCCAAGGTCGACTTCGCCAAGTTCGGCCCGAGCGAGCGCAAGGAGCTCTCGCGCATCAAGAAGATCTCGGCGGCCAACCTGCACCGCAACTGGGTCGTCATCCCGCACGTCACCACGCACGACGAGGCCGACATCACCGATCTCGAGGGCTTCCGCGTGCTGATGAACAAGGAGCTCGAGAAGAGCGGGGTCAAGGTCAGCATGCTGCCCTTCATGATCAAGGCGGCCGTGGCCACCTTGAAGAAGTTCCCCGAGTTCAATGCCAGCTTGGAGGGCGACAGCCTGGTGCTGAAGAACTACTGGCACATCGGCTTTGCGGCGGACACGCCCAACGGCCTGATGGTGCCGGTGATCCGCGACGCCGACAAGAAGACGATCCCCGAGATCACGAAAGAGATGGGCGAACTCGCCAAGCTCGCGCGTGACGGCAAGCTCAAGCCCGACCAGATGTCGGGCGGCACCTTCACGATCAGCTCGCTCGGCGGCATCGGCGGCATCTACTTCACGCCCATCATCAACGCGCCCGAGGTGGCGATCATGGGTGTGTGCAAGAGCTACTGGAAGCAGCATTCGAACGATGGCAAGACGTCCGCCTGGCGCCTCACGCTGCCGCTGTCGCTCTCCTGGGACCACCGCGTGATCGACGGCGCCGCCGCGGCGCGCTTCAACGTCCACTTCGCCAATCTGCTCGCCGACATGCGGCGCACCATGTTTTAAGAGGGGCTTCAGCCATGTCACAAATCGTGGAAGTGAAGGTCCCGGATATCGGCGACTTCAAGGATGTCGCGGTCATCGAGGTGATGGTCAAGGTCGGCGAGACGATCGCGGTCGACACCGGGCTGTTGATGGTCGAGTCGGACAAGGCGTCGATGGAGATTCCGTCGTCGCTGGCCGGGGTTATCAAGGAAATCAAGGTCAAGGTCGACGACAAGGTCAGCGAAGGCTCGGTGATCCTGGTCGTGGAAGCCGCTGGAGCGGCCGTGGCCGCGCCTGCGGTGGCGCCGGCCGCCGCTGCGGCTCAATCACCCGCACCGGCAACCGCTGCGCCGGCCGCACCCATCCCCGGTGCCGCAACCTACACCGGAAGGGCCGATGTCGAATGCGAGATGCTCGTGCTCGGCGCCGGCCCCGGCGGGTATTCGGCGGCCTTCCGCAGTGCCGACATCGGCATGAAGACCGTTCTCGTCGAACGCTACGCCACCCTCGGCGGCGTGTGCCTGAACGTCGGCGGCATCCCATCGAAGGCGCTGCTGCACACCGCTTCGGTGATGGACGAAGTCGCCCACCTCCCCGACCACGGCATCAAGAACGGGCCACCCGATATCGACATCTACAAGCTGCGCGCTTTCCAGGACGGCGTGAACAAGACGCTCACCGGCGGCCTGGCCGGCATGGCCAAGGCGCGCAAGGTCGAGGTGGTCACCGGCGTCGGCAGCTTCCTCGACCCGCACCACCTCGAAGTGGCGGCGGCCGACGGCAGCAAGAAGGTGGTGAAGTTCGCCAAGGCCATCATCGCCGCCGGCTCGCAGGCCATGAAGCTGCCCTTCATGCCCGAGGACGAGCGCGTGGTGGACAGCACCGGGGCGCTGCTGCTGAAGAACATCCCCAAGCGCATGCTGGTGGTGGGCGGCGGCATCATCGGCCTGGAGATGGCCACGGTCTACTCCACCCTGGGCACGCGCATCGACGTGGTCGAGATGCTCGACGGGCTGATGCAAGGCGCCGACCGCGACCTGGTCAA
>JANMAS010000095.1:0-8750 GCA_031359975.1 Burkholderiales bacterium
CGGGCGGGCACCAGCCGGCGCCCATCGTCGGCACCGTCTTCATGACCCAGTCGACGAGCGAATCGCTCGGGTTCATCATTACGAACTTGCTCTTGTTCTCGCTGCCGCCGCCTTTCGCCGCCACCTGCACATCGACCGTGTTGCCGGGGATCACCGTCATGTGCACGACGGCGGGGGTGTTGTCCTTCGTGTTCTTGCGCGCAAAGATCGGATCGTCGAGCACCGAGGCGCGCAGGATGTTGTCGGGCTGCAGATAGCCTTGGCGCACGCCTTCGTTCACCGCATCCTCGATCGAACCCGGAAAGCCCTCGAAGCGCACGTCCATGCCGATCTTGAGGAACACGTTGACGATGCCGGTGTCCTGGCAGATCGGGCGCTTGCCCTCGGCGCACATCTTGGAGTTGGTGAGGATCTGCGCGATCGCATCCTTGGCCGCCGCGCTCTGCTCGCGGGTGTAGGCGCGCGCGAGGTGTTCGATGTAATCGGTGGGGTGGAAGTAGCTGATGTACTGCAGCGCCGCGGCAACGGTCTTCACCAGGTCGTCGTGGCGGATCGTGGTGGGCATGGCGGGCTTTCGGCGGGGGCGGGAAGGGTTCAGTTTACCCACGCCGGAGCGAGACGAAGGGCCATCAGCCCGCAGTCGCCGAAGCCCAAAGCGCGTCCAACGCGAGCTGTGGATGGCGCTTCAGCAGCGCATCGCGTCCCTGCACGGCTCGTTGACGCCAGCCCTTGCCGCGGGCCAGTGCGTCCCGCCACACAGCATTGAAGACATCGGCCTGGCCGTTGTCGTGATGCCATTGTGCGAGCGCCGCGGCTTGTTCGATGTCCTTCACCGCCTTGACCCGTTCGGCGAGCGATCGTTCGCCGTGGATCACCAGCTTGTGCACGGCGTACCGCGCCGGCGCAGGCAGGTTGACCATGCAGGCGCCTTCGCGGCTGAACAAGGCCGCCTGGGTGGTGCCTTCCAGGGAGAACTCCATGAACTTCAAGGGATCGAGGGCCAGCCCGAGCTCTTCCATGAACACGGTGCTGCCCGATCGTGTATCGGGGGTGACGAAGTCAAGGCGCAGTTCCGGATCAGACGGGTTGCGGTACTGCGCGCCCGTCTTGCCCGAAAACTCGGTGATCGGCAGCAGACCCATTTCGAGCGAGGTGATCGCATCGCGCACCGACATCTTCAAGTTGGCTGGCAAGGCGATCGACACATTGCGGCCAGCGTGGGCGAAGTCGACGTCGAGCGTCTTGTCGGCCGACACCCAATGGATGCCCAGCATGTTGGCCATGGCCACAAACGCGTGTGTGCCGATCAACACGCCACCCGCGCGGAAGAAGCCGTACGACGACAACTGCCGCACGATCCGAAAATGCTTGGGCATCGTAGCGGCGCAACCCAGAGCCTGTGCCGACTGGGCGAGTGGCGCCAGCTTGCGGGGCGCCTTGACCTGTGAAAACCGGGTCACCAGCGCATTCACCCGATCGTCGTCCGGCCCCACATACGCCATGCGCTGCTTGCCGTCCATATCGCGGTAGCTGAAGTACACATAGGCGTGCCCGCGGATGGACTTGCGGCTGAAAGAGCCCTTCAGGCCGGCGAGCGATTCCAACTCGAACGCACGCGTTTGATCCATCAGCTCGGCGTAGGCAGTTTGGGCGGTCAGCGACAACTCGCTGTAGAGGCTGTCTGGCATCGACGAAAGTTAACATACAAAGCATATTTTGTATAGTAACTGGCGCCGCTGCTGCCGAGGCCGCTCTCCTCGGATGCCCTTCAGGCCGGCCCGGCCCCCGCGCTCGCGTGGCAGACGTACACCGTCGGCGGTTCGCCTTCGGGCGAACGGTAGGCCCGTTCCACATCGGCCTTCACCGACGCCACCTGAGCCTGCGGCAGCAGGGCGACCACGCAGCCGCCGAAGCCGCCGCCGGTCATGCGTGCGCCGCCGGTGGGGCCGATCGAGGCTTGCAGGACCTCGACCAGCCGATCGACCGCGGGATGCGTGATCTCGAAATCGTCGCGCATCGATGCATGCGACAACGCCATCAGCTCGCCCATGTGCCGCAGGTCGCCATCGGCCAATGCCTTGGCCGCTTCGAGCGTGCGCTGGCTGTCGGTGACGATGTGGTGTGCGCGGCGGAACACCACGTCGTCGAGGCCGGCGCGGCCGGCAAGCAGCGCAGCCTCGTCGATGTCGCGCAGCTTGGGCACACGGTAGTGGGCGGCGGCGGCCTCGCACTGCTGCCGGCGCAGGTTGTATTCACCATCGACCAGGCCGCGCCTGACCCGCGAATGCACGATCATCACCGCGGTGTCGGGCGGGATGGGAATTGCCTTGGCCGCCAGCGATCGGCAATCGATCAGCAAGGCGTGGCCGGCTTCTCCGAGCGCCGATGCCAGCTGATCCATGATGCCGCAGCGCACGCCGACAAACTCGTTTTCGGCCTGTTGGCCGTTGCGGGCGTTGTCGGTGGGCGTGAGAGCGCTGGCGCCGGCCTGGCGGAAGAACTGGCCCACCGCCACTTCGAGCGAGGCAGACGAGCTCAAGCCCGCGCCGCTGGGCACGTTGCCGGCGATTGCCAGATCGGCACCGCACAGCGGCAGGCCGCGCGCGAGCAGAAACTTCACCACGCCACGCACGTAGTTGGACCACGGCTGCGCCGGGTTCGGCTTGATCGGCGCGGCGAGATCGAACTCGTCGCGCGCATCGCCCCAGTCGGCGGCCACCAGGCGAACCAGCGTGTCAACGCGCGGCGTGCCGGCAACGACGGTGTCGAAGTCGATCGCGCAGGGCAGCACGAAGCCGTCGTTGTAATCGGTGTGTTCGCCGATCAGGTTGACGCGGCCGGGGGCGCGGGCGGCGAGGGCTGGCGCCGACCCGAAGTGACGCTCGGCACTGGCGCGCGCGCGCACCAGCGGTGCACGGTCGAACGATTCATGCGCCTGCATAGTGCACTTCGCTGGCTTCGCGCAAGCGCTGCGCGGCTTGCTCGGGGGTGAGATCGCGTTGTGCTTCGCCCAGCATCTCGAAGCCCACCATGAACTTGCGCACCGTGGCCGAGCGCAACAGCGGCGGATAGAAGTGCGCGTGCAGTTGCCAGGCATCGGCATCGCGCCCGTCGAACGGCGCGCCATGCCAGCCCATCGAATACGGGAACGAGCAATTGAACAGGTTGTCGTAGCGGGTGGTGAGGCGTTTGATGATCACGGCCAGATCGCCGCGCTGCGCGGCGCTCAGCGCGGGCAGGCGCGACACCGGCGCGAGCGGCATGAGCAAGGTTTCGAACGGCCACACCGCCCAATACGGCACCACCGCCAGCCAGTGATCGGTGCGCACCACCACGCGCTCGTCGAGTGCCAGCTCGCGCTGCGCATAGTCGGCCAGCAGCGTGCGGCCGTTCCGGGCGAAGTAGTCGCGCTGGTGCGCATCCTCGCTGGCCACCTCGTTGGGCAGATGGTCCATCGCCCACACCTGGCCATGCGGATGCGGATTGGAGCAGCCCATCATCGCGCCCTTGTTCTCGAACACCTGCACCCAGGTGTGGCGCAGGCCGAGTTCGGTGGTTTGCTCGCACCAGGTGTCGACGATGCGTTGCAGTGCCGTTATTGGCAGCTCGGGCAGTGTCTTGCCGTGATCGGGCGAAAAGCAGATCACGCGGCAGGTGCCGCTGGCGGGTGCCTGGATGAATAGGCCGTCGTCCGCGCCCTGCGCGGAGCCATCGGCTGCCATCAGCGCGGCGAAGTCGTTGTCGAACACAAAGGTGTCGGTGTACGGCGGGTTGTGTTCGCCGTTGGCGCGGGTGTTGCCGGCGCACAGGTAGCAGGTGGGGTCATACGCCGGACCGGCCGGTGCGGCGCCGCTCTCCTGCGCGCCTTGCCATGGGCGTTTGGCGCGGTGCGGCGAGACGAGCACCCAATCGCCGGTGAGCGGATTGCGGCGGCGGTGCGGGCGGTCGGAGTTGTCGGTCATGTGGCTTCTCGCGAAGATTCAAATCGCCGTCTGTGCGGTGAGCCGTACGATCACGCAGGATTCGGCCGCCATGCGCGGCAGCGGCAGCCCGCTGTGCAGCAACCATGCGCCATCCACTGTCGCATCGCCCTCGCGCATCGCATCGAACAACGGTGTGCCGCCATCGAAAGCGTGATTGCCGTGCGAGGCGTGGTCGGCGATGTCGAACCGGTGCAGGCGGTAACGGGAGCCGGGATCCAGCATGGGCAATCGCACCAGCGGTGGATGGCGCGTTCGGGTGGCATCGATGCGATACACCAGCACCAGCACATCGTGTGCCTGCTCATCACCGTGGGCCTGCCAGACAACGCCGTCGCCTGCATCGCCCTGCCAGACGCGGCCCCGGTGCAGCCGATCGCGCAGTTGTTTGTGCAGCGCAATCCAGGCGCGCAGCTCGGCGCGATCCGCAGCGGGCATCACGCGCGGATCGGCCTCCACGCCAAAGTGCCCGGGCAACGCCACCGCCGCGCGAAACGCCAGTGATTGGGTGCGGCCGGTGGTGTGTGCCGGCACCGGCCCCACATGGGCACCCATGATCTCCGGCGGAAACCACTGCAGGAAACCGCGCTGGATCGCCACCCGCGACAGCGCATCGTTGCAATCGCTGGTCCATACCCGATGGGTGTGCGCGAGCACCCCGGCATCGATGCGCGCACCGCCCGAGGCGCAGCTTTCGATCTCCACCTCGGGATGCGCGGCGCGCACCCGATCGAGCAACGCATACAGCGCCAGCACCTGCTCGCGGTACACCGGTGCACCGGCGCGGCCGGCGGTGGTGAGATCGCGGTTCATATCCCATTTCAGGTAGGCGATGGGTGCTTCGCGCAGGCGTGCATCGAGTAGCGCAAACACATGCTCGGCCACCTCCGGGCGCGCGATGTCGAGCACGAGCTGGTTGCGGAAGGTGAGCAACGGCCGGCCTTCGAGTTGCAGCGCCCAATCGGGATGCGCGCGGTGCAGATCGCTGTCGGGGTTGACCATCTCCGGCTCCACCCACAGGCCGAACTCCATGCCGAGTTGCCTGACCAGCGTGGCCAGTGGGGCGAGGCCGTGCGGATACTTCTGCGCATCGGGCCACCAGTCGCCGAGGGCGCGGCGATCGTCGCTGCGGCCGTGGAACCAGCCGTCGTCGAGCACGAAGCGCTCCACGCCGAGATCGGCCGCCGCGCGCGCCAGGGATTCGAGGTTCTCGGCGCGGTGGTCGAAGTACACGGCTTCCCACGTGTTCAGGTGCACCGGGCGCGGGCGCATCGTCTGGCCCGGCCACGGCAGCCGCGCGCGCATCGCGCCGTGGAAACACGCGGCCAGGCCGTCGAGCCCTTGATCGGAAAACGCCGCCAGCAGCTCCGGCGTGTCGAGGCTTTCGCCGGCAGCCAGGCGCACCTCGCCGGGTGCGAGCCATTCACCGAGGTGCCACTGGCGCGTACCGTCATCGAGTGGATCGATCGTCTGCTGGTGATTGCCGGACCACGCCAGCTGCGCGCCAAAAGCCACATGCGCGCCGGCCGCCGTGACGATCGCTCCGGGAAAGCTGTCGTGCGAGGAGCGGCCGCTGCGGTTTTCGCGATGCCAGACCGAGCGCGACAAGGCATCCACCTGCGGCTGGAATTCGCTGGACCAGCGACCGGTGGTGGAGCGCACCGTGTCGCAGCCCGCGGGCAGCGGCAGGGTGCCGGCGGCGAGCCATTGCACGTCGAGCGGGGCGTCGGTGGCCTGGCCGGTGTTCGTGAGGCGTGTCTGCAGGCTCAGTACATCGTTCACCGCGTCGATGGCCACCGTCACATCGAGCTGCAATCGCGCGACCGAGTCGGTGAGCTTGAGCACCACACGTTGCCCCGGCACCGGCCACACCACCTCGCAATGATCGATGTGCAGGCTGAAATCGCGCCCGCCACGATGGGCGAGCAGGGCGCTGGCGGCCGTCCAGCCGACACCGAAGCCGGGCGCGATCGACAGCGGCTGGCCGATGTCGAACGACGATGGCTGCCCCCCGCGCGAATCGGCCAGCAGCCAGCCGGGCTCGGCGCCATCGGGCAGCCGTGCGCCCCAGTGGCGCCACAGCGGCGTGGCGTTCACCGCGCCGGGCGTGGCGAGTTCGAAGACGACGCTGCTGCGCCGCCCGTGCAGCGTGATGAAGGAGGAAGACATGGCCGGACTCGTCAACCCTTGGTGGCGCCCATCGTCAGACCGGCGATGAACTGCTTTTGCATCAGGAAGAAGATCAGCACCGGCGGCACCGCGGCCACGATCGAACCGGCGGAGACGAGGTGCCATTGCGCCACCCAGATGCCGTTCAGCGATTTGAGGCCGCCGGTCACCGGCATCGAATGGTCGCCCTGGATCAGCACCGTGGCCCAGAAGTAGTCGTTCCAGATGAAGGTGAAGATCAGCACCGACAGCGCCGCCAGCGCGGGCCGCACCAGCGGCAGCACCACCTTGCGGAAGATCTGGAATTCGGTGGCGCCTTCGATGCGCGCCGCCTCGATCAACTCGTGCGGCAGCTCGCGGATGAAGTTGCGCATGAAGAAGGTGCAAAAGCCCGTCTGGAAGGCCACATGGAACAGCACCAGGCCGGTGATGGTGTCGTACAGGCCGAGCTGCAGGCTCATGTCGCGCACCGGCACCATCAGGATCTGGAAGGGCACGAAGTTGCCGCCGACGAAGAGAAAGAAGATCAGCAGGTTGGCCTTGAAGCGGTACACCCCGAGCGCAAAGCCCGAGAGGCTGGACAGCAGCAACGCGCCGGCCACCGTGGGCAGCGTGACCTTGAAGCTGTTGAGGATGTAGGTGGCGATCGGCGTGTTCTGGAACACCGCCACATAGTTCTCCACCGCGCGCCAGTCGGTCGGCCAGCCCCAGTAGTTGCCGTTGGCGATATCGGCCTGGCCGCGGATCGAGGTGAGCGCCACCGCGATGATCGGCAGCAGCCACACCAGCAGTGCGATTGGCAGGCCGACCTTGTACAGCAGGCGTACCGGCGCGCTGGCCTTGTCGATGGGGGTGGGAAACATGATTCTTGCTCCTTCCGCGCGGGCGGATGGTTCTCAGTCCAGGTCCTGTTCCTGCCGGTAGATCCGATACAGCACGAACACGATGTACACCAGCATGATGAGGAACAGCACGGTGGCGATGGCGGTGCCGTAGCCCATGCGGTAGCCGTATTCGCTCAGGGCCTGCTCGTACATGTAGTACGCCAGCACACGAGACGAGCCGTACGGGCCGCCGGAGGTCATGATCGAGACCATGTCGAAGCTGCGCAGCGAGCCCACCACGGTGACGACGATGGCGATGAAGGTGGCCGGGCGCAACTGCGGCAGCACCACATGCCACAGCATCGACCAGCCCTTGGCGCCTTCGAGCCGCGCGGCTTCGATCAGGTCGGGCCGCACGTTGTTCAGGCCGGTGAGATACAGGATCATGCAGTAGGCCACCTGCGGATACAGACCGGCGGCCACGATGCCGTAGGTGACATAGCGTTCATCGGCCAGCACCGCCGGCGCGTTCACGCCGATCCATCCCAGCACATGCGTGAGCAGGCCGCTGCCGGGGTTGTAGAACCACACGAACACCAGGCCGATCACCACTTGCGAGATCACGAACGGAAAGAAGAACAGCGACTTCACCGCCCGGATGCCGAACACTGTCTGGTTGAGCAGCAGCGCCAGCGCCAGCCCGCCGGGCACCGCCAGCAGAAAGCCGACAAACCAGATCAGGTTGTTCTTCAGCGCGGTGCGGAAATCGGGGTCGGAGGCCAGCTCGACATAGTTGGCCAGGCCGATGAATTTTTTCTGGCCCAGGCCATCCCAGTCGTTGAGGCTGATGCCCATCGACTCGATGATCGGCAAGATCACGTAGATGGTGAACATGATCACCGCCGGCGCGAGAAACAGCCATGGTGCGAGGCTGCGCTGATGGCGCCACCACCAGGATGTCTTGATGGCGGGCGAGGCCGCTGGGGCGAGGCTGGACATGGCCGGTGATCCTCGAAGGTTGGGTGGCAGGCGCGAGGCCGTCGGCCCTCTCCCGCTTGGGAGAGAGGGCGTCACAGAGCCGCTTACTTGTAGGCGCGCTGGCGCACCTGCTCCAGGCGCTCCAGGATCTCCTTGCGAGCTTCCGGCTTGATCATGAAGCGCTGGAAGCCCTCCATGCCGGCCTTGGCCATTTCGGCCGGTGCATCACGGTCGTAGAACTGGCCCAGTGCGTAGGCGCCCGACAGCATCGTGAAGCCCTTGCTCAGGTACATGTCGCTCGGCTTGGTGGCTTCCCTGTTGACCGGCAGCTGCCCGAGCGCTTCGTTGGTCTTGGTCTGCACATCGGCACGGGCCATGTAGGCGAGGAACTTGCGCGCATCGGCCTTGTTCTTCGCCTTGGCGGGGATGTGCGCGGTATCGGTGGGCGCATCCTCGGCCATCGGCACATCGCTGATCTTGGGGAACTGCATGAACCCGAGCTGCTTCTCGGTGAGGCCGCCCTTTTTCATCGGATCGACCGCGAAGTTGCCCATCAGGTACATCGCCGCTTCACCCTTCACGAACGCGGGGATCGCGTCCTGCCAGTCGTAGCCGGCATGGTTGGCGAGGAAGTAGCCGGGCTTGACCAGCTCGTCCCAACGGTCGAACACCGCGTTCACCTTGGCATCGGTGTAGGGCACCTTGCCGGCGGTGAGGTCCATGTGGAACTCGTAGCCGTTGACACGCATGTCGAGATAGTCGAACCAGCCACCGGTGGGCCACAGGGCCTTGGTGCCGA
>JANMAS010000116.1:0-5319 GCA_031359975.1 Burkholderiales bacterium
GGCTCCACGATCGCCACGCCGAACACGTTGCGAAAGCCGGCGGCAAACACCGCCAGCCACAACAAGGGCCGCACCAGCGCGGAGACGAGCCGCCCATATTGCTTGACGAACTTTGCCAGCTCGCGCCCGACGATCGCCCGCATCGCTTGCAAGTAATGAGCACCCCTAGGCCGACGAAATGCGTCGTCCGCCCCCCGGGGGGGATGAGGAAACTTCGGGCGGCCGGGCGTTTCCTCAAGACTCATGCCAATCGCCTCATGATCTGGCCTTGCACAGCTTCTCCGGCGCATCGGCGCCGAGGGTGTCGAGGTTGTTCTTGGGATGCAGGATGCCCTCGATCGGCGCGGCCGAGATCACGCCTTGCCCATCGGTGAGCAGCATCGGCTGGCGCAACTGGCCGTCCCAGGGGCGGAAGCTCATCACCACGCCCTTGGAGCCATCGATCGTGCCCTCGACCAGCGCCTTGGCCATCGCGGCGGGCGGCCCCTTGGGCGCAGCCACCGCCGCGCCGGCCAGGGCCTTGCCGGCCAGCCAGGCGAGCCAGTCTTGCGAGGTCATCGGCCGCTTGATCTCCTTGGCAAACCGCTTGGACACCTGCGGTGCGCCGAAGCGCTCGTACTGCGCATGCCACGCCAGCGCGAACAGCCCGCCATCGCCCACCACCGGGCGCGGCAAGGCGGTGCGATAGGGCAGCTGGCGGCCAAATTCGCCATCGCTGTCCACCACCCAGACCACGTCGTAGCTCGCCTTGCCGGTGAGCAGCAGCGGGTTGGCCAGATCGCGCTCGCGAGGATCGCCGGAGAGCTTGAAGGGCCGCGTGGCCACCACCTGCACGCCATAGCGTTTCATCGAGGCTTGCGCCACGGCGGCGCGCTGCGCATCGAGCGGGCTCGGGCCCACCAGCACCAGCGCCTGCTGCCATTTGTGCGACACCAGCGTTTGCGCCAGCGCATCGCTGCGCATGCGCTCGCTCGGTGCGATATGGAACAGGCGCGGCCGGCAATCGGCCTGGCGCAGGCTGTCGGCTTCGCTGCCCACGTTGAGCACTGGCAGCTTCACCGCATCGGCCACCGCGAGGGTGGCGGCGGGCGGGAGATCGGTGACGATGGCCACCGCGCCGGCCTTCTCGGCCTTCTGCGCCGCGGCGCGCGCCGCATCGGCGGTGGGCACTTCCACGGTGTCGAGCGTGAGCTGCGCGCCGGCGGCGTCGAGCTCGAAGCGCGATTCGTCCAGCGCCACGTTGAGGCCATCCGAGGCCGGGCCGCCCGGGTGGGCGAGGTAGGCGCGTTGGCGGCGCGCGCTGTCGAGCTCGGGGTTGTCTTGCTGGATGATCAGCGTCACCTTGAAGGCAGCGGCCTCGGCCGTGGCGCCCGCTCCCGCGAGGGCCGCCAGCGCAGCCATCGCGCACGCGTTGTTCATGCCACTCATTCGACCAGCACCGCCATGTAAGGCACGCGGCCCACGGGGATGGTCTTGATGGCCTTGGCGGCCGCCACATCCACCACGGTGAGATCGTCGCTCAGGCCGTTGACGACGTAGAGCTGCGTCTGCGCCTTGTTGAGCGTGACCTGCCATGCGCGCTTGCCCACCAGCACGGCATCCGTCTGCTGGCGGCTGGCCACATCGATGAAGGCCACATGGTTGGCCTTGCCCATGCCCACGAAGGCGCGCTTGCCGTCGCGGCTGATGGCGATGCCCACCGGCGTGATGTCTTCAGCGCGCGCGCCCTTGAGCGCGAGCTTGATGGTGTCGATCACCGAATAATCCCGCATCGACACCACGCTCACGCTCGATCCCAGCTCGTTGGTCACCCACAGTTGTGAGCCATCGGGCGTGATCGCCATGCGCCGCGGGCGTTTGCCCACCGCGATGTTCTTCACCACCTTGGCGGTGGCCACATCGATCACATGCACCAGGCTCGCCACTTCGGAGGTGACGAACACCAGCTTGCCGTCGGGCGAGGTTTTCACACCCTCCGGCTCCTTGCCCACTTCCACCGCCGAGATCTTCTTGCCGGAAACGGCATCGAGCATCACCAGCTCGCCGTCGTCTTCGGCCGACACATACAGCGTCTTGCCGTCGGCGGAAAAGTCGAAGGCTTCCGGGTCTTCGCCGAGCGAAATGCGGCCGATCGACTTGCGGCTGGCGAGATCGATGATGTCTGCCGCGTTGGAGTCGGCGCAGGCCACGAACAGGCGCTTGCCATCGGGTGCGATCTGCATGTGGCGCGGCCGCTTGCAGGTGGGCACCGTGCCGATCACGGCCAGCGAGGCGGTATCGATCAGCGTGATCGTGTTGTCTTTCTCGCTCGACACCCACGCGGTGCCTTGGGCCGACGCCGCCAGCGGCGCGAAGCTGAACGAGAGGGCGAGTGCCACCGCCGCAAAGCGTGACGTGAAGGTGTGTTGACGAATCACGGTGAATGTCATGTGGTGGAGCGGATGAAACCGTCTTCGAGGTTGCTGGCGCCCAGTGCCGCCGTCACAGCCGCCGCCGTGCCATCGGCCAGCAGCTTGCCTTTGTGCAGCACCAGCACCCGATCGGCGCCTTCGGCTTCTTCGACCAGATGCGTGGCCCACAGCACGCAGGTGCCGCGCGCGGCCACATCGGCACGGATGGCGGCGAGCAGATCGCGGCGGGATTTGGGATCGAGGCCCACGGTGGGCTCGTCCATCAGCAGCAGCAGCGGCCGGTGCAGCAGCGCGCGCACCAGCTCCACCTTGCGGCGGTTACCGCCCGAGAGTTCGCGCGCCGGGCGCTGCAGATCGGCGCTGATGCCCAGCGTCTGGCAATCGGTGGTGATGCGTTCGGTGGCCAGCCTGGACGGCAGGCCGTGCAGATCGGCGTGGAAACGCAGGTTGCGCTCCACGCTGAGATCGAGATCGAGCGACGACTGCTGAAACACCACGCCCAGCCGCGCCAGCGCCTTGGCCGGTGAGGCGGCCATCGCCTGCCCATCGATCCACACCTGGCCTTCATCGGGCGCGAACAGGCCGGTGAGCACCTGGAACAGTGTGGATTTGCCGGCGCCATTGGGGCCCAGCAGGGCGACAAAATGGCCGCCTTGCAAGCTGAGATCGAGGCTCGCCAGCGCCACCCGATCGCCATAACGCTTGACCAGGCCCTGCACACGCAGCCGAGGCGAGGTGTCGGCCGCGACGGGGGCAGAGGTGGTGATGGTTTGTCCCATGGGTGTGGTGTTTTGTAGCGCTCCCGCAGGGCGCAACAGCGCGACGTGAGGGCGGCAGTGTGTCACCACCGGGTGTCGCCCTTGTTGCGATGCGGGCACTCCATGAGCTTGGCAGCAAGTCGCATGCCCCGCAGCCCGTGTGCACATGATCGGGAAAGACTCCCGAAAACCTCGGGTTTATCCGGGGCTGACGCCTGCGCAGTGTGTCGCGGCGCTGGTGCAGCCTGTCAGCCGCGCCGGCACCAGGTAGTGCACGAACTGATCGCACACCGCGCTCCAGTCGAACAGGCGAGCCCGCGCCAGCGCGCGATCAGCAGGGATGTTCAGGCCGGCCAGCGCCGCGCGTCGCAGATCGTCGTCGAGCACGCCGGCATCCGAATCGCCGATCACATCCAGCGGGCCGGGCACCGGAAACGCCGCCACCGGCGTGCCGCAAGCCAGCGCCTCCAGCATCACCAGGCCAAAGGTTTCGCTGCGGCCGGGGAACACAAACACATCGGCCGCGCTGTAGATGCGCGGCAGCTCGGGGCGGGTGACCAGGCCGCGCCAGTGCACCTCGGGGTGGCGGGCCTTCAGCTCGTCGAGCACCGGGCCCACGCCGTACACCACCTTGGAGCCCGGCAGATCCAGGCCCAAAAACGCCGAGAGATTTTTCTCGTACGACACCCGCCCCACGTACAGGAACACCGGCCTCGGCAAGCCCAGATCAGCATCCGGCACCGGCTGGAACAGGCGGAGATCCACACCATGCGCCCAGGGCCTGAGCTTGGCGAAACGATGCGCCTGCAGGATGCCGGTCATGCCCTCGCTGGGCACCATCACGCCGGACGACGGCGCATGAAAGAGCCGAAACCAGGCGTAGCCCCAGCTGTTGGGCAGGTGCAGCGCCTGGCTCAGGATGTCAGGAAAGCGGGTGTGAAACGCGGTGGTGAAGCGCAGCTGGTGGCGCAGACAGTAGGCGCGCGCGGCGCCGCCGATCGGGCCCTCGGTGGCGATGTGGATGGCATCGAACGATGCGGCCTCCATGCGCTGGCGCACCTGCCTGCCCGGCCGCCAGGCCAGCTCCAGCTCGCGATAGCCCGGGCAGGCAAAGCGCTGGAAGGTGGAGGGCTCGATCAAGGTGACTTCATGGCCGCGCTGGCGCAAGCCGGCCACCAGTTCCACCAGCGTGGTGACCACGCCATTGACCTGCGGCATCCAGGCATCGGTGACAAGCAGCAAGTGCATGGATCAGGCGGGCACGGCGGCCGGTTCCCGGACGCTTGAAGCGGCCCCGGCCGGTTCCAGGGTTTCTGACGCCGGCGCGGCTGGCACCGCCGCCGCAACTGCCGCCGCCGCCTGCCGGCTCCAATCGACGATCTCGAGCTGGCCATCGTCGTGCTCCACCAGGGCGGTGAGGCTCTCCACCCAATCGCCATCGTTGGCGTAGAGGATGCCATCGATCATGCGCAGTTCGGCATGGTGGATGTGGCCGCACACCACGCCCTGCACCTGCCGCTTGCGCGCCTCGCGCGCCACCGCATGCTCGAAATCGCCCACGTAGCTCACCGCACGTTTCACCTTCTGCTTGAGGTATTTCGACAAGCTCCAGTACGGCATGCCGATGCGCGCACGAAAGCGATTCAGGTGGCGGTTGAGCTTGAGGGTGAACTCGTACATCGAATCGCCCACATGCGCGAGCCAGGGCGCGCACTGCACCACACCGTCGAACAGATCGCCATGGATGATCCACAGGCGCCGGCCATCGGCGGTGGTGTGGATCCACTCATCGGCCACATCGATGCCGCCGAAGTTGTGCTCCACGTACTTGCGGGCAAACTCATCATGGTTGCCCGGGATAAAAATCACCTTGGTGCCCTTGCGCGCCTTGCGCAGCAGCTTCTGCACCACATCGTTGTGCGTCTGCGGCCAGTACCACGAGCGCTTCAACTGCCAGCCATCGATGATGTCGCCCACCAGAAACAGCGTGTCGCACTCCACCCGCCGCAGAAAATCGAGCAGCGGCACCGCTTGGCAGCCGGGTGTGCCCAAGTGCAGATCCGAGATCCACACCGTGCGGGCGCGAAACGTTCCATCATCCTGCGATTGCATGAGCGGTGAGCATCACGCCGCGGGGTGTCGGGGGTGTG
>JANMAS010000562.1:0-1913 GCA_031359975.1 Burkholderiales bacterium
CACAACTCCTACTTGGCCAGCTCACGCAGCACGCCTCGACGCTTCTTCATGATCTGGCGCGCCTCGACCATCTGCTGCTCGAATTCGCTGCTGTAGGGGCTCAGCGTGATCCCGTTTTCGGCCTCGGTGATGAACACCGTATCGCCCTTTTCCAGCTTCAGGCGCGCCAGCACTTCCTTGGGCAAGATCACGCCCACGGAATTGCCGATCTGGGTGAGCTTGAGAGCGGCCATGGTGGTTCCTTGAAGTTATAACGTTCGTTATACTAACCCGCCTTCCACTCCCCTGGCAAGTCAACCGACTGGCGCGCAAGATGCTCACGATCAACAAACTCATGCCCCAGGGCCGCGGCCTCGCGCCGGTGCTGGTTCGTCGCGCCACGACGATCGAGCTGGATTGGGACGTGCGACAGAAAAGCCGCTTCGATGCCACCGATTCCAGCGGTCGCGCACTCGGCGTGTTCCTGCCGCGCGGCACGGTGGTGCGCGGCGGCGATGTGCTGGTGGCCGAGGATGGTTCGCTGGTGCGCGTGCTGGCCGCGCCGCAGGCGGTGCTGGTGGTGCGCCATTGCGCCGAGCACGGCTCGCCGTTCGATCTGCTGCGCGCCGCCTATCACCTGGGCAATCGCCATGTGCAGCTGGAGCTGAAACCCGATCACCTGAAGCTGGAGCCCGACCACGTGCTGGCCGACATGCTGCGCGCGATGCACCTGATCGTGAGCGAAGAGCCATCGGCGTTCGAGCCCGAAGGGGGTGCGTATGCGCAGGGTGTCGGGCATGCTCATGCGCAAGGTCACGAGCACGGTCACGCGCCTGACCACGCACATCAGCACGCACATGAGCATGGCGCCCACAAGGATCACGGCGGCCACAGCCATTGAACACATCCGAGCCGACTGCCTCGACGCTGTCTTCCGCCGCCCTGCTGCGCCTGATCTGGCTCGCCTCGCCTGCGCTGCCGGTGGGTGGTTTCAGCTATTCCGAAAGCCTGGAAGCAGCCGTCGAATCCGGTCATGTCACGAATGAAGCCGAGGCGCGCGCCTGGCTGCTCGACCAGCTGCATCTGGCGCTGGTGCGTGCCGATCTGGCCGTTGTGGCGAAAGCGTTCGACGCCTGGCAAACACACGACACCGCGCGCATCGACGCGCTCAACCGCTGGGTGCGCACCACCCGCGAATCGCACGAGATGCGTCAGCAGGCCGAGCAGATGGGCCGCTCGATGCTCGAATGGCTGCGTCACAGCGAGGGCCAGTCCGATCCGCGACTCGCGAGCCTCGCCGCGCTGGCCCCCGCGCCCACCTGGCCGGTAGCCTGGGCCTTGGCTGCCGTGCACAGCGGCGCACCGGTGCGCGATGCGCTGCTGGCACACGCCTTCGGCTGGGCCGAAAACATGGTGCAGGCAGCGCTGAAAGCCGTGCCGCTGGGGCAGACCGCAGGCCAGCGCATCCTCGCCGCGCTTTCCGCTGGCATGCCTGATGCGATAGACCGTGCACTCGCCTGCGCAGACGACGATCGACAAGCCTTCACCCCGATGCTGGCGATCCTGTCGGCCCAGCACGAAACACAGTACTCCCGCCTGTTCCGCTCCTGACGCTGCCCGAAGGACAACGATGAACTCACCGCTGCACACCATCCCCGGCCGCACCCGCAAACTGCCGCCATTGCGCGTGGGCGTGGGCGGCCCGGTGGGTTCGGGCAAGACGACGCTGGTGGAGATGCTGTGCAAAGCGATGCGCGAGCGCTGGGATCTGGTGGTCGTCACCAACGACATCTACACCAAGGAAGACCAGCGCCTGCTCACCGTGGCCGGCGCGCTCGAACCCGAACGCATCATGGGCGTGGAAACCGGCGGCTGCCCGCACACCGCGATCCGCGAGGATGCCTCAATCAATCTCGAAGCGGTGGATCGCATGC
>JANMAS010000257.1:0-4120 GCA_031359975.1 Burkholderiales bacterium
TCGCCCTGACACCCCAGCAAGCCGTCAAGGGCGTGCTGTCGGTGATCGAACTGTTGGCTGGCGGCCTCGCCATGCCAGAGGCGAGCGGGCCGAAGCAGCCAATCAGCCAGGTGCAGCTCGACGCGCCCCTGCCCGCGCCGAGGCGCAAGGACAGGTGAGAGGGACCCCACTCTAACTCCCAGTCACCGGACCAGTCGGCTTCTTGGTACAACGACACAGACACCAACCCGGATGCCTGGCCCATCGTGTTTACCAAGGTGCCCGAGTGTGTGGTGGGGCCCTTCGACGACGTGCTCGTGCCGGCAGGTGTGTCGGATGCCATCGACTACGAAGCCGAGCTTGCCGTGATCATCGGCAAGGGCGGCAAGAACATCGCCCGCGCCGATGCGCTTCGCCATGTCTTCGGCTACACGATCGTCAACGATGTGACGGCGCGCGATGTGCAGATGCGCCATCAGCAATGGGACATGGGCAAGTCGTTCGACACCTTCTGCCCGATGGGCCCGTGGGTGGTGACAGCCGACGAACTCGATGGCGCCAAGACGCGGGTGCGCTGCTGGGTCAACGGCGAACTGCGCCAGGAGGGCCCCACCGACAACATGATCTTCGACATCCCCACGCTGATCGAAACCATCTCGCGCGGCATCACCCTGTATCCCGGCGATGTGATCGCCACCGGCACGCCGGCCGGCGTGGGCATGGGCATGAAGCCGCCGCGCTATCTGAAGCCCGGTGACGTGGTGCGCGTCGAGATCGACCGGCTCGGCGTGATCGAGAACAAGTTCGTCTGAGGGGCCTGCCATGACCACCCAACTGGTAAACGGCCTGGCCGTCGAGATCGATGGCGACGCGACTGGCGATGCGCAAGCCCTGCTGTGCATCCACGGCCTGGGCGGATCGTCGAATACCTGGACGCCGCTGATGCCCGCGCTGTCGCGCTTCAAGGTGATCCGGCCCGACCTGCCGGGCAGTGCGCGCTCGGCGCTGGGCGATGAGCCACTCTCGATCGATGTTTATGTGGCGGCACTCGAAAGGCTGCTGGCCGACCTGAAGATCGAGTCGGTGCACATCGTGGCGCACTCGCTCGGCACCATCGTTGCGCAGCACCTGGCGGTGCGCAACGCGGCCCAGGTGAGATCGCTGGCGCTTTTCGGGCCGCTCGTGGCCCCGCCGGAAGCCGCCCGGCCGGTGATCGCGGCGCGTGCGCAACTGGCGCGCACCGGCATCGGCGGCATGCAGGCCATCGCCGACGCCATCGTCAAGGGCGCCACCAGCCAGGAGACAAAGCACAACCCGGTGGCGCTCACGCTGGTTCGGGAGTCCGTGATGCGCCAGCCGACCGAAGGCTATGCACAGAGCTGCGAGGCCTTGGCCACAGCGCAATCGGCGGCGATCGAACGCATCACCGTGCCCACGCTGCTCGTCACCGGCGATCAGGACGGCGTCGCCCCCGCCGCAAACGTGGCCGTGATGGCCAACCGCATCCGTGGCAGCCACCAGGTGGTGTTCAAGGCCTGCGGCCACTGGACGCCGTTCGAGAACCCGCAGGGCTGCATGCAAGAGCTCGAAGCCTTCCACGGCGCGCTGCGCCAACCGTAGATCACCCAACCCCAAACCGGGCCTCCCTGGAGGCCGGAGGAGACACTCATGAACCGCATCGCATTCACCAACGTCACCATCTTCGACGGCAGCGGCGAAGACACCTTCAAGGGCGACGTGCTCGTCGAAGGCAACCGCATCCTCGACGTCACCCGCGCGCCGCAGGGCGTGCCCACCGAGGGCGCCCGTGTCATCGATGGCAAAGGCCGCTTCCTGATGCCCGGCATGACCGAGGCGCACACGCATTTTTCGTGGAACGATCAGCCTTCGCTGGCCGCCATCCAGTTCATGCCGCCGGAAGAGCACATGCTGTGGTGCGTGCGGGTGGCCAAGCGCTACCTCGACATGGGCTGGACATCCGCCATCGGCGCAGCCGCTGCCAAACCCCGGCTCGATGTGGTGCTGCGCAATGCGATCAATGCGGGCGAGTTCCCCGGCCCGCGTTACCTGGCGGGCAGCCAGGAGATCACCACCATCGGCGCCCTGGGCGACAACACGCTGCCGCACATGCCGTTCGAGGAGCTCAGCTTCGGCAGTGTGTGCAGCGGGCCGGAGGAGATCCGCCGCTCGGCGCGCACCTTCATCAAATACGGCGTCGATCACCTGAAGATCAACTTGTCGGGCGAGTACATCGCCGGCCTGCCGGCGGAGATGTCGCCCTTCGCGGAAGAAGAAATCGCGATGCTGGCGCAGGAGGCCAAACGCTTCGGCAAGCGCATGGCGGCGCATGCACGCTCGAGCGAATCGGTGAAGCAATGCGTGCGGCACGGCATCGAGATGATCTTCCATGGCAGCTTTGCCGATGAAGAAGCGCTCGACATGCTCGAGGCCGCGAAGGACAAGCACTTCGTCGCTCCCGGCATCGGCTGGCTGATCCGCACCACCTTCCATGCCGCCGAATTCGGCATCACCGAAGCCGTGGCCACCCAGATGGGCTACAAGCGCGAGCTGGAAATCGCCACCGAATCCCTGCGCAAGATGCACAAGCGCGGCATTCGCATCCTGCCCGGCGGCGACTACGGTTTTGCCTGGATGCCGCACGGCACCAACGCCAACGATCTGCAGTACTTTGTCGACTACCTCGGCATGACCCCGGCCGAAGCCTTGCGTTCAGCCACCAAGCTCGGCGGCGAAATCATGCAGCGGCCAAACGAACTCGGCCAGCTGCGCCCGGGCTTCCTCGCAGACATCGTCTTGATCAACGGCAATCCATTGCACAACCTGGCCTTGCTGACCGATCCGGCCAGCGTGCAACTGGTGATGAAGGACGGTGTGATCCACAAGGATTGCGCCACACCGGTGCCGCACGAAGCCGCGCTGCACTTGCCGGGTGCCGATCGTCCGCTGCAGGAAGAAGGCGTCAAGGGCGCGCTGGCGGCGGCGGGCCACTGAAGGGTGGCGGCGCCGAGCCGCGGCTCAAGCAAGTCAGTGCTTCGCGCGCTTGCCCGGCGAGCGCGCGGCACGCTGGTGAGCGTGCGCCGCGTGGTGCGCAGCCTTCGCGCCGGCGCCAGCCGGCGCGGCCTTGTGGCCCAGGCGCGACTCGGTGCCGGCGATCAGCTTGCGGATGTTGGCCTCATGGCGCCACACCAGCAGCAGGCTCATCAGCCCGATGGCCACCACCGAGACATCGAAGCCCCAGATCAGCATCTGAAAGAGCGGCGCAAACGCGGCCGCGACGATCGCCGCCAGCGACGAATAGCGGAAAAACGCCGCCACGATCAACCAGGTGAGCAAGGTGAGCGCGCCCAGTTCCGGGTTAAGTGCCATCAGCACACCGGCCGCGGTGGCCACGCCCTTGCCGCCCTTGAAGCCGAAGAACACCGGCCACAGGTGGCCGAGAAAGGCGGCGAGGCCGCAAAAGGCCACCGTGCCCGCGCCCCAGCCAAATCGCGGCGCGAGCCACAACGCGGCAAACACCGGCAGGTAGCCCTTGAGCGCGTCAAGCATCAGCGTGGCGATCGCAGCACCCCGGTGCCCGGAGCGCAGCACATTGGTGGCGCCCGGATTGCCCGAACCGTAGCTGCGCGGATCCGACAAGCCCACCACGCGGCTCACGATCACCGCAAACGACAACGAGCCGATCAGGTAGGAGATCGTCAGCGCGACCAAGCTGTAAAGCGCGCTCATGTCACTCAAGGCTTGTGGTTGTCGTGCGGGTCCATCATCGCGTCAGCCGTCAAGGCGCGCACCGGCACGCGCAGATCCACCGTCTGGCGCACGCCCGCCTTGTCTTGCAGCACCAGCGAGATCGGTACCTTGTCGCCGGCTTTCAGCGGCGCCTTCAGATCGATCAGCATGACGTGGAACGAGCCGGGCTTGAACTCCACCACCTTGCCGGGCGGCAGATCGAGCGCGCCGATCGAGCGCATCTTCATCACGTCGCCCTCCATCGACATCTCGTGCATCTCCACCACGCCGGCCACGGGTGACTTCACTTCCCCCAGCCGCGTGCCGGCCACCGATTTGAGCTTCATGAAAGCGCCAGTGGCCTTCTGGCCGGCCACGGTGCCGCGCACCCAGG
>JANMAS010000264.1:0-30790 GCA_031359975.1 Burkholderiales bacterium
GGCACGGCCGACGACGTGGCCGCCGCGCGCGCCAGCCGCACGCTGCCGTGATCGGAGCACAGCAGATCGAAGTGATCCTGCGAAAACTCGAAGCGCGCGCCGGTGGACAGATCGGTGCCCGTGACCACCGCCACGGGAGTATCGCGCTGCAGCAGGTCGGCAAACGTAGCGCCGTTGAACAGGATCTCGTCGTAGTAATCCGCCGCCAGCTCGGAGCGGCCGTAGCCGGCGGTGCCGAGCTTGCCCCAGTTGGCGGGATTCAGGGCGCGGGCGATCAGCTCGCCCTGCACGTCGCGCTTGAGGAAGCGCGGCACGAAGTCGTCGAACAGCTTGTCGCCATACAGCGCGTACGACAAGGCGGTGAAGCTGCCGCCCGACACACCGGCCATCAGATCGACCTCGTCGATCAGCGGATGGGTGTGGCCGTAAGCCGTGATCGAGGTACGACGCAGCTCTTCGAGCACGCCATACGACAGCGCTGAAGCGCGTATGCCGCCGCCTGAAAACGCCAGCAGCACGAGGCTGGTGGGATCGTTGTGAGGCACGCTGTTGCGCTTGAGCAGGCGCACCACGCGGTAGCCGGCGTCGGGATTCACCTGGCTGATCGGCGGGTTGATCGGCGCCGTGGCCGTGCAGCCGCCGAGGGCGATGGCCGCCGCGAGCACGATCAAACCGCCCAAGCGAGGGCGTTTTGAATGAAGCGCTGGTGCAGCCACGGGCATGACTGCGAGCTTACCAAGCCAGCGTCAAGGCGGAGTTCGTGCCCGCGGGTGATCCATTCGCTTGCCGGGAAGCTCAGGCCGTCTTCACTGGCCCGGCGGGCGGTATGCTGGAAGCCGCTTGGCCGCCGCGGCCACCTCCTCCACGGTGAGCAGCACCGTGGTGCTCACGCTCACGCCGCCGCCTTCGATGCGGCACAACAGGCGGGCAGGGCGCAAACCTACGACGACGCCGTGGCGGATGTGCGGGCGTGGTTGTCTGCGAAGGCGAAGCACGGCAGCGGCTGAGCCCGGCCGTGTGTGCGACCAACCGGTGCGAGCTGCTCAGCAGCTGCCGGCCGTCAACTCGTGCGGCCTGGCCACCTCGACCTTGAACTCCGACAGGTGAAGATTGCCGTTCGTGGCTTGTCGGCCGGGGCCGCGAAACGCCAGTGTCTTGTGTTCGAGCACATCGAGCCGGAAGCCGGTGATGCCGGCCGCGCCGATGTGCGCCACCAGCGTGTAGATCGACCGGCTGTTGATGCCGCCCTGCACCAGGATTGAACGGTCGTTCAGGATGAACATGCCCTCGCCGCCGTTCGATTGCACCGCCAGCGGCCGGATCACCGTCCAGTTGGCATCGACATCGCCGCCGATGCCCACACCGTCGGCGAAGGCGCCGCGGTCATCGGTGGTGTAGGCCAGGCGGAACCTGCCGATGTTGTGGTCGGGTGCGGGGATGAAATCGCGGTGGCAGAGCGTGAATTTCACCAACTCGCCGGGCATCGGCGACAGGTCGGTCACCGTTTCCCAGACGATGGCCTCGGCCAGTGCGGCCGTATCACCGCTGCCATCGGGGCGACTGATCGCCCACGAAGTGAACGAGCCCGAGGCGATGCCATCGATGGTCTTGTCCGGGCCCCAGAGCTCGGCGCCCTGGGTGTAGGTGGATGTGGCGTTCTGCAGCGCCACCGGCTGCACGCCACGCGCCGTGCCGACCATGCCGACCAGCATGCAAAGGGCAATGCCCATTCGCTGCGACGCCCACATCACCTTGTCTCCTGCGCCTCGTGTACCGAACAAGCATAGTGCGCGCACCGCCGAACTTCAATTCGACTTGCTCGGCGCCCGATTGCCGCCGGGTAGAGAATCGCAGTTCCAATGCATTGAGCCAGCCTCAACCACCCGGGGGACGACGACATGACCCGATACGCAAACATCCTCGAGACCATCGGCAACACACCGGTGGTGAAGATCGGCAAGCTGGCACCAGCCGGTGTGGATCTCCATGTGAAGGTGGAATCCTTCAATCCGCTCGGGTCGGTGAAAGACCGTCTCGCCCTGGGCGTGATCGAAGATGCCGAGCGCAGCGGCGCGCTCAAGCCCGGTCAAACGGTGATCGAGGCCACCAGCGGCAACACCGGCATCGGCCTGGCCATGGTGTGCGCGCAAAAGGGCTACCCGCTGGTGGTGACCATGGCCGAGACCTTCAGCGTCGAGCGGCGCAAGCTGATGCGTTTTCTCGGCGCCCGGGTGGTGCTCACGCCAGCCGCCGATCGCGGGCTGGGCATGGTGAAAAAGGCCGCCGAACTGGCGCAGGCCAATGGCTGGTTCCTCACCCGCCAGTTCGAGAACGAGGCCAACGCCGACATGCACTCGCGCACCACGGCGCGCGAGATCGTGCGAGATTTCGAGGGTCAGCGGCTCGATTACTGGGTCACCGGCTTCGGCACGGGCGGCACGCTGCGCGGTGTGTCGCGTGTGCTCGCCAAGGAGCGCCCGGATACCAAGATCGTGGTGTGCGAGCCCTCTGACGCGCCGATGCTCACCGCCGGCGCCATCCAGGAGCGCAATGCCGATGGCAGCGCGGCACAGCCCAATGCCTCCTGGAAGCCCCACCCGATGCAAGGCTGGAGCCCTGATTTTGTGCCCAAGCTCGCCGGAGACGCGGTGGCCTCCGGCGTCATCCACAGCGTCTTGACGGTGACCAACGCCGAAGCGATGCACTGGAGCCGCCAGCTCGCGCAAAAAGAAGGCATCTTCGTCGGCATCACCGCCGGTGGCACCTTTGCCGCTGCCTTGCAGGTGTGCCAAACCGCCCCCGCGGGCTCGGCCGTGTTGTGCATGTTGCCCGACACCGGCGAGCGCTATCTCAGCACGCCGCTGTTCGCGGACGTGGCGGTGGACATGACCGATGACGAGCTGGCCGTGATGCGGTCCACGCCCGGCTTTCACCTCGCGCCGAAAGTCTGACGCGCTTCAGCTGCCCACTTTGTTGGGATCGCGCCAGGCGCGCTCGAAGGGCAGGCGCCAGGCGCGTGGCGCCACCAATTGGTGGATTGCATTCGGGCCCCAGGAGCCGGGTGAATAAAAGCGCACCGGAGGCGGCGCCTCGATCAGCGGTGAGGATACTTCCCACAGCCGTTCGATACCTTCGGCGGTGGTGAACAGCGTGCGATCGGCGCGCATCGCGTCGAGGATCAGGCGTTCGTAGGCTTCGAGCACTTCGCCGACCATGCCGGTATCGTGCATCGCGAACTGCAGGCTGAGCTTGTCGAGCCGCATGCCGGGGCCGGGGCGCTTGCCGTAGAACGACAGCGACATCTTCGAGGCATCGGCCAGGTCGAAGGTGAGGTGATCCGGCCCCTGCGCGCCCACACCCGAGCCGGCCGGAAACATGCTCTTCGGTGGCTCGCGAAAGGCGATCGAGATGATGCGTTGCCCTTCGGCCAGGCGCTTGCCGGTGCGCAGATAAAACGGCACGCCGGCCCAGCGCCAGTTGTCGATCGAGCACTTCAGCGCGATGAAGGTTTCGGTTTCGGATTCCGGATTCACGCCTTCTTCGGCGCGATAGCCGGTGTATTGCCCGCGCACCACATCGCTGGGCTGGATCGGCAACATGCTGCGGAAGACCTTGTTCTTCTCCTCGCTGATCGGTGCCGGCTCCAGCGCGGTGGGTGGCTCCATCGCCATGAAGGCGAGGATCTGGAACAGGTGCGTGACCACCATGTCGCGAAAGGCGCCGGTCTGCTCATAAAAACCGGCGCGCTTGCCCAGGCCGAGCGTTTCGGGCACGTCGATCTGCACGTGGTCGATGAAGTTGCGGTTCCAGATCGGCTCGAACAGGCCGTTGGCAAAGCGGAAGGCGAGGATGTTCTGCGCCGGCTCCTTGCCCAGGAAGTGATCGATGCGAAAGATCTGGTCTTCGGCAAACACCTCGTGCAGGTGCGCGTTGAGAGATACCGCGCTGGCCAGATCGGTGCCGAACGGCTTTTCCATGATGATGCGTGAGCGTTCGACCAGGCCGGCCTCGCCGAGCAGGCGCACCGCCGGCAAGGCCGCGCTCGGCGGCACGCTCAGGTAGTGCAGCCGGCGGCATTCGCGGCCCAGGCTGTGCTCCGCCTTGTCGACCGCCGCGCGCAGCGCGCCGGCCCCGGCGGCCAGCGGCACGTAGTCGAGGATGTCGGCGAAGGCGGCCCAGTCGGCGTCGCTGGCCTTGCGGGTGGAGAACTCGTCGAGCGCGCCGCGCGCCAGGGTGCGGAAGCTGTCGACGTCGAGGTCGTCGAGGGACACGCCGATGATCCGGCAACCGGGGATGAAGCCCACGCTGGCCAGGTGAAACAGCCCAGGCAGCAGCTTGCGCCGCGCCAGATCACCGGTGGCGCCAAAGAGCACCACCACTTGCGGAAATCGCGGGCCCACGCCGGCAGGAATCTTGGCCAAGGTTGCGCTCCTGTTGGAGAAACGAAGGGGGCACTCTCAGGACCGGCGTCGGTGACGCCGGGATTCAGCTCATGCAGGATATGAGCCAAGCAGGGAGAGATCGGCGTCGCCGAGGCGGTCGCTGGCGGTGAGTTTCTGGTGCCAGTACGGGTAGAGCAGGGGCGGCAGGCTGACTGTGTCGAGGCGTGCGCGTTCTTCGGCGGTGAGCTTGAGATCGGCGGCGGCGAGCGTGTCTTTGAGTTGCGCTTCGGTGCGCGCGCCCAGGATCACCGAGGAAACGGCCGGGCGGCCGAGCAGCCAGGCAATCGCCACCCGGGCGGCGCTGATGCCGCGCGGCTCGGCGATCGCCACCAGTTCGTCGACGATGCGCCACAGGCGGGCTTCGTCGCGAATCGGCGGCTCCGTCCAGCCGGCCAGCTGGCGTGTGCCTTCGGGTGTGGCGTTGCGGCGATGTTTGCCCGAGAGCAGGCCGCCGGCCAACGGGCTCCACACCAGGATGCCCAGGCCCTGGTCGAGCGACGCCGGCACCAGCTCGTATTCCACTTCGCGCGCCTCCAGCGTGTAGTGGATCTGCTGGCTGATGAAGCGCTGCGAATGTGCGCGATCGGCGATGCCCAGCGCCTTCATCAGGTGCCAGGCCGAGTAGTTGGAGCAGCCGATGTAGCGCACCTTGCCCTGGCGCACCAGCATGTCCAGCGCCTGCATCGTCTCTTCGAGCGGGGTTTGGCCATCCCACTGGTGCACCTGGTAGAGATCGATCACATCGGTGCGCAGGCGCCTCAGGCTGGCTTCGCACTCGTTGATGATGTGCCAGCGCGAGAGGCCGCCGTCGTTGGGGCCGCTGCCCATCGGAAAGCGCAGCTTGGTGGCCAGCAGCACGCCGCCCTTGCGCTTGCCGCCGAGCGCTTCGCCGACGATCTCTTCGCAGACGCCGGCCGAGTAGATGTTGGCGGTGTCGATCAGGTTGACGCCGGCATCGATGCATAGATCGATCTGGCGGCGCGCCTCATCGAGCCCGACGCTGCCGACCGCGGCGAACTTGCCGCCGCCGCCCATCGTCATGGTGCCCAGGGTGAGTGCTGAAACCTTGAGGCCGGAGCGGCCGAGCAGTCGATATTCCATCGGAGTGCTTCTTCTTGTGGGTGGTGATGGGGCAGAAGGTGAGGGTGCGCGCGGCGGCGAAATCACTGCGCGGGGCTCGGCCGGGGATGTTGCCACAGGAGAGGGAATAATGCGCTCCCAGCAGCGATGCTGGCTTCCGGGCGCCGGGGGCCAACCGACGGGAGCCCCATGGACGACACGGCGATGCGCCTCGCACTCGATCAGGCGCACAACGCGCTGCTCGTCGGCGAGGTGCCGGTGGGCGCGGTGATCATGCGCCAGGGCCAGTTGATCGCCACCGGCTACAACCGGCCGATCACCACACACGATCCCACGGCGCATGCCGAGATCGTCGCGCTCAGGCATGCCGCCTCGCTCGAACGCAACTACCGCCTGCCCGAATGCGAGATCTTCGTGACGCTGGAGCCTTGTGCGATGTGCGCGATGGCCTTGCTGCATGCGCGCTTCAAGCGGGTGGTTTTTGGCGCCACCGATCCCAAGACCGGCGCGGCAGGATCGGTGATCGATGTGTTCGGCGATACGCGGCTGAACCACCACACACGGGTAACCGGCGGCGTGCTCGAAGCCGCCTGCGGCGATCTGTTGCGCGAGTTTTTTGCGCAGAAACGCACTCAGCGCAGAGCACGCTCCGAACCGACGCACACGCCATCCATACCCACCGGCGAGGCGATCGAGATGCACGTCGCACCGCCGTCAGGCGACTCATGAACGACCACGACCACGACCACGATCATCATCACGATCACGGCGACCTGCATCTGCCGCATGCGGCACCGGTGTCGCTCACCGTGTTCACGCCGGCCGGGGTGCTGAAGACCGCCGCGCCGCTGCGCCTGGCCCGGCGCCGGCTCAAGGCGATGGGTTTCGACGTGACGATCGACGAATCCGCGCTCGCCAGGCATCAGCGCTTTGGCGGCGACGACGACACCCGTCTGGCGGCGCTGCACCGGGTGGCCAGCCAGGCGCCGTCGATCGCGATGGCCTCCCGCGGCGGTTATGGCCTCACCCGCCTGCTCGATCGAATCGACTGGCAACTGCTCGCCCGCAGCGTCGAAAACGGCACCCGCTGGGTGGGCTACAGCGACATGACCGCGCTGCAGATGGGCCTGCTGGCGCATGCCAGGGCGGTCACCTGGTGCGGGCCCCTGGCGGCCGATGATTTTGGGTGCGAAACGCTGGACGAGATCACGCCCGCATGTTTTCAGGAGGCGATGGGCGGCGAGCTGGAGGCGATCGGCTTTCGCACCGAGAGCGGGTTCGACGGCCTGGAGGCCAAGGGTGTGCTGTGGGGCGGCAACCTCACCGTGCTCGCCTCGCTGCTGGGCACGCCGCATTGGCCCAGGATCAAGGGCGGCGTGCTGCTGCTGGAGGATGTGAACGAGCATCCCTACCGCATCGAGCGCACGCTGCTGCAGTTGCATCAGGCCGGTGTGCTGCAAAGCCAGAAGGCGGTGCTGCTCGGCGCCTTCAGCGACTGGCGCCCATCGCCGATGGATCGTGGCTACGACCTCAAGGCCATGGTGGCCCACCTGCGCTCGGTGATCGCCGTGCCCATCCTCACCGGCCTGCCGTTTGGCCATGTGCCCACCAAGGTGACGATGCCCTTCGGCCGGCGTGTGACGGTGCTGGTGCAGGCGCGCAATGTGCTGGTGGGATGGGCAGGCGGGTCGTGAAACCGCTGTCGCGAGGATCGAAGCCTGGTCGTTTCGCCCGTCAATGGTGCGAAAACCCTAGTCCGGGCCTGTTGCGGTGCCGCATAGAATTTGCTGGACCCGCCTCGACGGACGCCAGCTACAAGCCGGTTCTGACGCAGGCGCTTTTCTTTTTTTCGGCCGGTCACGCCTATCCGCGTGTTGACCGGTGTACCTGGGGGTATTCCGCATGGTCGGTGTGATCTCGGCGCCAATGCGCGCCGCAGCGCGACGCGCATGGCTGTGCACAGGTGTGTTGGCGGTGGCGGGTCTGGCGGGCTGCAACAACAGCCCCTGGCCCGACGGCTCGGCCAAGACCAACCTGGTCTATTCGGCGATGATGGAAAACACGCCGCGCCACCTGGATCCAACCGCCTCGTACTGGGCGAACGACACCCTGGTGACGTATCAGGTTTACGAGCCGCCCTACGCCTACCACTACCTGAAGCGCCCCTTCGAGCTGGTGGCCAAATCGGCGGCCAAGGTGGTGATGCCCACCTACCTCGACAAAAACGGCGATCCGCTGCCCGAAGATGCGCCCGGCGACCAGGTGGCCGAGAGCGTTTACAACGTGCCCATCACGCCGGGTATCCTTTTCCAGCCGCATCCCGCCTTCGCCAAGGATGCCCAGGGCAAATACCTGTACCACCAGATGAAAGCCGGCGAGCTGGGTGAACGCCGCTCGCCGCTGGATTTTGAACAAAGCGGCACCCGCGAGCTGGTGGCTGAAGATTTCGTCTACGCCCTCAAGCGCCATGCCACCACCCGCATCACCACGCCGATCTTCGGTGTCTTCTCCGAATACGTGATCGGCCTGAAGGACTACGGCGATCTGATCAAGAAAGAAGACGCCAAGCTGCGTGCCGGCCTCGATCCCGCCAGCCTCGACAAACCCTTCCTCGATTTCCGCAACTGGCCGATGGCGGGCGCCACCGCACCTGAAAAGCACCTCCTGCGCATCCGCCTGCATGGCAAGTACCCGCAATGGAAGTACTGGATGCAGATGACCTTCACCGCGCCGATCCCGTGGGAGGCCGATGCGTTTTACGCCCAGCCCGGCATGGCCGAACGCGGCTTGACGCTCGACACCTGGCCGGTGGGCACCGGCCCGTTCATGATGACCGAGTACAAGAAGGACCGGCGCATCGTGATGAAGCGCAATCCCAATTACCGCGGCGTGCCGTACCCCTGCGAAGGCGCTCCCGGCGACAAGGAAAAAGGGCTTCTCGACGATTGCGGCAAGAAGACCCCTTTCATCGACGGCATCGTGGCCACGGTGGAACGCGAAGCCACACCGCAGAAGAACAAGTTCCGCGATGGCTTTTACGACCTGGAGGTGTTCGAGCGCACCGACATGGGCAAGACGTATCTGGTGGAGATGAACGACTCCGAAGAGGTGCGCGCCGATTACCTGCGCAAAGGCTTCAACTTCCCGCTGTACAGCGACGTCAACAGCTACATCATCGGCTTCAACATGCTCGACCCGATCCTGGGCCAGGGCGATACGCCGGAGATGACCGAGCGCAATCGCAAGCTGCGCCAGGCCATCTCGATGGCCATCGATTGGGACGAGTATTCCAAGGTCTTCCCCAAGAAGGCCGGCCAGACGGCCATGAGCCCGCTGCCTGAGGGCATTCCCGGTTCACGCGAAGGCACGGCGGAAGGTGTGAACCCGGTGACGCACCGTTTCGAAAACGGCAAGTACGTGCGCCGCTCACTCGACGAGGCCAGGAAGCTGATGGTCGAAGCCGGCTATCCGGAAGGCCGCGACGCCAAGAGCGGCCGGCCGCTGGTGGTCAACTACGACTTCTACGCGCCACCCACGCCTGAGCGCAAACCCGAGATCGACTGGGTCGTCAAGCAGTTCGCCAAGCTGGGTATCCAACTCGAAGTGCGCGCGACGGACAACAACCAGTTCCAGGACAAGGTGCGCAAAGGCAAGCATCAGGTGTTCTGGTCGGGCTGGAATGCCGACTACCCCGACGCCGAAAACTTCCTCTTCTTGTTCTATGGCCCCAATGCGAAGAGCGTCTCGGATGGGGAAAACACCGCGAACTACCAGAACCCGGAGTTCGACAAGCTGTTTGCGCTGCTGAAGACACTCGACGACGGCCCCGCCAAGCAGGAGGTGATCGACAAGATGGTCAAGATCCTCCAGCACGATGCGCCATGGAGCTTTGGCTTCTATCCGTTTGCCTCCACCGCGGCTCAGAGCTGGGTGCAGAACTCCAAGCCGGCGATCCTGATCCGCGACCATGGGCGCTACCTCAAGCTCGACAGTGCCCAACGTGTGGCCAAACTCGCCGAATGGAATCGGCCGGTGTGGTGGCCGCTGCTGCTGATCCTGGCCCTGGCGGCGGCCGGCGTGATGGTGGCCCGCACCAGTCTGCGTCGACGCGAGCGCATGAATGCCCGCGGTGAAATCCTGGTCTGACACTCCCATCGCAAGACGAGCCAAACGATGATCGCGTATATCTTTCGCCGCATCCTCTACGGGGTGTTGATTCTGCTGGGTGTGAACCTGCTGACGTTCTTCCTGTTCTTCACGGTCAATACGCCGGACGACATGGCCCGGCTGAACATCGGTGGCAAGCGCGTCACCCAGGATCTGATCGACAAGTGGAAATCCGAGCGCGGCTACGACAAGCCGCTGTATCGAAACGATGCCAAACAAGGCACCGAGCAATTCACCGACACCATCTTCTGGGATCGCTCGGTCTCGCTGTTCCAGATGAAGTTTGGCCGTGCGGACGGCGAGAGCGCCGGCGATATCGGCGATGAAGTGGCTGCGCGCATGTGGGTGAGCATCCAGCTGGCGCTGCCGATCTTCGTGTTGCAGGTGATATCGAGTACCGCCTTTGCGCTGCTGCTGGTGATGTTCAGACACACCAAGCTGGACCTCGTGGGTGTGGTGGCGTGTGTGTTGATGCTGTCGATCTCCAGCCTGTTCTACATCATCGTGGGGCAGTTCTTTTTCTCGCGCGTGCTGCGGCTGGTGCCGATTTCCGGCTATGTCGGCGGCTGGGATCTGCTGCGATTCCTGGTGTTGCCGGTGTGCTTGTCGGTGGTGGCTCGGCTGGGTGCCGAGGCCCGGCTGTATCGCGCGATGTTCCTCGAGGAAATCGGCAAGGACTACGTGCGCACCGCGCGCGCAAAAGGTTTGTCCGAGACGGTGGTGATGTTCCGTCACGTGCTGCGCAACGCGCTGATCCCCATCATCACCAGCGCGGGCGGTTATCTGCCCTATGTGTTCATGGGCAGCCTGGTGTTCGAAAGCTTCTTCGGCATTCCTGGCCTGGGCGCCTATGTGATCGAGGCTATCGGCAAACAGGATTTTGCGATCGTGCGCACGATGGTGTTTGTCGGCTCCTTGCTCTACATCGCCACCTACATCCTCATCGATGTGGCGTACACCTGGGTCGACCCGCGCGTCCGCCTGGCGTGACAACAAGTATTCCTGGAGCCCTCATGCCGAAGTTCGTTCTGTTGTGGACCGACGTGTCCATCTGGCTGCTGGTCGTCGCGCTGATGGCCTATGCCTGGATGGTGGTGCGCAAGCCCAATCTGGCCGCCAACTGGAGCAAGGTGTTTCGCAGCGCGCCGGCGCTGGCCTCGTCGGTGGTGCTGGGCGTGTGTTTGCTGGTGACGCTGGCCGACAGCCTGCACTTTCGGCCGGTGCTCGCGGCGGCGGCTGGTGCGCCCGCCGGCAGCGTGGCCTACGACACGCGGGTGAAATCCGTGCTGGATGCGCTGATGAAGACGGTGGTCGAGTCGCGTGAATCCACCTACTCCACACCCTTGTCGACCGTGAGCTTCACGAAGGAATCGATGGAGATCAAGGGCGAGGTGCGCCGTGTGGCGCCACCACTCAAATTCGGCGGCGCGCATCTGACCGATCCCGATACCCAGTGGGCTGGTGATGTGGCCATGCGCGCCATCGTCGGTGCGCTGCTGGGGGCTGCGCTGGCCATCGCGCTCAGCGCGGCGCTGGTGGTGTGGCTGGCTCGCCATGCCAAATTGTCGTTCTCGGTGATGGCTGGCCAAGTGTGGCGCGGCGACACGCGCATCCCGTGGCGGGTGGCCTGCTTGACGCTGATCGTGATCGGCTTGCCGATTGGCGCCGCGGTCAATCTGATGGGCCACTACCACGTGTTCGGCACCGATGTCACCGGCAACGACGTGCTCTATCAAACCCTCAAGAGCATTCGCACGGCCTTCGTGATCGGCACCCTGTCCACTCTGGCCACGCTGCCCCTGGCTGTGGTGCTGGGCATCATGGCCGGCTACTACAAGGGCTGGGTGGATGAGCTGATCCAGTACCTGTACACGGTGTTGTCGTCGATCCCGAACATCCTGCTGATCGCGGCCTGTGTGCTGATGGTGCAGGTGTTTCTCGACAAGCACCCGGAGCTGTTCGAGACCGGCGTGGAGCGCGCGGATCTGAAGCTCTTCCTGCTGTGCGCGGTGCTGGGGCTTACCGGCTGGGCCGGCCTGTGCCGCCTGCTGCGCGGCGAGACGCTCAAGCTGCGCGAACTCGATTACGTGCAGGCGGCGAGCGCGTTCGGTGTCAGCCACATGCGCATCATGGTGCGCCACGTGTTCCCGAACGTGGCCCACCTGATGCTGATCGTCACCGTGCTCGAATTTTCCGGGCTGATCCTGTATGAGGCGGTGCTGGCGCTGGTGGGCGTGGGTGTCGATCCGTCGATGAACAGCTTCGGCGGCATGATCAATTACGCCCGCAACGAGATGGGGCGTGATCCGGTAGTGTGGTGGCCCTTTGCGGCGGCGTTTGTGTTCATGGTGTCGCTGGTGCTGGCGGCCAACCTGTTTGCCGATGGTGTGCGAGATGCCTTCGATCCGCGCGCACGCACCTTCCGTGCGCGCATCGCCACGACCCAGAAAAAGCCCGCCTGAGGACGCTGACAGACATGCTTGAAATCAAGGACATCAAGGTCGAGCTCGACGCTGAATCGGGCCTGGTACGCGCCATCGACGGCATGCGCCTGACTCTGCAGCGCGGCGAGACCTTCGCGCTGGTGGGTGAATCGGGCTGCGGCAAGAGCATGACGGCGCTGGCCCTGATGCGGTTGCTGCCCGAAAACGGCCACATCGTCGAGGGCGACATCCGCATCGACAACGAAGACGTGCTGGCGCTGCCCGAATCCGCCATGCGCGCGGTGCGTGGCGGGCGCATCGGCATGATCTTCCAGGAGCCTTCCACCAGCCTCAACCCGGTCATGAAGGTAGGCGACCAGATCGTCGAAGCGATCGAGGCGCACACCGCGCTGCGGGGCGCCGCGGCCCGGGCGAAGGCCATCGAGTGGTTGCGCAAGGTGGGCATTCCCGAGCCGGAGCGGCGTGTCGACGACTACCCCTTCCGCATGAGCGGTGGCCAGAAACAGCGCGTGATGATCGCCATGACGCTGGCCGCCGAACCCAGCTACCTCGTGGCCGACGAACCCACCACCGCGCTCGATGTCACCATCCAGGCGCAGGTGCTCGATCTGCTCAAGCAACTGCAGGCCGAACAAGGCCTGGGCTTGCTGCTGATCACCCACGATCTGGCGGTCGTCTCGGGCATGGCGCACCGTGTGGCCCTGATGTATGCGGGCCAGATCATCGAAGTCGCCACGGCCGACGAATTTTTCTCGCAACCCAAGCATCCTTATGCGCGGGCACTGCTGCAGGCGCTGCCCGATGCCCAGCGTCGAGGCCACCCGCTGGCGGCGATTGCCGGCACGGTGCCACCCCTGACCACGCACTTTGTCGGTTGCCGCTTCGAGCCGCGATGCGATGTGGCCGAAGCCATCTGCAAGACGACCGTGCCGGCGCTGTGGCCGCAGGCGGGTACCCGCGCGGTGCGCTGCGTGAAGTACGCGCCGGGCCGCACGCCCGGCGAAGGCGTGAGCATCGTCACAATGCCCAGCGCGGCAGCGGTCAAGGCCACGCGCCATGCCGCCACGGCGGCCGATGACTCAGCGCTGCTGGAGGTAAAAGACCTGCGCGTGCGCTTTCCCATTCGCAAAGGCTTGCTGCAGCGCACGCACGGCTACTTCAATGCGGTGGATGGCGTGTCGTTCAACGTACCGAGTGGGCGCACGCTGGCCCTGGTGGGCGAATCGGGCTGCGGCAAGACAACCACCGGCAAAGCCATCGTGCAATTGCTGAACCAGGTGGCCACGATCGACGGCCAGGCCATGCTCTCCGGCACCAATCTGTTTGCGATGAACGGCGAAGCCCTGCGGGCGGCCCGCCGCGATATCCAGATCATCTTCCAGGATCCCTTCGCCTCGTTGAATCCGCGCATGCGGGTGTTCGACGTGCTGGAGGAGGGCCTCCTGGCGTTGCAGCCCGACATGGATGCCCCCGCCCGGCGCGATCGCCTGCAGAAACTGACCGACCAGGTTGGCCTGCGCCGCGACGCGCTGGATCGGTATCCGCACGAGTTTTCGGGCGGCCAGCGCCAGCGCATCGCCATCGCGAGGGCGCTCGCCGTGCGGCCCAAGCTGATCGTTTGCGACGAACCCACCTCGGCGCTCGATGTATCGGTGCAGGCGCAGATCCTGAATCTGCTGAAAGACCTGCAGGCCGAACTGGGCGTGTCGTACCTGTTCATCACGCACAACATCGGCGTGGTCGAGTATGTGGCCGACACCGTGGCGGTGATGCAGGCCGGCCGCATCGTCGAACAGGGCACCACCGAAGAGGTGCTCACCCGACCACAGGATGCCTACACCCGCCGGCTGATCGATTCGGTACCGCGCCTTGCGGCCGTGGCCGAGTGAGCCTGCCCGGCCGCCCGAAAGGCGAACAGCGTAGTGCGGAGCACGGAGCCTGCTTTATGAGCGTGCATTTGTGCGCCCGGCCGTTGTAAATACGAGCCGATGATGTTGCCGGAAAGGCACAAATAGCGGTTTTCCATTGTGGAGAATCCTGCCCTCGTAGCAGAGAATCCCGTTACGAAAATTTTCGGGCCGTGTGTTAGTGGCTTTACCTTCGCAAGTCGGCATTGCAATTGCTAGAGCATGGCACCGAGGTTGATTCACCTTTTCTCATCAGGAGTGTTCATGTTCCAGAAGACCAAGGTCTCCAAGGCTTTGCTGTTCGCGTTTGGCGGCAGCCTCGCCCTGAGCGGCGTCTCCGCGCTGGCTCAAACCCAGGCCGCGCCGGCCGCCGAGCCGCAGCGCATTGAAGTGACTGGTTCGCGCATCCGCTCGCTGAACGCCGATTCGGCTTCGCCGCTGCAGGTGCTCACCTCGGAAGACATTGCTGCTTCCGGCGCCACCAACATTCAGGAACTGCTGCTCAAGAACCCCACGTTCGGCTCGCCGAGCATCAGCCGCACCAACTCCAACTTCTCGACGTCGAGTGCGGGCGTCGCGGTGGTTGATCTGCGCAACCTCGGCACGGCGCGCACGCTGGTGCTCGTCAACGGCCGCCGGTTTGTGGCGGGTGTTCCGGGTGATTCCGCGGTCGATCTGAATTCAATCCCCACCCAGTTCATCGAGAAGGTCGAAATCCTCACCGGTGGCTCCTCATCGGCCTACGGCTCTGACGCCGTCGCCGGTGTGGTCAACATCATCCTGAAGAAGGATTTCGAGGGCCTCGCCTTCGACGCGAAGTACGGCGAAAGCGCAAAGAGCGACGACCGCAAGCAAGAGGTCAACATGACCTTCGGCGCGACCAGCGCCAACGGCCGCGGCAATGTGATGGGCCACATCGGCTTGTCCAAGCAGGGTTCCGTGTTCTCGCGGGATCGCTCGGCGTCAGACGTCGACCAGGCTTCGCTGGGCGCCTTCTTCACCGGCCTGCCGGAAGACATGTTCACGGCGGTGCGCCCGTTCTATTCGAGCTTTGCACCACAAGGGCGTTTCCGTACCACCAACGAACCGGCTGGTGGCATCACCTTCGATGCGGCCGGCAACGTGATTCCGTGGTCTACCAACGGCCCGGCGGGTGATGGTGTCGACGCGACCGGTTTCAACCGCTCCGCGTATCGCACGATTGCGATCCCGACCGATCGTTTCCTGTTCGCCGGCAAGGGCGAATACGAGTTCACCGAGAACCATCGCGCGTTCTTCGAGGGCACCTACGCCGGCACCAAGACCAAGACCGAGCTCGAGCCGTTCCCGCTCTCTTCCGAAGACATCTTCCCGGCCACGGGTGGTCAGGTGCCTGCTGAATTTCTGGTCAACGGCGTGCTGGTACGCAACCCGCTGGTCCCTGACTCGATCTACAACACCGCCACGGATACCGACGGCGACGGCTTGCGCGATTACTTCTTCACGCGCCGGATTTCAGAAGTCGGCAATCGCGGCTCTACCGCGGACCGCGACACATTCCGTATCGTGACCGGCGTGAAGGGCCTGGTCTTCGGTGGCTGGGACTACGAGGCGTTTGCCGCCTATGGCTCCACCAAGGAATCACAGGTTTCGGGTGGCCAGGTCAATGTTCTCAACTTCCGCAACGCGCTCGAGGCGATCACCGATCCGGTGTCTGGCCAAGCGGTTTGCCGCGACCTGAACGCACAGATTCAAGGCTGCGTGCCCATCAATATCTTCGGCCTGAACACCATCAGCCCGGAAGCATTGAAGTACGTGTCGGCCCCGCAGCTGCTGTCGACCTTCACTTCGCAGAAGCTGGTCGGTGCGTCGATCACGGGTGAACTCGCCCAATTGCCTGCGGGCCCGCTCGGCCTGGCGGTTGGCGGCGAGTATCGCAAGGAGTTTTCGCGCAGCGAGTTCGATGCGCTCACCCAGGCGGGCCTGAATGCCGGCAACGCGATCCCGCGCACCGAAGGTGGGTTCGACGTCAAGGAGCTGTACGCCGAAGTCAAGGTACCGCTGCTGAAGGATCAGCCTTTTGCCAAGCGCTTCGATTTCACCGCCGCGATGCGTGGCGGCAAGTACTCCACCGTCGGCAGCACCACCAGCTGGAATGCCGGCGTCGAGTGGGAGCCGGTTTCGTCGTTCAAGGTGCGCGGCACACATGCCGTTTCGACACGCGCGCCGAACATCAACGAACTGTTCTCGCCGCCCAGCCAGGATTTCCCCACCGGTCTGGTGGATCCGTGCCTTGGGGTGACGCTCACGTCGACGACACCCGCCTCCGAGGCCTGCCGGGCTGACCCGGGCGTACGTGCCAACATCGTGGCCAACGGCGCGTTCACGCTGAACCAGCCTGATCTGCAAGGCGTCAGCGGCTTCAATCGCGGCAACCCGTTGCTCAACGACGAAAAAGGCACCTCGTGGTCGTTGGGGCTCACCTTCTCGCCGGTGACTGACTTCGGCAACTTCTCGGCCACGCTGGATTACTTCGACATCAAGATCGAAGACGCCATCGTGTCGACGCCGCGCCAGTTCATCCTGGACCAGTGCTACACCGGCGACGCCAGCCTGTGCCAGTTCATCACGCGTCGCCCACGGGCTACCGGTCAGAACAGCGCCGGCTCGCTGGACTTGATTGATTCGGGCGTCACCAACAGCGGCGGTGTCGGCACCAAGGGTGTCGACGTGACGCTGGGCTACGTCAACAAGGTCGGCCCTGGCCAGTTGCGTGCCGAGCTGAGCTGGACCCACCTGCTCAAGCTCTACGCGATCCCGTTGCCGGGCGCAGACCCCGACAGCAGCGCCGGTGAAGTGGGCGCTTCGAAGGACAAGGGTTTCCTCACGCTGGGCTACAAGTGGGGCAACTTCGGTGTCACGGCATTCACGACCTACATTGGTCCGGCCGCTCTGGATGACCAGTTCCTGGCGGGTTATGGCCTGGCCCCTGGTTCGGTGGGTGTGAAGGCGAAGATCTACAACGACTTCCAGTTCACCTACGCACCGACCAAGACGACCGAGTTGTTCCTGGGCATCGACAACGCGTTCGACGTCAAGGCGCCGCCCATCATCAGCGGTCTGCCGGGTAACGACACCGGCGCTGAAACCGACGCCGGCACGTACGACGCCATTGGCCGCCGCTACAACGTAGGCATCCGCTTCAGCCTGTAAACCTCGCGCGGTTTCGCGCCAGGATCGCCCGACTCCTCTCACGAGGGGTTGGGCGTTTTTGTTTCTGCGGGGGTGTGGTTCAGTTCGTGCATGCGAACTGTTGCGCGAATGTGTCAGCGGCTTTTACCCTAGAGACTCAAGGGTGAGTTTGCGCACAATCTGGCGATATCTGCGGCGCAGGTGGTGGCGGCTACGGCAGTCGCTGGCTCGCGGGTAGTCGAGTTTTGAACTGAGTTCCAACTGTTGGAGGTTTGCATGATGAAGAGAACGAAGATTGCGGCGGCTGCGGTCATCGTGGTTAATGGTTTGGTACTGGGTTCAACCCATGTCCAGGCGCAAGAGGCACAACGCATCGAGATCACTGGTTCGGCGATCAAGCGGATCGCCTCCGAGGGCGCACTGCCTGTGCTCACCCTCACCAAGGAAGACATCGCCAAATCCGGCGCCACCACAGCGCGAGAACTGATCCAGGCCCTGCCGGCGATGCAGGGCTTTACCTCGGCGTCGAATTCGGTAAATGGCAGCGGCGGCGGTGTCACCACGGCGTCGATCCACAACATCGGCGAGATCTATACCCTCGTCCTGTTGAACGGCCGCCGTGTTGCCGCCACAGACTCCGGCTCCGTCGTCAACCTCGAACAGCTGCCGCTATCGGCGGTGAACCGGGTTGAGGTGCTGCTTGACGGGGCCTCAGCGTTGTATGGCGCGGATGCTGTAGCCGGCGTGGTGAATTTCATCACCGTGCAGGACACCACAGCGGGTTCCATCGAATTGCGTGCGGATATTCCACAGCACCCTGGTGGCAGGGAATATTCTCTGAGCATCGGCAAGGGATTTGGTGATCTCAGCGCCGACGGCTTCAACATCTACGCTGCATTCAGTGCAGCCAAGGCTGCCAAGATCACTGCGGCACAGCGCGAGTTTTCCAAGAGCGGTGTGATTCCCTTCAGCAACAAGGGTACGGATTACTACTTCTGGCAGTTGTCTGCCAATGCCAACCCTCCCAATATCTTCCTTGAGAACGATGAGGCACTGCTGGCGTTTTATTCACCTACCGCGCTGAACGACGGCACCTGCGGAACTGATCCCGGCGCCCGGGTGCAGGGTGTGACCTGCCGCTTTGACTACGCTTCCACCGTCGAAGCACAGCCTGAATCCGAAAGCAAGAATCTCTACCTCACCGGTCAAGTGAAGCTGGGTGACAAGTTCAAGTTGTTCGGCGAAGCCATGGTTTCGGACACCACGCTCACGGGCCGCTTTGCGCCGCCGGCGCAGCCGTTGAACATGGAGATTGGCGGAACGTTGTGGAACAACTATGTGGTACCGAATCTCGGTGCACTGGGTGTCGATCCGGCCGACGTGCTCTATGCGTCATATGCCATGCGTCTGAGGGACGCCGGTTTGCGGGGCGACGATTTCCGAACCAAGGCGCAGCACTATGTGTTGGGCATCGAGGGCACCCTGGGCAGCGTGGATATGGATGCCACCTATACCCATTCGTCGAACAAACAATCCGACACCTACACCGGTGGCTACACGAGCCGTCGTGCGCTCGATGCACTCATCGCGTCCGGCGCGTTTGACCCGTGGCAACAGGGCTCGGAAGCCTCGGTTGCCGCATTGCAACCAGCCGTTCTCACCGGATACGTTGCCAGTGAAACCACGTCGAAACTCGACATCCTGTCGTTGCATGGTTCCATGCCGGTGTTCGAAGCACCCGGCGGTACCTCGTACCTGGGCTTTGGGGCAGACTTTTCCAAGCAGAACTTTGCCGAAAATCCGTCGTGGCTCGCGATCGGCCCGGGCCCGTTGTGCGATGCGCTGGACCCGGCTTCCGAAGAGTATGCCCAGTGCACTGATTTCCCGGCTGGAGCGAGTCAGGGGTCAATTCCATTCGACACCTCCCGCAAGGTGAAGGCGGCCTACCTCGAGATGCAGCTTCCCCTGGTGAAGGGCCTGGAAATCAACCCGGCTGTGCGCTTCGACAGCTACGACGCAGCCCAGAATTCGCGCAACTTCGATGCACTGGGCAATCCGGCACCCGCAGAGCAGCAGGGTAACAAGTACAGCAAGGCCACCTACAAGTTGGGCTTGCGCTATCAACCCACGCCGGAAGTGCTCTTGCGTGGCGCGGTGGGTACTGGTTTCCGTGCCCCGACGTTGAAGAACATCGCTGATCCGCTCAAGGAATTTGGTGTGATCTCGGTGCAGCGCGCATGTCCGGTGGAGGCGGGAGATCCCTTGTTTGGCGGCTGCCGCACGCAGCCCTATCAATACAAGCTGCAAACCGGCGGCAACCCATTTGTCGGGGATGCAGGCCTGAAGCCTGAAAACTCGGATCAGTGGACGGTTGGTTTCCGGGTTGAGCCCAACGGCATGTTCTCGGCCGGGGTCGATTTGTGGAGCGTGAAGATCAAGGATGCCATCACCGTGGTTCCCGAAGATACCGCGTTCGACAACTTCGAAACCTATCGCGGCCTCTTCTCGGTCACCACCGAAGGTGGTACCGGACGCCCTGTGCTCACATTCAGTCAGGTGCCCATCAATGCGTCGGTCCAGAAGACCATGGGCATCGATTGGGATGTCGTGATGCGCAACAAGTTTGACTTTGGCAGCCTGACGACCCGGTTCAACGGCACGCACCTGATCGAATCCTATTTCGATCTCGGGTTTGGCAATGGGCGCGAATCGAGCCTGGGTAAATTGGGCAGCGACGATCAGGTGGCATTCAAGTACATCACGCACTTGACCAGCACTCTGGCCACCGGCGCGTTCAGCAATGCGCTGACATGGAACTACCGGTCGGGCTATCACGATCAAACGTACGTCGCCGACGATGGCACCGTACGCCTGCGCAATCCGGATGGTTCACCCGGTGCTTTTGTGGATTTCCCGGGCCTCGATATCGGCAGCTACAGCACCTTCGACTACCAGGGCAAATACGACTTCGACAAGACCTTCGAGCTGACGTTCGGTATCAAGAACCTGTTCGACAAAGAGCCGCCGCTCTCGCTCAAGACCGTGGCCGGCAACCAACTGGGCTACGACCCGCGTTACACCGACGGCAAGGGCCGCACGTTCTACCTGGTGGGCAAGTACAACTTCTAAGCCACCACGGGCAGGCTCCCAAGCCCGCTTGAGACCTACCTGATCGCGGCCACGCCCCTTGCGGGACGTGGCCGCTTTTTCATGGGCGGCGCCGCATCAAGCGCTGCGCTGTGGCCAGGTGGCAAGCACCAGACCGGCCAGGGCCAAGGCCAGGGCCAACAGATGCCCGATCCCGAACGGCTCGCCGAGCACCCATACGCCGACCGCCGCCGCGCTGATCGGCAGCATCACCGAGAACACGCCCGCGCGCGGCGCGGGTACGTGCCGCAGCCCCTTCATCCACAGCCACACGGTCACCATGCTGGCCGCCAGCGCATAGAACACCAGCAGCACCCACACCGAGCCGCCCACAGCGCCAAAGGCAAAGTCATGCGCCTGCCACAGGCCGAACGGTGTGACCAGCGCCAGCCCCCACAGGTTGATCAAGGCACTGATGCGCCGCGGTGACAAGCTGGCGGTGAGTCGTTTGCCGATGACCACGTAGCTGGCTTCGCAGAACACGGCCCCCACCAGCAGCAGGTAGCCCAGCCAGAGCGAGCTCTCGTTGCCGCCAGACGCCAGCGCGCCGGGCGCGGTGGGGGGTTCGGGTGCCTTGGCCAGGGCCAGCAGCATGATCCCCGCCACCGCGCAGGCGATGCCCATCGCCACCCGCGGCGTGATGCGCTCGCCGAGAAAGAGCCGCGACAGCATCGCCACCGCCGCCGGAATGGCGGCCATCACCACGCTGGCCGCCACCGCCGAGGTGAGGGCCACGCCGTAGAGCATGCAGATCGAAAAACCGAAGTTGCCGAGAAAGCTTTCCCAGAACAGCAAGCGCTTGTCGTGGCCTGTGAGTGCGGCTTCTCCAGGCACTCGCCGCACCCAATGCGCCATCGCAATCGCCGCAATCAGGAAGCGCAACCACGCCAGCAGGAACACAGGAAAAACCGCCACCAGCACCTTCGACAACCCGACATACGCGCCCACCAACGACATGCCACTGGCCAGGAAGGCGTAGGCCAGCCACGGAACAGGTGTGTTGGCGGCCATCAGCTCAGGCCGTCGAAGACGACACCATGCACCGAGATACAATGAATACACGTATTCAACGAAAGTACCGTCATGCCTACATCGATCCGGCTCGATCCCGCCATCGAACAACGGCTGGACCATCTGGCCGCACGGACGGGTCGCACCAAGGCTTACTACCTGCGGGAGTTGGTCGCCAACGGTTTGGACGACCTCGAAGACTACTACCTGGCCACCGCCACCATGGAGCGTGTGCGCAAGGGCGAGGAGAAGGTCTATTCCGCCGCGCAAGTAAGGAAAGACCTTGGCCTGGACAGTTGACTACACCGAGACGGCCAGAAAGCAGCTCCGCAAGCTCGACAAGACGTCGGCTCGACGCATCGTCGATTTCATGGATGAGCGAGTTGCCGGTAGCGAACACCCGCGCACCACAGGCAAAGCGTTGATCGGCCCTGCGCTGGGAGCTTACTGGCGCTACCGTGTGGGGGATTTTCGAATCATCTGTCACCTTCAAGACGATGCGCTTTGCATCCTTGTGGTCGAGCTTGGCAACCGCAAGGAAATCTACCGTTGAGCGACGAGACTGGCCCACAGAGCACTCAAAAGAGTGCGGCGTAGCGATCCAGTTCCCAGCTGCTGACGTGGCGGCCGTAGTCGGCCCATTCGGTGCGCTTGATGCGCACGAATTCGTCTGCGAGCCCATGGCCGAGCGCGCCGCGGATCACGTCGTCGACCTGCAGCGCATCCAGCGCCTCACCGAGGTTTTGCGGCAGCGCCGCGATGCCTTGGGCGCGGGCTTGTTCGGCGGGCAGATCGAACAGGTCGTCGGTGCGTTCGGGGCCGGGGTCGAGCTCGCGATCGATGCCGTCGAGGCCGGCGGCGATCAAGGCTGCGGTGGCCAAGTAGGGATTGGCGCTCGCATCGGGCAGGCGCCACTCGAAGCGGCCGGGCAGGGTGCGGATCAAGGCGGTGCGGTTGTTCGGGCCGTGCGCCCGTGTGGCCGGCGCCCAGCTCGTGCCCGAGATCGAGCGGCCCACGGCCAGGCGCTTGTACGAGTTGACGGTGGGCGCGGCCACCGCGCACAGCGCCGCCGAATGCGCCAGCACACCGGCGATGAATTGCCTGCCCAGCATCGACAGGGTGGTATCGGCGCCGGTGGGCGAAAACAGCGCCTTCGCGGTGGCCCCTGGGCCGTCCCACAGCGACACATGAAAGTGCAGGCCGCTGCCGGGCTGATCGGCAAACGGCTTGGGCATCATCGAAAACACCATGCCATGCGCTTCGGCCAGCGTGTGCGCGGCCAGCTTGAACAGCATCACGTTGTCGGCACTGGCGAGTGCGTCGGCATAGGCGAAGTTCACCTCGTACTGGCTGTGCGCATCTTCGTGATCGAGCTGAAGCACATCAAGGCCGCAGCCGCTGAGCGCCTCATGCAGCTCATGCAGGAAGGCGCGCTGGCGCGGCAGCGATTTGAGGTCGTATGAGGGCTTGTCGAGCCGATCGGCATCGTCGGCCGGCTGCCAGTTGGCGCCGACACGCTTGAGCAGGAAGAACTCCGGTTCGATGCCGGTGCGCAAGCTCCAACCGCGCTGGGCCAGTCTCGCCACCGCACGCCGGAGCACTTGCCGCGAGCAGCCTTCAAAGGGCTGATCGGCGACGAAGCCATCGCACACCACGCGCGCATAGCCGGGCATCCACGGCATCGCCTGCGCGGTGCCGGCATCACCCCGCGCGTAGTACTCGGCGCGAGCGCCGGTGCGCGGCAAACCGGTGCCCACGATCGATGGGCCGGCAAAGCCGGCGCCCACCGTGAGCACATCATCCAGGTGCGCCAGCGGCACGTATTTGCCCTTGGCCACGCCGTTCATGTCGGTGAACTGGGCGAGCAGCGTGTGCACGCCTTGCGCCTTCAGGCGCTCGTGCAGATCGGCCGCGCGCGCACTCATCCGCTGATCGCTCATAAGGCAGCTCCGTGCTTCGCACTGCGCCGTTCGCCTTTCGGGCGGTCGGGCAGGCTCACGGTTTCGCGCTCGACGCGGTGAGCAGCGCGTCGCGCAGGATCGTCATCGCCTCGTCGAAGATCGGCTGCGGTGTCACCAGCGGAAACAGGAAGCGAATCACGTTGCCATCGACGCCGCAGGTGAGCAGGATCAAGCCGCGTTTGAGAGCTTCGGCCTGCACCCGCTTGGTGAAATCCATGTCGGGCGCACCGCCCCGGCCAAACTCCACCGCAACCATCGCGCCCAGGCCGCGCACGTCGCTGATTTGCGGCACCTCGCCGCGCATCGACTCGAGCAGGGTGACGATCTGCGAGCCCAGGTGGGCGCCGCGCTCAGGCAGTTTTTCTTCGGCCATTACATCGATCACCGCATGCGCCGCCGCAATCGCCACCGGATTGCCGGCGTAGGTGCCACCCAGGCCGCCGGGCAAGGGTGCATCCATGATCTCGGCCTTGCCGGTGACGGCGGACAGCGGCAGGCCGGCAGCCAGGCTCTTGGCGATCGTCATCAGATCGGGGATGACGCCGAAGTGCTCCATCGCAAACATCTTGCCGGTGCGGCCAAAGCCGGTTTGCACTTCGTCGGCAATCATCAGGATGCCATGCTCGTTGCACAACTCGCGCAGCCACGTCACCGCTTCGGCTTGAATCACGTTGAAGCCGCCTTCACCCTGCACGGGCTCGAAGATGATGGCCGCCACGCGGCTGGGTTCGATGTCGCTCTTGAAGAGGTGATACACCGCCTTCTTCACCTCGGCCAGGCTGGCGCAATGGCAAGGGAAGGGCGCGTGATACACCTCCGCGGGAAACGGCCCGAAGCCGACCTTGTAGGGCTGCACCTTGCCGGTGAGCGACACCGCAAAGAGGCTGCGGCCATGGAAGGCGCCGCTGAAGGCGATCACGCCGGCCCGGCGGGTGTGATAACGCGCGATCTTGATGGCGTTTTCGACGGCCTCGGCGCCTGTGGAAAACAGCGCCGTTTTCTTGGCGTGGGTTCCGGGCGTGAGCTGGTTGAGCTTTTCGGCGAGCGCGATGTAACTCTCGTACGGCACGATCTGGTAGCAGGTGTGCGTGTAGCGCTGCGCCTGCGCCTGGATCGCCGCCACGATCTTGGGGTGGCCATGGCCGACGTTCATCACCGCGATGCCGCCGGCGAAATCGATGAATCGCCTGCCCTCCACATCCCACAGCTCGGCGCCTTGCGCGCGCTCGGCAAAAAAGGGCGCCATCACGCCGACGCCGCGCGGCGTGGCAGCGGCCTTGCGGGCGAGCAAGGCTTCGTTTTTTGAGTGGTTCATGGTGAGTCCATCCTCGAATGGCTTCGAGTGTGTGGGAGTGGCTCCCTCTCCCGCCGGCGGGAGAGGGCGGGGGTGAGGGCAGGGGATAGGGCCTTGAGTGGCCCTGCGCTCAAGCCCCGTCGATGCGGATCCAGGTGGTCTTCAACTCGGTGTACTTGTCGAGCGCGTGCAAAGACTTGTCGCGCCCGTTGCCGCTTTGTTTGTAGCCACCAAAAGGCACCGTCATGTCGTCTTCGTCGTACTGGTTCACATGCACCGTGCCGGCACGCAGCGCTCGCGACACGCGATGCGCGCGGTTGAGGTTGGTGCTCCACACGCTGGCCTGCAGGCCGTAGCTGGAGTTGTTGGCCAGGGCCACGGCTTCTTCTTCGGTCTTGAAGCGCACGATGCTCATCACCGGGCCGAAGATCTCCTCGCGGGCGATCTTCATGCCGTTGGCCACCTGGTCGAACACCGTGGGCTCGACGTAGTAGCCGCCGGTTTCGGCCCTCACCTGGCGGCCACCAGCCACACACACAGCGCCTTCGGTCTGGCCGGCGTCGATGTAGCTGAGCACGGTGCGCAGCTGCGTGTCGTCGACCAGCGCGCCCATCTCCACCGTGGGGTCGAGTGGATCACCGGGTTGGTAGTTGGCGGCCTCGGCCGCCACCACCGCCACGAATTCGTCGGCGATGCTTTCGTGCACCAGCACCCGCGACGGTGCGTTGCACGATTCGCCCTGATTGAAGAACATCGCGCCGGCCACGGTGCGGGCGGCGCGCGCAATGTCTTCGTAGTCGGGAAACACGAGATAGGCCGACTTGCCGCCCAGCTCGTTGTACACACGCTTCAGGTTCGATCGGCTGGCGTACTCGAACATGCGCCGGCCCACGCGGGTGGAACCGGTGAAGCCGATCGCATCCACATCCATGTGCAGCGCGAGGGCCTCGCCGGCCTCCTGGCCCAGGCCGGGCACCACGTTGAACACACCGGGCGGAATGCCGGCTTCCACCGCCAGCTCGGCCAGGCGCAGCGCGGTGAGCGGCGATTTTTCGCTCGGCTTCATCACCACCGAATTACCGGCTGCCAACGCGGGCCCGAGCTTCCAGGCGGCCATGATCATCGGGTAGTTCCAGGGCACGATGGTGCCGATCACGCCCATCGGCTCGCGGGTGATCAGGGCCAGCGCGTTGTGGGCGGTAGGAGCGATTTCGTCGTAGACCTTGTCGATCGCCTCGGCATACCACTGGATACAGCGCGCGGTGGAGGTCACGTCCACCGACAGCGAATACTGGATCGGCTTGCCCATGTCCAGCGTTTCGAGCAGGGCCAGTTCGTCCTTGGCGGCCATGATCTTGTCGGCAAAGCGCGCCAGCAGGCGCTTTCGCACAGCAGGCGCCTTGCCGCTCCAGCGTTTGTCGTCGAAGGCCGCGCGGGCGGAGGCCACCGCCGCGTCGACATCGGCCACGCCGCCGCGCGCCACCGCGGTGAGCTTGCGGCCATCGATGGGCGAGATGCTGTCGAAGGTGTCGCCGGAGGCGGCATGGCGGCGTTCGCCGTCGATCACGATGCGCCCGTCGAGGCGGACGTTCTGCGCGCGTTCGCGCCAGGTGGGGGTAGCTTGCGTCATGGTTGTCTCCTGAAGACGCACGGAAAGAGCGGTCGTGGCGCCTGAACCGGCGATCACGCCGGTCAGCCCGTGCGGGCTGCCGGCGTGTCGCCCGTCGCGTTAAAACACGACGACGATCGAGGTACCGAGCAGGTGGTTGGTCTTGCGATAGCCGCCGTTCTTGAGATCTTCGAACACCGCGCGATCGGCACCATCGAGGCGGTACTCAGCCTTGAAGGTGGTGCTCTGATTGAACGCGTACTTCATGCCGAAGCTCACCGCGTAGCGGTTGGCGCCGCGATTCAGGTCGCCGGCGAGATCGGGGCCGAGCCCGTTTCGGCCATCGTTGCCGAACACCAGTTGGCCCGACTCTTCATCGACGAAGGAGTAGCCGTTGTAGGTGTAGAGGCCGCCGCCGTTTTTGGTGTTGCGAATGTAGTCGGCGCGCACCAGGCCTTGCAGGCGCGGCGTGAACGCATAGCCGGCCAGCGCGGAGAAGCCCGCCCAGCTCGAATCACGGTAGTTGCCGTCGGCGTCGGGCGTGATGGCGCCTTGTTTCTGCTGGCCCACGCTCACCTGGCCCTGCAGGGTGATATCACCCATCGTGGTGTAACCATCCAGCTCCAGCATCGCCGCCATGGTGTTGAAGCCGGTGTTGAAATTGGGCGACTTGCCGATGAGCAAGGCGCCGCCGAAGCCGCTGAACTCGCCCTTGGAATAATCCACCCGTACCGACAGCGTTGGCGATTTCTCGAACGCGCCGCGCGAGGTGGCGTTCACGTTGCCGATGATGCCGCGGATCCACCAGTCGCCTTCGGTGTGGTCGATGCCCACACCGGTGTAGCCCAGCGGCAAAGTGAAGTCGTAAAGCAGGTTGTGGGTGGTGAACGGGTTCAGCGTGGGCTGCTGATACTCGTAGCCCGACCAGTCGGGAATCTGACCAGCGATCAGCTTGGTGTTCGAGCTGCCCAGGGGGATGGCGACACTGGCTTCCTGGATGATGCTCAGGCCGTCGATGGCCGCGCCCACGCCCCGATTAGGCGACAGCGTGAGCTTCCAGATCGTGCCGCTTTCGGTTTCCTTGGTGAAGTCGATCGACGCGGCCCCCATGTAGGAGGTGTCGTAGAAATAACCGTCGCTCTGCTGGTTGAGAAACTGGAAGCCGGCCCGCTGCTGCAGGTGGTTGTAGATGAACACCGGTTCGATGTAACCGCTGATCTTCAAGCCCTTGAAGCCGGATTCATCGCGGCTGTCTTCCATGGCTTCGGTCTTTACCGAGATGCGGTTGAACTCGGCGGCCTGCTCGGGCGTCATGCCCCATTGCGGCTTGGTGGTGTCGGCGGCCTGGAGCTTTTTCTCAAGCTCGCCCACACGATCCTTCAACGCCTGCAGTTCTTTCAGCAGGTCGGCGCTGGATTGGGCCTGCGCCACGAGCGGGAAGGCCGCAATGAGCGCGATGGCCAGTGCGGTAGGTTGGCAGAACTTCATCAACATTCTCCGTTTGTTTTGTCTGGTGCTTGAGGGTGGGGCAATGGGAGTGACTGATCATCCACCGCGCTGAGCGGCGGCGATGTCGCGTTGGCGTTGGCGTTCGGCGCGCGCGATCATGTAGCTGGCGGCGATGGTGCCCAAGGCCACCAGACCGACGATCACCGTGGCCACCGCGTTGATGCTCGAATCGAGGCCGAGCCGCGCCCGCGAGAAGATCACCAAGGGCAGGGTGGTCGAGCCTGGGCCCGACAGGAAGGCCGACAACACCACGTCGTCGAGCGACAGCGTGAAGGTGAGCAGCCAGGCCGACATCAGCGATTGCGAAATCATCGGCAGCGTGATGAGGTAGAAAACCTGGCCGGGCCGGGCCCCCAGATCCATCGCGGCTTCTTCGAGCGATGGGTTGAGATCCTGCATGCGCGCCTGGATGATGACGGTGGCGTAGGCCATGCCGAGCAGCAGGTGGCCGAGCCAGATGGTGCCGACACCACGCGTCGGAAAACCGAATGTGCGCTGCACGCTCACCAGCATCAACAGCAGCGACAGGCCGACGATGACTTCCGGCATCACGAGCGGTGCATTCACCATGCCGGCAAACAAGGTGCGGCCGGTGAACCGCTTGTACTTGACCAGCGCAAACGCCGCCATCGTGCCCAGCACCACCGATGCGCAGGCGGTATAAAACGCGATCTGCAGCGACAGCCACAACCCGCCCAGGATTTCGCCGTCGCTGGCCAGCTTGGCATACCAGCTGAAGGTGAAGCCCCCCCAGGTGCTCGGCAACGGGGAGGCGTTGAACGAAAAGATCACCAGCGCCAGGATGGGCAGGTACAGGAAGATGAAGCCGGCAATGAGCCAGCCCGTGCCAAATCGTTTGGCAATACCCGGTGCGATCAAGCTACGGCTCACTTTCGCACCTCCTGCGCTTCTGCCTGGAATTTGCTGAAGATCGCCAGCGGCACGATGATCAGCAGCACCATCACAATGGCCACGGTGGAGGCCATTGGCCAATCGTTGTTGCTGAAAAACTCATCCCACAGCACGCGGCCGATCATCAGCGTCTGCGGCCCGCCGAGCAACTCGGGAATCACGAACTCGCCCACGCAGGGGATGAACACCAGCATCGAGCCGGCGATGATGCCGGCCTTCGACAGCGGCACGGTGACTTTCCAGAAAGCCACCCAGGGTGTGGCGCCGAGATCGTTGGCCGCTTCGAGCAGGCGCAAATCCATCTTCGACAGATTGCCGTACAGCGGCAGGATCATGAACGGCAGGTAGGTGTAGACCATGCCGACGGTGAGCGAAAAAGGCGTGTTCATGAACGAGCCCGGGGCTGTAATCCACCCGAGCCCCGCCATCACGTGGTCCACGCCGGTGGCGCTGAGCACGGTGGAGACCCATCCGCCTTCACCCAGCAGGCCCTTCCAGGCGTACACACGCAACAGGAAGGACGTCCAGAAGGGCAGCATCACCAACATCAGCAGCGCGGGCTGCAGCGAGCTCCTGGCACGTGCCATGAAATACGAAAACGGATAGCCGATCAGCAGGCACACGGCCGTGGTGATTGCCGCGTACTTGATGCTCGACAGGTAAGTGAGCAGGTAGCGGTCGTCCTCGGTGATGTAGATGTAGTTGCTGAGCTTGATCTTCAGCTGCAGCAGACCTTCGGCGTATTGAACGATGTTGGTGAACTTCACGCCTTCCATCTCGATCACGCTGATGCGCAGCACGATCAGGAACGGCAGCATGAAAAAGATCAACAGCCAGAGATAGGGCGTGCCGATCACCAGATGGCGACCGGAGAGGAAGAATGGCTTGCGGGCTTTCATCGTCGCCGCCGTTATTGGGTAAGCACCACTTGCGACAACGGTGTCCAGTGCGCCCACACCTCATCACCCCAGGTGAGCTCGTCATCGCGATGGCGATCGACGTTGCTCTGGCTGATCTTGAGCTTGGCGCCACCCTCGCGTTCGATGTGATAAACGGTGAAGCTGCCGAAGTACGAGAGATCGCGGATCGTGCCCTTGACGCGGTTGTTGGCGTCTGCGGGTGGATCGCGTTGCAGGCGGATCTTTTCAGGCCGCACCGCCACGGTGACCGCCATGCCCTCCGTGCCGGTGATGCCGTGGCCCACGTAGTGCCGGCAATCGCCGCAGTCGATCTCGCAATGGTCGGGCTCGTCCACCACCAACGTGCCTTCCATCAGGTTCACGTTGCCGATGAAATCGGCCACGAATCGGGTGGCCGGGGTTTCGTAGATGTCGCTTGGCGGGCCCACCTGCATGATCCTGCCTTCGCTCATCACCGCGATGCGCGAGGCCATCGTCATGGCTTCTTCCTGGTCGTGCGTGACCATCACGCAGGTGACGCCCACTTCTTCGATGATGTTGACCAGCTCGATCTGGGTTTCTTCGCGCAGCTTCTTGTCGAGCGCACCGAGCGGTTCGTCGAGCAGCAGCAGATCGGGTGTCTTGGCCAGGCTGCGGGCCAGGGCCACGCGTTGCTGTTGACCGCCGGAAAGCTGATGCGGCTTGCGCAGGCCGAACTTGCCCAGCTGCACCAGCTTGAGCATGGCATCCACCCGTGCCGCCACCTTGTCTTTCACGATGCCATCGCGCCGCAGCCCGAAGGCGATGTTGTCCCACACGGTGAGGTGCGGAAAGAGCGCGTAGCTCTGGAACATCATGTTGATCGGCCGCTCGTAGGGCGGCAGGCCGGAGAGATCCTGGCCGTTGAGAATGATCTTGCCGGAGGTGGGCGTCTCGAATCCCCCGAGCATGCGCAAGAGTGTGCTCTTGCCGCAGCCGGAGGAGCCGAGCAGGGCGAAGATCTCGCCCTTGCCGATGTTCAGAGTCACATGATTGACGGCCACCGCCCCACCGCCGAAATCCTTCACCACATCCAGGATCTGGAGAAAGTTCTGGTCTTTTTCAGGCGTGGCAGTCATCAGCAACCCTCCCTCGGGCGGTGTGTCGTATCAGGTGTTGTGCAGGGCCGGCGCCAGACTACAGACCGGTCTTGAACGACGTGTACAACCGGGTCATGTTGCGACGGGTGTCGTTGGTG
>JANMAS010000296.1:0-5130 GCA_031359975.1 Burkholderiales bacterium
CACATCGGCGGCCGAATCGAGCACGCGCAGTTTGGCGTAGGTTTTCCAGGTCGACAGGGGCTGCGAGGCCAACATGGCAGCGATGGCCTTGGCGTAGCTGGGCTGCGCGACGCTGATCGGGCGCACCGTGGCAATGCCCGCCGCGTCGAAGTAGGCCTTCCAGTCGTAGCCCGGTGCGCGGCGAGCCAGCTCGGCCAGCGTCATCGGGTTGTAGGTTTTCTTGGTATCGCGGTTGCGCACCTTGTCCCACTGGGCCTGCGCGATGCGCTTTTCCAGCGCGAGTTGCGCGGTGGCGGCCTTCTCCGCATCGGGCAGGCCGGCCAGCTTCATCAGCGTGGACAGATAAACCTGGTAAGCCGCGCGAGCCTTCACGAAGCGCTCGTCGTTCTGGAGGTAATAGTCGCGATCGGGCAGGCCCAGACCGTCTTGCCAGACGGTGGCGGAATAGATCGTGGGATCCTTGAAATCCGCATCCACCCACATGGCGATGGGCGTGGAGATCACGCCGTACTGCCGGCCCAGATACTCGGCCAGCTGCCGCCGGTTGGTGATCTGGTCGATCGCCGCCAACGCGGCTTGCACGCTGGCCAGGCCAGCCTGGTCGATGCCCTTTTCGTCGACGTAGCTGCGGTAGATCAAGGCCACCTTTTGTTCGACGGTGCCTGCAGCCGGTTTGCTGGCGGTCAGTTCATCGACGATGGCACGCAGGCGTGTGTCGTTTTCGTCGGCGATGATGTCCCACACGCCAAAGCCGGATTTGTCGGCCGGAATCGGCGTGGTAGCCAGCCAATGGCCATTCACGGCCTGGAAGAGATCGTCCTGCGGGCGCGTCGACGCGTCGTCGGGGGTCGTGCCGGCATGGACAGTCCAGGTGGCCGCGCAGGCGCAGGCCACGATAAGGCTCCGAAATCGGGTTCGCATGATGCAAAGTCTCGAGGTGGATGCGGCGGGCCGTCGACCGGCCGCAAGTGATGGAGATCGCCGGGCACGAGGCCCAGGCAGTGAGACCGTCAGAATATCAGGCGGCCCGACCTCGGCCTATCCGGCAAAGCGCGCTGTGGGGGTGATCTGCGACACGCGGGGCCCACGCCCCCCACCGGCCTCGCGCACAATCTGATCCCACCATGAAAACCGGTTTGAAACGCGCATGGCGCCACGCGGCGCAGAGCCGCCTCGGTGGTGTGCTGATGGTGTGCGCTTTGAGCGCGCCGGCCGCATGGGCAGCGCCGGCGATCGTGCCCGACACCATGGCCCAGCGCGCTCAGGCCTGCACCCCGTGCCACGGCAAGGAAGGCCGCTCGACCAACGTGGGTTACTTCCCGCGCATTGCCGGCAAACCGGCGCGTTACCTGGCCAACCAGCTGATCAACTTTCGCGAAGGCCGCCGCCCCTATCCGCTGATGACCTATCTGGTCGAGCACATGAATGATGCCTACATCGCGGAGATCGCCGCGTACTTTGCCGCCCTCGATCTGCCCTACCCCGCCCCGCAGCCGCCCGAAGCCGGTTCCGCCGCCCTGGCCCGAGGCGAAAGCCTGGCCAGGGAGGGCGACAGGGCGCGCAAGATCCCGGCATGCATGGCCTGCCACGGCGCGGCCTTGACCGGTGTGCTGCCCGCGATACCGGGCCTTGTGGGTTTGCCGCGCGACTATCTCAACGCGCAGCTCGGCACCTGGAAGAACGGCGAACGCCGGGCGCATGCGCCGGATTGCATGGCCGAAGTGGCGGCGCGGCTGACACCGGACGATGTGAGCGCGGTGTCGTCGTGGCTGGCGGCGCAGCCGGTGCCGCAAAACGCCAAGCCCGCCCCGGCGACCACCCAGGCGCTGCCCTTGAAATGCGCAGACGGGCTGCCATGATCCGCTGGCGTACGCATCCCTGGCTCACCTCGGCCGTCGCGCTCATGCTGATCTTGCTCGGCGCCGCCGCCACGGTGATAGCGCTGAACCTGCGCGACGAGGCGCCGATGGCCGATCAGCCGCCGGCCTTTTTGCCAAGCGCCGATCAGATCGAGCGCGGTGCCTATCTCGCACGCGCCGGCAATTGCATGGCGTGTCACACCGCGCGGGGCGGCGCGGCCTACGCGGGTGGTCGCGGCATCCAGACACCGTTCGGCGTGGTCTTCGCATCCAATCTCACGCCCGATGCCGAGACCGGCCTGGGCACCTGGACGAGCGCGCACTTCTGGCGCGCCCTGCATAACGGCCGCTCGCGCGATGGCCGCCTGCTCTACCCCGCCTTCCCGTACACCGAATTCACCAAGGTGACACGCGACGACAGCGACGCCCTCTTCGCTTTCCTGCAAAGCCTGACGCCGGTTCGGCAACCCGATCGCGAGCACCAGCTGCGATTCCCCTACAACAGCCAGCTCGCCCTGGCCGGCTGGCGCGCCTTGTACTTCTCACCCGGCGTTTACACCCCCGACGCGGGCCAATCGGCGGCCTGGAATCGCGGCGCGTATCTGGTGCGCGGGCTGGCGCATTGCAACGCCTGCCACGCCGGCCGCAACGAATTCGGCGCCTCGACCAGCCTGGAGCTGGGCGGTGGCCTGATCCCGATGCAGAACTGGTACGCCCCATCGCTGGCTTCAGACGCCGAAGCCGGCGTGACGCACTGGCGCGAAGCCGATATCGTCGCCTTGCTCAAGACCGGTGTGGCGCCGCAGGGTTCGGTGCTCGGCCCGATGGCCGAAGTGGTGTTCAGCAGCACCCAGCACCTCTCGGAGCCCGACCTGGGCGCGATCGCCCACTTTCTCAAGGCCATCCCGCCCTCGCCCCCCAAAACCCCGGCCGTGCTCACCACCGCCGATGCGCCAACGCAGCAGCGCGGTGCCAAGCTGTACGAAGACCATTGCGCCGGCTGCCATGGCAAGCAGGGCGAGGGCGCGCTCACCGCAGACGGCAAGCCCGCCTATCCGCCCCTGGCCGGCAATCGCACGGTGACGATGAACCCGCCCGCCAACCTGATCCGCATCGTCGCCAACGGGGGTTTCCTGCCCAGCACGCCGGGCAATCCGCAGCCGTTTGGCATGCCCCCGTTTTCGCAACTGCTTTCCGATGCCGACATCGCCGCCGTGATCACGTTCATCCGCACCGCATGGGGCAACCAGGCCGGCGCCTTGACGCCGGACGAGCTGCGGCGTTACCGGCAAAGCGCGCGGGATTGAGCCTGGCGGGCACCACGAAGTGCCCCCGGAATCAGCCGCAATTCGGCGCCTGCCCGGCCGCGCGCCGGCATCACACTGAGCGGATTCATCGTTTCCAGGCCGATGCCGATGAGCCCCGATTTCTCTTCCGTGCACAACCACCACGAAAAAACCGTGTTCGACGCGGTACGGCGGCGCTCCGCCGAGCACCCCGGCCTGGCCGGCAACACCGAGCTGCTGGCCGACGTGGCCTGCGTGGCGCTGAGCCGTCTGCCGGCACGCTATATCCGGCATCAGGTGGACTACGCTTTTTTCCTCACCGACCGCGAGCGCGTCGACAACGAGTTGGCGGTGGACGAGGCCGTCGAGCACGCCTTTGGCTTTGTGCAGGCGCGGGTGGCCATGCGAGCGCGCATCTGAGCCCAGGCGTCTGCGTCGGTGGGGCCTGTGTATCCGGCCGATGCCATGGGTGATCGAGGCTCAACCCCGCTCGCAAAGTGCCGATAAACGCCGGGATGGGTGATTGTCAAAAAACCTGTGATCCGACTCTTCGAACCACGTCGATCCGGGTGTGGCTGACGATCGCCGTCTGGCTCGCCTCGAGCGGCGCGGCCATGTGGCATCTCAACCCTGTCGCGGCCACCGCACGCGACATCTGTCGCAGCGGCCCGCCGCGCTGACGCCCCTCATCCCATGAATTCAACCGCCGCCTCACCACAATCCGCCGATCAGCAAGACCGGTTCTATCGCCAGGCTCATCGCGTGGCGAGTGGTTGCGCGACGCTGCACCTGATGATCTGCCTGGCGCTGGGCATCTACAACGGCAGCTGGCCCCTGGCCCTGCTGGTGGGTGTGCCCGCCGTGCTGCTGCCCTGGCTGCTGGCGCGCGCCGAGCCGGCCTCGCTCGCGTCGCGATTGGCCATGTGTGCGGGCTTCATGATGCTGACCGGATCGATCATCCAGCAAAGCGGTGGCGACATCGCCGCGCATTTCAGCTTCTTCATCATGATCTCGGTGCTGGTGGTGTATTGCGACTGGCGCCCCTTGTTGCTGGCGCTGGTGCTTATCGCGCTGCATCACTTCGGGATCACGCTGCTGCAGCAAGCCGACACCGGCATGGTCGTGTTCGGCAACGGCGGATGGCTGTGGGGCCACTTCTTCGTGCATGCGGCAGCCGCCACGGCCCAGACGCTCACGCTGTGCTATCTCGCCGTGGTGCTGCGTCGGCTGGTTGCCGGCTCCATCGCGGTGGCGGAGATGGCCGAGCACATCGCCGCGGGCCGCATGGATGCGCGCGTGGCCTCCACAGGCGCGCTGGGCCACGCCGCCAACAGCGAACTGCTCACCACTTTCACCTTGATGCAGCAGCGCCTGGCGGCCATGCTGGGCCAGGTGAGCACCTCCGCCCACGCGATGGGCGATGCGCTCGGCGAAATCAGCAGCGGCACAGACAACCTCGCGCACCGCACCGAGTTGAACGCCGATCGCACCCAGGCCACGGCAGCCGAAGTGAGCCAGTTTGTCGAAGGAACGCTGCGCACGCTGCAGATCACCAGCGAAGCCGAACACGCGAGCGAAATCGTCGGCCAGTCGGCGGAACAGGCCGGTGGCACGGTGGCACGGGTGGTCGAGACGATGCATCAGATCGACGCCAGCTCCAAGCGCATCGCCGAGATCATCTCGGTGATCGATGGCATCGCCTTCCAGACCAACATCCTCGCGCTCAACGCCGCTGTGGAGGCGGCCCGCGCCGGCGACCACGGCCGTGGCTTCGCGGTGGTGGCGAGCGAAGTGCGCGGGTTGGCCCACCGCAGTGCCCTGGCCGCCAAGGAAATCCGCGTGCTGATCACCGGCGCCACCGACAGCGTGAGCCGAGGTCGCAGCATCGTGCAGGAAGCCGGCGAACAGATGGAACGCGTGGTGGCGTCAGTCAGGCACGTGCGGCAATTGATGACCGAAGCCACACGCGCCGCGCAAGCCGATCA
>JANMAS010000341.1:0-1501 GCA_031359975.1 Burkholderiales bacterium
GCCTGCTGCTGGCCACCGGCTCGCACCCCTTCATCCTGCCGGTGCCCGGGCGCGACCTGCCCGGCGTGATCGCCTACCGCGACATCGCCGACACCGAGGCCATGATCGATGCGGCGACCAAGTACAAGCACGCGGTGGTCATCGGCGGCGGCCTGCTCGGCCTGGAAGCCGCCAACGGCCTGATGCTGCGCGGCATGCAGGTCACGGTGGTGCATGTCATGCCCTGGCTGATGGAGCGCCAGCTCGACGACGTGGCCGCGCGCATGCTGCAGAAGTCGCTCGAAGACCGAGGCTTGAAGTTCCTGATCGGCGCGCAGACGCAGGCGCTGATCGGCGGCAAAGACGGAAGGGTGATGGCGGTGCAGTTCAAGGACGGCAAAGAGATCCCCGCCGACCTGGTGGTGATGGCCGCCGGCATCCGCCCCAACACCTAACAGGCCCTGAAGATCGGCCTGCACTGTGGACCTGAAAACCGCGGCGGCATCGTCGTCAACGACACCATGCAAACCGTCACCGATGGCCGCATCTACTCGGTGGGCGAGTGCGCAGCCCACCGCGGCATTGCCTACGGCCTGGTGGCGCCGCTGTTCGAGCAGGGCAAGGTGTGCGCCACCCACCTGGCGCAGTTCGGCATCGGCCGCTATACGGGGTCGCAAACCTCGACCAAGCTCAAGGTGACCGGCATAGATTTGTTCTCGGCCGGCAACTTCATGGGCAAGGCCTCGGGCCGGCCCGAAGACAGCGACTGCGAAGAGATCGTCATGAGCGACCCCTACGGCGGCGTCTACAAGAAGCTGGTGATCAAGGACGACAAGCTGATCGGCGCCTGCATGTACGGCGACACGGTCGATGGCAGTTGGTATTTCAAACTCCTGCGCGAGGGCCGCAGAATAGGTGACATCCGCGACAAGCTGATGTTCGGCGAATCCAACATCGGCGACACCGGCCATGAAGGCCACAGCAAGGCCGCCGTGATGGCCGACAGCGATGAAGTGTGCGGCTGCAACGGCGTCAACAAGGGCACGATCTGCAAGGCGATCAAAGAGAAGGGCCTGTTCACGCTGGAAGAAGTGCGCAAGTGCACCAAGGCCAGTGCCAGTTGCGGCTCGTGTACCGGGCTGGTCGAGCAACTGCTGATGTTCACCGCCGGCGGCGACTACTCGGCCGCGCCCACCAAGAAGGCCATGTGCGGCTGCACCGAGCACAGCCACCAGGAGGTGCGCGACGCCATCAGGGCCGAGAAGTACCTCGGCATCGACACCGTCTATCGCAGCATGGGCTGGCGCACGCCCAACGGTTGTTCGAGCTGCCGGCCGGCCGTCAACTACTACCTCATCAGCACCTGGCCCAAGGAGGCCCGGGACGATCCGCAATCGCGCTTCATCAACGAGCGCAGCCACGCCAACATCCAGAAGGACGGCACCTACTCGGTGATTCCGCGCATGTGGGGCGGCGAGACCAGCGCGAGCGAGCTGCGCCGCATCGCCGACGCGGTGGACAA
>JANMAS010000586.1:0-4062 GCA_031359975.1 Burkholderiales bacterium
CTCTTCGGCCAAGGTGCGTACCGCGGACGTCGCCGGATCGTGATGCGCAAGCGCGGGCAGCAGGCCCAGCGCCGCCGCGTTGTCCGGCTCCAGCGAGAGCGTGAAGCGCAGGTTGTTCTCGATGTAGTCGTGGCCCGGGTAGACGCGGGTCTCGGCCGGCAACTTCGCGAGCTGATCGACAAAGGTGGTGAAGAGGTCTTGCGCATTGCCGCCGTTGTGGCAGTTGCCCGCGCCGGCGTTGAACAGCGTATCGCCGGAGAACAGCGCCGGCTGCTCGGTATGCGAGCGCAGGCAGATGTGGCACATCGTGTGGCCGGGCGTGTCCAGGCATTCGAGCTCCACGGTCTTGCCAACCTTGATCACGTCGCCGGCCTTCACGCCACGATCCACGCCCGCGATGCGAGAGCCCGCCCGATGGTGGGCAATCACCTTGGCCCCGGTGGCCGCGACGAAGGCCGCATTGCCGCCGGTATGGTCGTGATGCTCGTGCGTGTTGAGGATCTGCGTGATCTGCCAACCGTTGTGCTTGGCCGCGGCCAGGCACTTGGCGTGGTCCAGCGGATCGATGGCAAGCGCCTCGCCGCTCTCGGGGCAGACGATCAGGTAGTTGTAGTTGCGGTAGGCGTTGCCGGTCCAGATGCGCTCGACGATCATGGGATGCTCCAGGTTTGGAAAGAGGCCGGCAGGAAGCGCGCACCGCGTGGCCTGATCTTCCAACGGGCCAAGGCCCTGGCGATAGAATCGGCGCGTGCTGCGGGTGTAGTTCAATGGTAGAACGGCAGCTTCCCAAGCTGCATACAGGGGTTCGATCCCCCTCACCCGCTCCAGTTGTCTGCCTCTGAACCCTGGCTGGTGTGCCTTCCTGATCTCGACGCTCGTGCGAGCCTCAGACTGCCGGCGTTGCATCGACAGGGCGCTGGCGGTGCCCCCGTTCTCCGGCCCTCGCTCGCGGGGCGATGTCGGGGCGTGCGGGGCGAGGTGGCTTCAACACCGACGTGGCGGGGCGATGGACGTCCCACCGCGAATGGGGCCTGCGCCCGGGGGCACCACCACCGCCCTGCGCATCGTGTGGCGGGGCACGGCGTGGCGTGCTGCACGTGTCCCGGGCCACCTGCCGCGCTACCCGCTCGCCCAGACCCCTGCCGATCTGCCGTTGAGGCGCACTGAAGCTCCTGACCGGGGAGCGCGCCGCCGAAACCAGGTAGATGCACTGGCATCCAATCATCTTCGGCATGTACTCTGATGCATGGACTTTGAGGAGATCAACATGAACCAGCGAGTTGCGCGAGTCGGCAAGAACAACCGTGCCCAGGTGGTCACCATCCCGCTTGAGTACCGGTTTCCCGAAGGCATGAAACAGGTCTTCATCCGCAAAGTGGGCGACGAGGTCATCTTGTCGCCGCGGCCGAGCGACTGGAGTGCCTTCCTGGCTTCGGAAGTTCGGGCAAGCGAAGACTTCATGGTTGGCATCGAAGATCTTCCTGTTCAGAGTTTGGCGTCACCCGCGTGAACTGCGTCTCCAAACACTGATACTGCAGCATGAAATCCGTTCGCATCGCTGACCGCATCTACGATCTCGCGCAACAGGAGGCGGCTGTGATGAGCCGCTCGATCGCGCAGCAGCTGGAGCACTGGGCGCAGCTGGGCGCCGCGCTTGAAGCGGCCGGCGTCACGCTCGGCCAAGTGCGGTCGATGCTGGGTGGCGATCTGCGGGCCAGGGAACGTGTGGCGATGAAGTTGGGCTGGGCCACCCAGGAGAGCATGTATCTGATCCCGCCGGCCATGGCGCGCGCCGCGAAGCTCACGATGCCCGACGTGTCCGCACTCGATGCGCAGTGAGCGGATGCATCACCCACCAAGGTGCCGCCGAGGCGCGAAGTGGCGATCGAAGGTCCGTTGGCCGTGCGATTTGCGGAACTCCAGGCTTCGAAGCCGATTCAGGGCGGTTGAATGAAGCAACATGGGCCATGGCGGCCGGCGGCTTCGCACGAATGACCTTCGTGTTGCGCGAGCGGCCCGACTACCCGCCCGTCCGCCGCGCCAGGTAGTAAACCCACGTATCCCGCACCCGCTTCATATCCGCATCCCGCGTGATCTCGCGGCCGCGGCGATTGAAGACACGGGCTTCGCCCAGGCCACTGGCTTGCAGTTCACGCAGATGTTCGGCGGGCCGGGCGTAATGCAGGCGCAGGCCGTCGGGTGGATCGCGCAGGCTGGCGGCGCCGAGGCTCTGCGTGCTGGCGGTGCCTTGGTTGAGCTGCCGGGTGCGTCGGCGATAACGCAGCTCGTCGATCCAGGCGCGCCAGCCGGCGCTGCGCGGTGGCAGGCCGGGGCCGTCGAACCAGTTCAGGTTGTGGCCGGAATAGATGAACCAGCCGCCGGGCCGCAGCACACGCTGGCACTGCGCGAGTGCTGTGGCGCGGGCTTCGGGCGGCACGTGGTCGAGGCCGTTGAAGCTGAAGAGCACGATATCGAAGCTGTCATCTTCGAACGGTAGCGAACGGGCGTCGGCCTGGCGAAAGCTCTCAGGCGCGTACCAGGCCGCATCGCGAAACCTCTCCTGGCAAACCGCCACCATGCCCTCGGCGTAATCCACGCCTCGGTAGTGCAGGCAGGCGCTGGCCAGATGCGCGGTGGTGCGCCCGCCGCCCACACCCACATCGAGCAGCCGCGCCTGCGCCAGATCGGCGCCGAGCAGTGAAAGAATCGTTGCCTCCGCAGGCTGCAGGCGCTCGTCGCGGCGGTAGATGGCCACCACCTCCGAGGCTGAATAAAAGCGGCGCCAGGCTGCATCGTCTGCCGGATCGGGCGTGGATACGCCGCTGTCGATCATCCCGCCGCTCCACTGAACAAACGTTCATCTTACGTGCGTGCCGAATCGGCTCGCATCACGTCATCAGTATTGCGGAGGTGGCGTTGCCATGCCGGCCCCGCCGGGTGAGACGATCAGGAAGACGTTACTTGGGGGACGACCATGCGAACACTGCCCTGTGCCTTGCTGGCAAAAGCGGGTGCCGCTTGTGCTTTTGCCTTGTTGACGGCGGCTCACGGAAAACCGCTGTTGAACGACTCGGGATCCACGGTGTGCTTCGATCCGGCGAGCGGCGCCGCGATCGCCTGTCTGGGCACAGGGCAAGACGGCGAGTTCGGCCGCGACGTGACATCGCCTGAGCCCAAGGATGGCGAAGCGGGTTTCAGGTTTGCGAAGGTCTGCAACAACGGGCTGCAAGGCGGCGTGGGTTCGTGCCCGAAAAAAGCCGGGTTCGGACCGGCGCCCGAGCAATGGGCCTGCACGAGGGACAAGAACACCGGCCTGCTGTGGCAACTGAACACCACGGATGGCGGGCAGCGAGACATCAACACGCTGTACTTCTTCAACGGGCAGATACCGGGTTCGATCCATGACGACGCCGTGAACTTCATTGCGGCCATGAATGACCAGCAGCTTTGCCATGCCGCCGACTGGCGCATGCCGAGCCTGCACGAACTGGGCACGCTGGCCCACTACGGGATCCAATCGCCAGCGCTCAGGATGGATCCGACGTTTTTCCCGAACACGCCGCTCGACGCCATCCCGTTCTGGACCACCACCACGTTCTCGGCTGATGGAACGTATCGATGGTTCCTGAGTTTTGGCTCCGGCGGCGACAGCGCCGGCGATGCGCGGCACGCCAATCACGTGCGCCTGGTGAGTGGCGAGCCGCTGCTCAAGCCGAGCCGCTTTCATGCGCGGCCCGACAACGACCAGATCCTGGTTGACCATCTGACGGGCCTCGAGTGGCGCCGATGTCGCGAGGGCCAGTCGTGGGATGGCATCTCGTGCTCGTTCGACGCCGGCACGGCCACCTGGGCGGGCGCCCTGGCGATTGCGGCCGCGGCGGGTGAAGGCTGGCGCCTGCCGAGCATCGCCGAACTCGTGAGCACCATGTTCGCGCCTGGCCGTGGGCCTTGTTCGCTGGTGCTCAGCGACTTTCCCTATGGGCCGGTCTGGTCCAACACGCCCGATGTGGGCGGCGTCGGCGCCTCGGGCGGCGCGTGGGTGTTCAACATCAACTCGGGCTG
>JANMAS010000414.1:0-8102 GCA_031359975.1 Burkholderiales bacterium
GGATCGGCATCGGCCATCGCCGACGCGTCGGTGGCCACGCCGGCGCGATCGCCGGGGCGGTACAGGCCCCAGCTGCGGCGGCGCATCCAAAGCGCCTTGCGGCCGATGCCCAGCATCGCGGCCAGCTCGGCTTCGCCGTACCGATCCTGGTACTGCAGGATCACTTGCCGGATGTGGTTTTCGATCGACAAGGGCAAGCCGGCGTCGCCGGCTTGTTGGCGCACGGCCTTGCCGGCGGCCGGTGGGGCGAGCACGTCTTCGAGATCGGCGACAGTGAGCTCATCCGAATCCGCCAGGATCACCGCGCGTTCGATCACGTTCTGCAACTCGCGCACATTGCCCGGCCAGGTGTGGCGATGCAGGAAGGCCAGAAAATCCTTGTGCATGCTGCGCACCGGGCTGCCGAGCTTGCGGCTGAACTGCTGCATGAACTGCCGCGCCAGCAGTTCGACATCATGGCCGCGCTCGCGCAGCGGCGGCACATGGATGGTGATCACGTTGAGGCGGTAGTAGAGATCGGCGCGGAAGCTGCCGTTCTCGGCGCTTTCCTTCAGGTTGCGATTGCTCGCCGCCACGAAGCGGGTATCGGTGAGCACACTCTGCGTGGCCCCGAGCGGGCGCACCTGACGCTCTTGCAGCACACGCAGCAGCTTCACCTGCACGTGCAACGGCATCTCGGAAATCTCGTCGAGGAACAAGGTGCCGCCTTCGGCCTCGCGGATCAAGCCGTCGCTTGCCGAGGCCGCGCCGGTGTAGGCCCCCTTGACGTGACCGAACAGCTCCGACTCGATCAGCTCGGCCGGCATCGCGCCGCAATTGACGGCCACGAACGCCCGGTGCGCGCGGTTGCCGCCATAGTGGATGGCCTGTGCCACCAGATCCTTGCCGGTGCCGCTCTCGCCCTGGATCAGCACGTTGGCATCGGTGGCGGCCACGCGCTGGATCATCGCCAGCAGGCGCTTCACACCATCGCTCTCGCCGACGATCGCATCTTGCGTGAAGGCCTTTTTCAGGCTGCGCTTGAGGGCCACGTTTTCGATGCGTGTGCGCCGCTCGGCCAGGGCGCGCTCCACCGAAAACACAAAATCGTCGTTGTCGAAGGGCTTGATCACGTAATCGTTGGCGCCTCGGCGCAAGGCCTCGATGGCGCTCTCGACCGACGAGTAGCTGCTCATCAGGATCACCGGTGTTTCCGGGCGCGTGGCCTTGCTGGTGGCCACGATGTCGAGCCCGCTGGCATCGGGCAGGCGCAGATCGGTGATCACCAGATCGAACTCGCGGCGCTTGAGCTGGGCCAGGCCATCGGTGCCGTTGCGGGTGATCACGCTGGCATAGCCGGCGCGTTCGAGCAGCATCTCGACGCAGTCGCCGATGCCCCAGTCGTCGTCGATAACGAGCACACATTCGGCACGGCGCCGTGATTCGCTGTCGGCCGCCTTGTGTTGGCTCACGGGCGCTCCCGGGGCAGCGTGAGGCAGAAGGTGGAGCCCTGGGCGGACGTCTGACGCAATTCGATCGAGCCGCCGTGTTCGAGCGCGATCTCGTTGCTGATCGCCAGGCCGAGGCCGGTGCCGTGGGTGGCGGCCTTGGTGGTGAAAAACGGCTCGAAGATGCGCACCCGGGTCTCGGCGGGGATGCCCGGGCCGCTATCGCTCACCAGCACATCGAGCATGCGCCCGGCGCCGCGAGTGCTGATGCTCAGGCGCCCCTGGCCGCCCATCGCCTGCACCGCATTCACGCACAGGTTCAGCAGCACCTCGCGCACCTGGCCGGTGTTGCCGAACACCGTGGCGTTCGGGTCGGCGACGTGGTGCAGATCGATGCCCTGCAGCTGCCCGCCCTGGCGCAGCACCGACAGCGCCTCGTCGATCGCATCGTCCACCGCAAAGCGCATGCGTGGCTCATCGCCAACGCGCGAAAAATTAACCAGCCGGCGCGAGATGTCGAGGATGCGTTTGACATTCACCGCGATGTTGTCGAGCCCCTTGTCGAGCAGCTCTTTACCCAGCGCCTTCTCGGATCGCAGGATCTGCACGATCGAGTGCAGCGAGGTGAGCGGATTGGTGACTTCGTGGCACACACCGGCCACCATGAAACCGAGCGCGGCCAGGCGGGCCGTCTGGATATCGGCGGCGTGCTGGCCGCGCGCCGCCATCACGAGCGCTGTGTGATCGACGATGGTGATGCTGGCGCCCCAGGGCGTTCGGCACAGGTGGATGCGCTCGTGCATCGGCGCGCCCGAAGGCAAGGCCCGCACGCTATCCGCCTGCTGCGGCGTGAGCCAGGGCACCCGGCCGGTGAGCAGCGAGACATAGTGCGAGGCGCGTTGGCGCAGCAGCACATCGGCGGCCGGCACGCGGGCGGGGGTTGCTTCGCCGTGTTCGTCGCTGGCTGCGACGACGCTGCCGTCTTCGCCCAACATCAACATGGGCCACGGCGAAGCCGCAAATATTTGCTCGAACAGCTCAGACAAGGCGGGCAGGTCGCAATCGGCTCTCATCGGGTTGTACACACCAAACTGATGATGGCGGAAGACAGCGCAGCCTACGGGCGCCACGTTCGCGCAGCAATAGAGAACGACCCGACGCGCCCATCGCGGGGGTGTTTTGGCCCCGTGCGAGCCAGGCCGCCACCTACAATCGACAGGTCGCGTTTGTCTGCAGGACCACCGATGAAGACCAGCCCCGAGCCGGCCGAAACCACACAGCGAGCGCGGATTCTCAAGATCGCCGCGCAGCTGTTCGCCGAACGCGGTTTTCACGCGGTGGGCATCGCCGAACTGGGCGAAGCCGTCGGCCTGGGCCGCGGTGCGCTGTACCACCACATCCGCAGCAAGGAAGACCTGCTCTACGACATCAGCCGCGAGTACATCCTCAACCTGGCCACCCACGCCACCGAGGTGATGAAACGCGACCTGAGCCCCAGCGCTCGCCTGGCCTTGCTGGGCGATTACCTGATGCTGCAGATCGCTTCGCATCAGGCCGAGCTGACCGTGTGTTTTCGGGAGGTGCAGTCGCTCACCGGCCTGCGGCACGAGGATGTGATGACGCTGCATGCGCAGTACGAAGAAGTCTGGAAGCACATCCTGCAGGAAGGCGAGCGCCTGGGCGTGTTCCGGCCCTTCGATCCCATCGTGCTGAAGGGGCTGATGGGCATGTATTTCTACAGCTACCTGTGGCTGAAACCGTCAGGCCGCTTCGGCCCCAGGCAAGTGGCCGAGCGCTTCAATTCGATGGCCCTGAAAGCCATCTCGCCCTGACCGTGTCACGGCCCGCGGCGTGGCGCCGAAGCGGCGCCACGGATCGGTGGTCACGGCTTGCCGGAGATCGGCAGGCAACCCTGCATGCAGCGGGTGGCTTTGGTATCGGGGCGATCGTCCACGATGAAACCGTCGCGGTTGGGCATCTGCACCGCCGCCAGGGTTTGGGCGGTCATCACCGCATCGGCGGGCACCAGGCCGTTGAGGTGCAGCAGATAGGCGCTCACCGCGTAGGTCTCGTCGTTCGACAGCGACTGCGGCGCATTCATCGGCATGGCACGGCGCACGTAATCGAACAACACCGGCGCATAGGGGTACATGCTGCCGGGCGTCAACACCCGCTTGTCGGTCTTGAACGATCCGATGCCGCCGACCATCGCCGCAAACACCGGCCCACCCGCCGCCGCCGCGCCATGGCACGACGCGCACTGGCCATCGAAGACCACCTTGCCGGCCGCCACCGAGCCGGAGCCGGCCGGCAGGCCGAGCCCGTCGGGCGTGCGCACGTCGATGTTCCACGCCGCGAGATCGCGCTCGCTGATCGGCTTGCCGAGCGCGACAGGCCGCGCGGCACCGGCCTTGGACATGTTCATCGGCGCGGCACAGCCCACCATGCCGAGCGCGAGCAGCGCCGCGGCGCCGAGAACGACTGAAAACCCCTCAGGCGATCGCATTTTTCACCTCCCCGGCGGCGTTGATGGACCACGGAAACACGCCGTTGTGGTGCTGCACGAAGCCGGTGATCGCGCGCACCTTCTTGATCTCCTCCACCGTGGGCTGCACATAGCCGGTGGAATCGACCGCGCGGCTGGCGATCGATACCGGTGTGCCATCCCAGGCCCAGCTCAATCGGAAGCGGGTGAGGCATTTGTCGAGCACCGGCGCTTCGAGCGTGGCCTCGCGCCAGGTGCGGCCGCCGTCAAGTGTGACGTCCACCGCGCGGATCTTGCCCTTGCCCGACCACGCAAAGCCCTGGATCTCGATGTCGCCGGGGCGCACGTTCATGCCGCCGGAGGGCGTGGTGATCACCGACTTGGCCTCCATCTCGAAGCTGAACTGCCGCCATTTGCCATCGGGCATCGGATCGGTGTAGCGCGCGGTTTCGCTGCGCAGGTGCCAGGGCTGATCGCCCACCTTGATGCGGCGCAGCCACTTGATGCTGACATTGCCCTCCCAGCCGGGGATGAACAGGCGCAGCGGATAGCCGTTTTCAGGCCGCAGCATTTCGCCGTTGGCGGCGTAGACGATCATCGCGTCGTCGAGCATCTTGGCCATCGGGATGCTGCGCGCATGCGCCGCCGCATCGGCGCCTTCGGCCAGCGCCCAGGTGGCGCCCGGCTGGATGCCTGCCTCCTGCAGCAGCGTGGAGACCGGGATGCCCGTCCACTGCGCGCAGGAGAGCAGGCCGTGGGTTTGCTGCACCGTCTTCGAGGCTGCCTTGAGCCAATCGGTGAGGCCGTTGCCCGAACACTCCATGAAATAGAAGCGCGACACCGACGGGTACTTCATCAGGTCGGACATGCTGAACACCAGCGGCTGCTTCACCATGCCGTGGATCACCAGCTGGTGCTTCTGCGGATCGATCTCCGGCACGCCGTTGTGATGGCGCTCGTAGATCAGCCCGTTGGGCGTGATGGTGCCGAGCTGCTGGTGCACCGGCGTCATGCTCCAGTCGGAGAAGTTCTGCTTGTTGACCAGCACATCGCTGCGCCGCCGCTTGACGTGGGCCTCGAACTTCGACGGCAGGCCGTATTCGCTCTCGGGGATCGCACGGCCCATGGTGCGGTTCGAATCGGGCACCGCCAAGGCCTGCGCCTGGGCGCGGCCTGCGGTGGCCAGCCCGGCAGCGCCTACCGCCGCCACCGCCGCGGCCGAACGGCCCAGCAGAGCGCGCCGCGCCGGGTTGTGGGTGATCGAATCGGTGGCCTGCAGCTCCGACCTGACATCGTGCGTCAGTTGCTTCGCCTTGAGTTCCGCCATGCTGTTCCCTGGTTGGTGACCACGCCGTGGACACCCACGCGCCACGGATCGATGCAGCGATGCACATGGGTTGCACGTCAAAACTGTACCGATCGGTCGGTAGCATAGCGATGAGGCGGAGAGCGTGTCAACGCGCGCCGTCCGAAGGTTTACCCGCCTTGCCAATTGGCCGGTGGCCGTAGCCGTTTTTCACGGCCAGGTGTGGCGGCTTACGGGGTCAAGCTCGGCGCTGCCTCAGGCCGGCGCCCAGCTCACGTTGCCGCGGGCGAACATCTCCTTGAGCCGGCCGGATTGCGCCAGCTGGTTGACAGCCGCCTGCAGCGCCTGCGCCAGATCCACCGCATCGCTCTTCACCGCCAACCCGTTGGCCCACCCGTCGCGCGGCGCGCGCGGCGACGGCATCGCCTCGATGGCGAAGCGCGCGTCGCCGCGCAGCACCGATTCCAGCTCCGAGGCCAGGCCGGCGGCTACCGTCACCTCGCCGCGCTGCAAGGCACGCGCGCATTCGGTGCCATCCTTCCATTGCGTGTTGAGCTGGTTGCGATAGGCGCCGCCGTCGGCGCCGATGAGCAGCCAGCCGGCGAGTGTCTGCCCCGGCACGGCCACGGACTGCTGCGCCAGCTGCGCCATCGCATCCAGCGTGGGCAACCGCTCCAGGTTGCGCGCCAGCACCACCCGGTCGCGGTAGTAGGGCGCGAAGATCGTGGCCTGCGGATTGGCCTCCATCAGCGGCCGATCCACCGGCACATGCATCAGCACGTCGGCCGGCCCGTAGCCGAGGTAGTGGCCGCGCCAGACCATGTTGCGCAGGTCATCGTTCATGCTCTCGTCGGCATGAAAGGGCAACAGCGACAGCTTCACGCCCAGCGCATCGGCCAGCGCCTGCGCCAGATCGACATCGATGCCCTTGCCGCCACGGTGGAACGGCGGCATGTCGTGATACACGCCCACGATCAGGCTGCCCCGCTCGCGCACCTTGCTCAAAGGCGCGGCGCTCGCCTGCGGCATGAACGACGCCAGCGGTAACAGTGGCAACAGCGGCAATACCGGCATCAGCGGCGACAGTGCCACGGCGCCAGCCGAGCCGGCGAGGTGGCGGAGAAATCCGCGGCGCGCGCGGGGTTCGAGGTGGGATGTCATGGTGCGGTGGCCTACAGCGGTTTTTCGCGGCGCGATTCCAGGTAGGCCTTGATCGCCCACATCGCCTCCTGGTTGAAGGTGCCTTCGAACGGCGGCATGTAAACCGCGCCGTTGCGCGTGCGGCCATGGCGCACGGTGGTGAGGTAGTACTCGTCGTTTTCCTTCACGCAGGCCGCCTTGCGCGACGCATCCTGGGTGGTGGCGCAGTCGTTGTCGAGCTTGCGCAGATCGGGTGCCACACCGCCGGAGATGGCCTCCAGGCCGTGGCAGCGCGCGCAGTTCTGCCCATAGGCCGAGCTGCCCACCTGGACGGCGGCGGCGTTCTGCCGGAAAGGGTTTTCGGGGAGCCACTGCTCGCCCACCTTGGGCAGGCTGGAGGTATCCACCGCCTGGGGCGTCACGTCGCCATGCGCCCAGGCGGCCACGGCGCCTAGCACCGCCGCGGCGCAGGCGCCGTGGCGCGCCAAGGGGCCGAGCCGGCCGGTCTGGCGCCGCAGCGAATGGAAAGCCGGTGCAAAAATCACGGGGGGGCGGATTGAGGGTTTCACGGTGAGGTCTCCGATATCGTGGTTTGCAAACTGACGCTTGCCTGTCTTTGCGCAAACCATGTGCCACACGCGAGTGCTCCAGGCTCGCACAGTGCCGCGCCGGCAGGGGCAAGGCCCGGCTGGACAATCGGGTGGCTTTGGCCCAGCATCGCCTTGCACCCAGGGCGCGGGCCAATCAGGCAACCTCCGTGCTTCGCACTGCGGTCTATGAGCCCTTCGGGCGGCCGGGCAGGCTCATGGCCCCCATGCACCCATCACCACCAGAGACAGCCGGCACGGCAGCAGCCCAAGCGGCAAGGCGAAGGACAACACCATGACGACACAGCGCCGCGACCTGCCCAGCCCGCCCGGCCCACCCGGCTCGGGCAGCGGCCGCTCGGGCACCGGCGCTGGGTCAGGCACGGGCGCGGGTGCCTTGCCGGGCCGCCCGCCGCGCATCGAATTCATCGAACGCTCGCACCAGCGCAGCGCCGCGCTCGGCTTGTCGCGTGGCGAACAGCTCGATCTCGATCCGATGACCCGCAGCGATCTGAACCTGGCCCGCGAACGCAACCAGCGCCTGTACCTGCATGCCGCGCCGGTGATGCACATGCTGTTCGAGCAGATCGTCAACACCGAAAGCATGATCGTACTCACCGATGCGCAGGGCATGATCCTGCATTCGGTGGGCGACGACGACTTTCTTCAACGCGCCGACAAGGTGGCGCTGGCGCCCGGCGAAAACTGGGCCGAACACGCCAAGGGCACCAATGCCATCGGCACCGCGCTGTTCGAGGAAGTGCCCACCCTCGTGCACGCGCACGAACACTTCATCCACGCCAACAGCTTCCTCACCTGCTCGGCCGCGCCGATCTTCGATCCCCGAGGCAACATGCTCGGCGTGCTCGATGTCACCGGCGATCACCGCAGCTACCACCAGCACACGATGGGGCTGGTGCGCATGTCGGCCCGCATGATCGAGAACCACTGGCTCTCGGATGACTACAACAACCGGCTGCGCCTGCACTTTCACAGCCGGGTGGAATTCATCAACACGCTGCTCGAAGGCATCATCGTCGTCGGGCCCGATGGCCGCATCCTGGGTGGCAACCGGGGCGCGCTGGATCAGCTGGGCATGAGCGGAGCCGCGCTGCGTGCCCACAGCGTATCGAGCCTGCTCGGCACCACGCCTTCGG
>JANMAS010000417.1:0-10987 GCA_031359975.1 Burkholderiales bacterium
TCGACGCCGGTGCCGATGCGATCCTGGTGCACCACGGTTTGTTCTGGCGTGGCCACGACGGCCGCCTGACCGGGTGGCTGAAGCAACGCGTGGCCCGGCTCATCAAGGCGGATGTCAGCCTGTTTGCGTTTCATCTGCCGCTGGACGCCCACCCCGAGCTGGGCAACAACGCGCAGCTCGGCCTGCGCATCGGTTTGTCGGCCGACGGTCGCTTTGGTGAGCAGGATCTCGGCTTCATCGGCGCCGTGGGCGACACGCCCGATGTGCCGGGCCTGGCGGCGCGCCTGCAGGCCTCGCTGAGCCGCGCGCCCGGCGTCGTGGGCCGCGGCGGCCGCGGGGTGCGGCGGGTGGCGTGGTGCACCGGCGGCGCGCAGAACTACTTCGAGCCGGCGATCGCGGCGGGTGCCGATGCCTTCATCACCGGCGAGATTTCGGAGCCGCAGGCCCACATCGCGCGCGAAACCGGCGTCGCCTTTCTGGCCTGCGGCCATCACGCCACCGAGCGCTACGGTGCGCCCGCCGTGGCGGAGGTGCTGTCACGCCACTTTGCCATCGAACACCAGTTCATAGACATCGACAACCCGGCATGACACGTCAAGAACCGAGCACCCTGCCCAAGCCGCTGCTCGTGACGATGGGTGACGCCGCCGGTATCGGCCCGGAAATCATCGCGCGTGCGTTTGCCTTGGGCGAGCTGGGTGGCAGCTGCGTGCTTGGCGATGTGAGCGTGATGCGGCGGGCCGCCGCGCTGCTGCCCGAGCCGCCCATGGTGGCGCGCATCGACGGGCCGGCTGATTGCGCACGCGTGCCGCCAGGATGCCTGCCGGTGATCCCCGTGTCCGGCGCTGCCGAGGGCCTGGCGAATCTGCCCTGGGGCGTGATCGACGCGCGCTGCGGCGACGCCGCCCATCGCGCGGTGGTGCAGGCCGTGGCGCTGTGCCGGGCCGGTCAGGCGGCGGGTTTGGTGACAGCGCCGATCCACAAGGAAGCGTTGGCCGCCGCCGGCGTGCCGTATCCCGGCCACACCGAGCTGCTTCAGGCGCTGGCGGCCGAAGGCGGCCTCGCGCCGGCGGTGCGGATGATGTTGGCCAACGACGAATTGCGCGTGGTGCTGGTGACGATCCACCTGGCGCTGCGCCAGGCCATCGATGCGATCACCCATGACAGGGTGCTGCAGACGATCCGCATCGCGCACCAGTCTGCGACGCTGTGGAGCGATGCCCCGCCGCGCATTGCCGTGGCGGGGCTGAATCCGCACGCGGGCGAAGGCGGGCTGTTTGGCGATGAAGAGCTGCGCGAGATTGCCCCGGCCATTGCCCAGGCGCGGCACGAAGGCATCGATGCCAGCGGTCCCTACGCGCCCGACACGGTGTTCATGCGCGCGCGGCGCGGGGCATTCGACATCGTCGTCGCGATGACCCACGACCACGGCCTCATCCCGGTGAAGTACCTCGGTGTGGAGCAGGGTGTCAATGTGACGCTCGGCCTGCCCCTCGTGCGCACCAGCCCGGATCACGGCACCGCGTTTGATATTGCCGGGCGAGGCGTGGCTGACGCCGCCAGCCTGATCGCCGCGGTGAAGATGGCGCGCCGCCTGGGCGCGCGCCGCGCCGGTGGGCCGCCTACTTCTTGAGCGAATCGCGGATATCGCGCAGCAGCAGCACGTCTTCCGGGGTGGCGGGTGCCGGAGCCGGAGGCTGTGCGCCTTTCAGGCGATTGATCTGCTTGATCATCAAGAAGATGATGAAGGCCAGGATCATGAAGTTGATGGCGATGGTGATTAAGTTGCCGTAGGCCAGCACCGCGCCGGCTTTCTTGGCTTCGATCAGCGTGGTGGCCGTTTGCCCCGCCAACGGGATGAAGCGGTTCGAAAAGTCGACACCACCGAAGAGCAGTCCGACCACCGGCAGCACCACATCGCCCACCGCCGAATCGACGATCTTTCCGAATGCACCGCCGATGATCACGCCGACCGCGAGATCGATGACGTTGCCCTTCAACGCAAACTCTTTGAATTCCGAAGCAAAACTCATGGCTGACACTCCTGTGGGGGATCTTGTTGGCACGCATCCTGCGGCTTTTCCCCTGCCGCCTTGCGCGGGCGCAGTATCAGCGACTTCCGCATCGGCCCGCCAGCGGCACATCGCCTTGCGCGCGAACATGGCGTTGGCCATGTCGGCGCCAAGAGCTTTCCCGGCGTCGGCTAAACTCCTAGGTTGGCTGTGAATCAACAGATGTTTCCAAGGACTGTGATGAGCGACAACGCAGTGGATAAAAGCAAGCGCACCTGGTTGATCACCACCGGATGTGCCGGCGCAGTGGGCGGGGCAGTGGCCGCGGTACCGTTCGTTTCCAGCTTCACGCCATCGGAGCGCGCACGCGCGGCCGGCGCGGCGGTCGAGGTGGATATCGGCGGCATCAAGCCGGGCGAGATGCTGACGACCGAATGGCGCGGCAAGCCCGTCTGGATCGTGCACCGCACCCCGGAGCAACTGGCTTCGTTGAAAGACACGACCGCCGAGGTGGCCGATCCGAATTCCGATCGCACCGCGTATCCCATACCGCCCTACGCAAAAAACGTCTACCGCTCGATCAAGCCGGAGTATCTGGTGGTGGTGGGCATCTGCTCGCATCTGGGCTGTTCGCCGGGCGAGAAGTTCACCCCGGGCGCGCAGCCTTCGCTGCCGGCCAATTGGGAGGGTGGCTTTCTGTGCCCGTGCCACGGCTCCACGTTCGACATGGCCGGTCGCGTTTTCAAGAACAAGCCGGCGCCGGACAATCTCGAAGTACCGCAATACATGTTCCTGTCCGACTCACGCATCGTGATCGGCGAAGACAAGAAGGCCTGATACGGCCCGCACGGTAATCTCATCGATCGAGCGAAGCGGGCCCGCAGCGGCCTTTCGCGTCAACGAGGCATGACACATGGCTGATTTCAAGGTGGCACCGCCCGGCGCACCAATGACCGCGAAGCTGATGACCTGGGTGGACAACCGCTTCCCGGCCACCAAGCTGTACAAGGAACACCTGTCCGAGTACTACGCGCCCAAGAACTTCAACTTCTTCTACTTCTTCGGATCGCTGGCGCTGCTCGTGCTGGTCATCCAGATCGTGACCGGGATCTTCCTGGTGATGCACTACAAGCCCGATGCCGCCCTGGCGTTCGGCTCGGTCGAGTACATCATGCGCGACGTGCCCGGCGGCTGGATCATCCGCTACATGCACTCCACCGGTGCGAGCGCGTTTTTCGTGGTGGTGTACATGCACATGTTTCGCGGCATGTTGTATGGCTCCTACCGCAAACCGCGCGAGCTGGTCTGGATCTTCGGCTGCGGTATTTTCCTGTGCCTGATGGCCGAAGCGTTCTTCGGCTATCTGCTGCCCTGGGGCCAGATGTCTTACTGGGGCGCGCAGGTGATCGTGAACCTGTTTGCCGCCGTGCCGCTGATCGGCAACGATCTGGCGCTGCTGATTCGTGGCGACTATGTCGTCGGCGATGCCACGCTGAACCGCTTCTTCAGCTTTCATGTGATCGCCATTCCGCTGGTGTTGCTGGGCCTGGTGGTGGCGCACGTCATCGCGCTGCACGAGGTGGGATCCAACAACCCCGACGGTATCGAAATCAAGGCCAAGAAGGATGCGCAGGGCCGGCCGCTCGACGGCATCCCTTTCCATCCCTACTACACGGTGCACGACATCCTGGGTGTCAGCGTGTTCCTGATGGTTTTCTCGGCGATCATCTTCTTCGGCCCGGAGCTCGGCGGCTACTTTCTGGAGTACAACAACTTCATCCCCGCTGATCCGCTGAAGACACCCGCGCACATCGCGCCGGTGTGGTACTTCACGCCCTTCTATTCGATGCTGCGCGCCACCAACGACGTGATGGTCAGCGTGTTCTGCGGCGTGGTCGGCCTCGCCGCATTGACGCTGATCATCTTCGGCAAGCTGTCGATGGCCAAGCGAATCGGCGTCATCGTCCTCGCCGTGGCCGCGATCGGCCTGCTGAAGTTCTTCGACGCCAAGTTCTGGGGTGTGGTGGCGATGGGTGGCGCGGTCATCATCCTGTTCTTCCTGCCCTGGCTCGATCACAGCCCGGTGAAGTCGATTCGCTACCGTCCTTCGTGGCACAAGGCGGTCTACACGGTGTTCGTCGTGTTCTTCCTGATACTGGGCTACCTGGGTATCCAGCCGCCATCGGATCTGTTCACCCTGCTGGCCCAGATCGGCACGCTGTTTTACTTCGGGTTCTTCCTGTTGATGCCCTGGTGGAGCAAGCTGGGCGAGTTCAAGCCCGTTCCCGACCGTGTCACCTTTCATCCGCACTGAACCCGAGGCGCTGCGATCCATCATGATGAAGAAGCTCCTGCTCCCCCTGCTTGCGGGCCTGTGTGTGACGATCGGCGCGCATGCCTCCGAAGGCGGCATTGCGTGGGACAAGTTCCCTGAGAACCGGGTCACCGATCTGGCGGCACTCCAGCATGGTGCCAAGCTGTTCACCAACTACTGCCTGAACTGCCATTCCGCTTCGTACGTGCGCTACAACCGCTTGGCCGACATCGGCCTGACCGACGAGCAGATCAAGAAAAATCTGCTGTTTGCCGGAGAGAAGGTCGGCGAGACGATGAAGGTGTCGCTCGATCCCAAACAGGCCAAGGCCTGGTTTGGTGCGGTGCCGCCCGATCTGAGCGTGATCGCCCGTTCGCGCGCGGCGGCCGGCAAGGGTAGCGGCGCGGACTATCTCTACACCTACCTGCGCAGCTACTACCGCGATCCCACGCGCACCACCGGATGGAACAACCTGGCCTTCCCGAACGTCGGCATGCCCAACGTGCTGTGGGAATTGCAGGGCGAGCAGCAGCCGGTCTACAGCGAAATCGAAGACCCGCACGAACACGGCAAGAAGACGCATGTCTTCAGGGAATTCGAGTACGTCAAACCGGGGCAACTCACCCAGGCGCAGTACAACGAATCGGTGGCCGATCTGGTGGCCTACCTGCAATGGATGGGTGAGCCCGCGCAAGCCCAGCGCGAGCGCATCGGCGTCTGGGTGCTGTTGTTCCTGGGTATCTTCACGATCTTTGCCTGGCGCCTGAACGCAGCCTATTGGAAAGACATCAAGTAACAAGCCTAGCGCTTGCGACCTCTCGCAAGCCCGGCGCGGGTGACCAACACCCCCGCCGGGCTTTGCTCACGCTGATCCCAGCAGTATTCAGGCCTTGAACCCAAGGCCATTTGGAGTCCACCACCATGATGGTGCTTTATTCCGGTACGACCGATCCCTACTCGCATCGCTGCCGCTTTGTGCTGTTCGAAAAAGGCATGGACTTCGAGATCCGCGATGTCGATCTTTTTGCCAAGCCCGAAGACATCGCGCTGATGAACCCGTACAACGAGGTGCCGATCCTCGTCGAACGCGATCTCATCCTGTACGAATCGAACATCATCAACGAGTACATCGACGAGCGTTTCCCGCATCCGCAGTTGATGCCGGGTGATCCGGTGGCGCGCGCGCGCGTACGGCTGTTCCTTTTCAACTTCGAGAAGGAGCTGTTTGCCCATGTGAACCTGCTCGAATCGCGGGGTACCAAGGCCACCGACAAGCAGCTCGAGCGTGCGCGTTCGCAGATCCGCGATCGCCTCACCCAGCTGGCGCCGATCTTCCTGAAGAACAAGTACATGCTCGGCGACGATTTCTCGATGCTCGACGTGGCCATCGCTCCGCTGCTGTGGCGCCTGGATTACTACGGCATTGATCTGTCGAAAAACGCCGCGCCGCTGCTGAAGTACGCCGAGCGCATCTTCTCGCGCCCGGCCTATATCGAGGCACTCACGCCGTCTGAAAAGGTGATGCGCAAATAAGCACCACACCTGTGCCCAGCGACATCCAAGCGGCCCGCCCGACATGACCAAGCCGACCACGCCGTTGCCGCCGACTCACGGCACGTCGACGCGTCCGTACCTGATTCGTGCCCTGCACGACTGGTGCACCGACAACGGCTTCACCCCGTACGTGGCGGTGTATGTCGACGAGACGGTGCGGGTGCCGATGGAATACGTGAAGAACAACGAGATCGTGCTCAACGTGGGTTTCGAGGCCACCAGCAGCCTCAAGCTGGGCAACGAGTTCATCGAGTTCAAGGCGCGCTTTGGCGGCGTGGCGCGCGAGATCGCCGTGCCGGTGGACCACGTGGTGGCGATCTATGCCCGCGAGAACGGCCAGGGCATGGCCTTCCCGGTGCCCACCGGCCTGGGCGGTGGCACGGCCGCGCCCGCGCCGATCGGAGGGCCCGACACCTCGGCCACCCCGATCGATCAACCGTTGCGCGGCCTCAGATTGGCGAGTTCAGAAGTGCAGACGCCGGTCGGCTCGCCCGACGAGGGCCCGCCCGAGCCGCCCGACCAGCCGCCACCGCCGGTGCCACCCAAGCCCTCGGGCAGTGGCCCCGCCAGCATCGCCGCAAACGGTGTGAAGCGGCCTTCGCTGAAGCGCGTCAAGTAGCCTCTTCTCCAGCCGCCGGCCCCTAGAATCCGACGGTTGCCGGCTTAGCTCAGTTGGTAGAGCAACCGCCTTGTAAGCGGTAGGTCATCTGTTCGAGTCAGATAGTCGGCACCAAAGGCGAATCCGGCGCCCTCGTTCCACCTGGCCCATCGTGAGATGGTGGCCAGGAGACGAAGCCACCCGCATCAACCGGCAACAAATGCTTGCCTGTGCGACGGCGTCCGTGCGCTGGTCGCAGGGGGGGACGGGCGATGCACCTGGCTACATCTCATACATTTGAAGTACCCCTCTGAACCTCCGCGCAGTACGATATTTATCGCTGCCCGAGTCTGCGCTCGCCGCAGTTCTTCGTGACAGGTTCGGATCGATTCCCGGCCTTGAATCATGAACAGCCGGAGGATGCACAAAAAGTGCAGCCCTGAAAACGATACAGAGTGGAATGGAGATGAACAGAATCCACAGAAAGTTCGTGGTATTTTCGACACCACGGTCTGGTAGTTCTCATCTCGTGTCTCTACTGGATTCGCACCCTGATATTTGCTGTCTCGGTGAGCTTTTCAACCCCAATGGCGTCAGTCTTCGCGATTTTGGTTTGAAGAGTAAAAAGACGGCTCGACTGGTGGGGGAAACGCCTATCCCGTTTCTTCTGCAGGTGATGGATATGCTGGAGGCTCGTGACGAGTGCAAAGGTGTTGTCGGATTCAAGCTGATGCTGCACCATGATCCGAGGATGATCGATTACATCCTGGCCAGTACCGACTGGCAGATCATCGTGCTCGAGCGTTCGGACCGGATCGCCCAATGGACGTCAATGGCGATGGCAAAGGCCACCGGCGAATGGAGCTTGAACAAGGGCAGTGCGGTGATCATGCCCGCACCCAAGATCACCTTCGAGCCGAAGAATTTCGAGCAATACTGCTTTCGTATGACAGCGAAATACGAGTCTTTGTACTATCGTCTTGGCAAACGAGATTACTTGAAACTCATTTCCGAGGAAATCGACGACAGGTATCGCGAGATCCTCGAGTTTCTTCAGGTCGATCTCACGGTAATCGATCAACTGTCGTCGATCCGTGAGCGACAGAACGCCCGTTCCATGCGCGACCGGATCGCCAATTACGACACCTATCTCAAATACGCGAGCAGGCACTCGCTGCGGGTGGTGTAGCCCGGCTCGCTTGATGCCTCCATCAGGAGCTGCGGCAGCGATGTGCTGAGCCAGCTGCCGCTTGTCATCGGCGTTGTCGATGCGTTGACAAGATCGCGCAAGGCTGGCAAACGCATCAGCCCACCGCGAGGTGAAAGCGATACACCGCCATATCCAGAGCCACTGGATTGCTGCCAATGGATTGCCAGCAGGCATCGTGCCGTGCGAACATCGTAATCAGCGGTCGTCGTGAAGTGTCACACGGTCGGAAACCACGGACAGTGTCAAAGTGTATGGGTGACCATACGATTTCCCCATGGGCTAGAAGTCGCACACGCGACTTCGTTAGCATGAAGTTTTTGGTCACTATTGTGCCAAGGCCTCAGAGCCATTGATTGAAAGGAGCCACACCGGTGTGATTTGAAAGACTGCGGGAGATACGTCACGGAGATGAAATCGAACAGGATTGACGGAGCGCCAACGCCAGGTTCCAGCAGGGGATCGGCGACTCAACAAGACATCCATCAGCTGCCAGACGGCCGTTGATGCGATGCGGACGTTTCCCAGGGAGGACCGTGAACAAACACCAGCTACCTGGCCTGCCATCCCACGTGCGCGCCAGTGATCTCATCCATGGCAATGACGCTGATTTTGTCATCAATGCGTATATTGCCCTTCAGCACCACTGGCCTGATTCAGGCGGTTACGCGCACTATTTGTACTACCTAGGCCAACGTCCCGGCGAGCGCCTTCAGGTATTGATTGAAATCGCGGCCTCCAAAGTGGCGCGGCGTTTGGGTACCAAACTCATACCCGATCTACCGGAAGACTTTGTTTTCGGGCCCGACAAGAATGATCCGGCACGCCTGCGCGAGGCCATGCTCTCGCTGCGACTGACCCAGGCTGTCCTCGATGCGCAGGCCATGCGCCAGATCGCTTCCACCTTGACCGTGGACGCGCTGTCGGTCGCCCTGGAAACGGTGGTCCAGAGTCAGCAAGCCGATCTGGCGGTGATCGAGTCGCGCACCAATGATCTGGCAGCCACCGTGCGGGCCCTGGAGCAACAGCTGCGCCAGGGTGCCACCGGTGCGCAGCGCGAGCCAGCCACCGAGGCCGGCGAGCACAGCGCGGGTGCCGAACTGCAACGGCTCGCGCGGCGCGTCGACACGCTCGAGCAGCGCCAAGCCACCCGCCAGGAGGTGGATGCGCTGCGCGTCGATGTATCGAGCCTGAAGAGCGCCCTCGCCGAACTGCACCGATACGCCACGGTGGACGTGAAACGGGAGGTGGCCGAGTTCTTCAATGTGCTGTCTTCGGCGGCCAGGCCCATCCACGCAGTGAACGACGCCAACATTGCCATCCCGCTCGCCAGCCATGCCTGAGCCGCTGGTGATGTTTTCGCCGCTGCCTCCGGCCCGCTCAGGCATTGCCGACTACATGCTCGAACTGCTGCCCGCATTGGCGGCCAATCGCCCCATCGTGGTGGTGTGCGAGAACGAAGACGCGGTCAGCGGCCAGGCGTGGGGAACCATCACGCCGCGGCAGTATGCGAGCCAGAAGAGTCTGGCGGAGCTGCCGCATTTTTACCAGATCGGCAACAACGCGGATCACGTGTTTGTCTATCGGGCCTGCCGAAAACTGCCGGGCATCCTGGTGCAGCACGATTTCAATCTGCACTACCTGGTGGAAGACGCGACGCTGGCCTTGGGTGATGTGCAGGGCTATCGCGAGATCATGACGGAAGAGTATGGGGAGCCGGGAGCCACGCTCGCCGATCTCAGGCAGCTGGGGCTGTTTTCCGAGGCGCAAAAGATCACCTTGTCGCTCAACACGCATCTGCTGCATGGTGCGCGCGGCATCATCGTGCACAGCCAATGGGTGCACGACCGTTTGCCGGCGAACACTCGCTCGCGGTCGACGGTGATTCCTCATCACTTCGCACCGCAGGCCACCCAGTACGACAGCCTCGCACGCGCCGCGGCGCGTGAGCACACCGGATTGCCCCCTGAAGGCTTCGTGCTGCTCTCGCTGGGCTACATCACGCCGCCCAAGCAGGTGCAAACCACGCTGGCGGCGCTCGCGATACTGCGCCGCGGTGGCAGCGAGTTCACCTATGTGATCGGCGGCGAGCGCAACCCGGGTTTCGACATCGACCATCACATCCGGCTGCATGGGCTGGAAGACTGCGTGCGCGTCACCGGGTTTCTCGAAGAAGCGGACTTCTTCAACCACATCATCGCAGCCGATGCCCTGGTGAATCTGCGCTATCCCACGGTGGGCGAGAGCTCGGGCACCCTCGCTCGCGCTCTCGCGCTGGGCTTGCCCGCGGTGGTGCACAACTTCGGGCCGTCGAACGAGATTCCGGATGATGTCGCTCTGAAAGTGCCGCTCGAACTGGGCGCGCCGCTGAAGCTGGTTGCGGCGCTGGACACCATGATGGGCAACCCCACCCTGCGCGAAAGCCTGGGCCGCCGGGCCAAGTCATACATGCGAGCCCATTGCGCGGTTGAAAACTCCGCGCAGCGGTACCTTGAACTGTGCGATCGCATCTATCCCAACCCGACTTGAGCGGCCTCGCACACATGTCTCGCAACGACTCCCCCATCCAACCACCCCCGCAGGCTGACGACGAAGCGTTTGCGCGATTGGCACGGCGAATCGCCGAGCTCGAAGGGCAGGGTTCCGCGGAGGATGACATTCGAGCACTGCAAGACGAACTGGCCGGCTTGACGCGGGCCTTCGATCAACTGCGACAGTACGCCACGGTCGACCTCAAACAGCAGGTCGCCGACTACATGAACGCCATGGCTGCCGTGGCTCGGCTTGGCGATTCCGGCACTCCCGCGCGAGGCCTGAAAGATGGCTGACATCATCATCCACATCGGCCTGAACAAGACCGGCACGTCGTCGATTCAAGACTTCATGACCATGAACGCGCCCTCCTTGCTGGCGCAGGGTGTGTGCTATCCCGTCTCGGGCCGAGAGACTGCGGCGCACCACGCGTTGTCGTACTGGATCAAGAAGCTCCCCGACGACGCCGACGTGCTGGCCAGCGAGCCGGGCGTCGCATTGCGTGCGGAGATCGCGCAGGCGCGCCTGGCCGTCATTTCTTCCGAAGACCTTCATACACAAGGGCCGCGCGGCGTGCGTCTGCTGGCCCGGCTCTTTGAAGGGCATCGGGTGCGGGTGGTGCTCTACCTGCGCGAACATCTCGCCTACCTGACGAGCTGGTATCAGCAAAACGTGCAGGCCTCCCACCTGTCCAGCGCGTTCGACACCTTCTGTCACTTCACGCGCACGCCATTTCACGTCGTGGCCGATCGCTGGGCCGAGGTGTTCGG
>JANMAS010000435.1:0-14034 GCA_031359975.1 Burkholderiales bacterium
GCCGGCGATGCGTCGGCCAGGAAGCGGTGGATGGCGGCATCCACATGCCCTCGGTAGGCGCGCACGTCATCCAGCGACGGCCGGCTCAGCAGGCCACGCTGTGGCCTCGGATGGCGCGGCCCGAGCGATTCGTAGTAGGAATTGAACAGCGTGGCGAACCGCTTGTCGAAAGGCGTGTAACCGGGCGCGTGCGGCATCAGCACCAGCGTCTCGAAAAACCAGGCGGTGTGCGCGAGGTGCCACTTGGTGGGGCTCGCATCGGGCATCGATTGCAGAGACTGATCTTCGGCCGACAGGCCTTGGCACAGGCGCATCGACAGCGCGCGCACATCATCGAAGGCCCGGGCCAGTGCGCCGCGTGGATCGAACGCGGTGGCGTCGGTGCCCTCGTGGGGCAGGCGGGCGATGGCGGATCGCAGCGCGGGGTGGGATTCGGAATGCATGCCTCTCCAGAGTTGGGGCCGTAGGGCAAGGCCTGCGGACAAGGCGGCACGCCGGTCGCGCCACCGCTATGATGATCGGTTGCCCTTTGCCTGCGCACAATGCCAAAAGACGTACTTCAAGCACTCCCGACAAGCACGCAGGTTAAAACCGCGCAGGTTAAGCCTGTTGGCGCGCCGATGCTCGCCGCAGGGGCTTCGGCCGAGGGCCGGCCGCAGCCACATTCGTCTCGCCCGGTGACCTTTGTGGGCGAGAGCCCGATGATTCGCGTGCGCGGCGCGCGCACCCACAACCTCAAGAACATCGATCTCGACATCCCGCGCCACCGCCTGGTGGTGATCACCGGGTTGTCGGGTTCGGGTAAATCGAGCCTGGCTTTCGACACGCTGTATGCCGAAGGCCAGCGGCGCTATGTGGAGAGCCTGTCGGCCTATGCGCGGCAGTTCCTGCAGTTGATGGACAAGCCCGACGTGGATGTGATCGAAGGCCTGTCGCCGGCGATCAGCATCGAGCAAAAGGCCACCTCGCACAACCCGCGCTCCACCGTGGGCACGGTCACCGAGATCCACGATTACCTGCGCCTGCTCTACGCCCGGGCCGGCACGCCCTATTGCCCCGATCATGGCCTGCCGCTGGCGGCCACGCCGATCGCGCAGATGGTGGATGCCGTGCTCGGCTGGCCCGAAGAAACGCGCCTGATGGTGCTGGCGCCGGTGGTGCGTGATCGCAAGGGCGAATTCACCGAGCTGTTTGCCGACATGCAGTCCCAGGGCTTTGTGCGTTTTCGTGTGGCCGGTCAGGTGGTGGAGGCGGCCGACCTGCCCAAGCTGAAGAAAACCGAAAGGCACGACATCGATGTGGTGATCGACAGGCTCAAGATGCGCCCCGATGCCCGCCAGCGCCTGGCCGAGAGCTTCGAAGCCGCATTGCGCATCGCCGATGGCCGCGCCATCGCCTGGCAGCTGCCGGCGCCGGATGCGCCCGAGGGCGACACCGGCAAGGAGCACTTGTTTTCGTCGAAATTCGCATGCCCGATCTGCAGCTATTCGCTGCCCGAGCTCGAACCGCGCCTGTTTTCCTTCAACTCCCCGGTGGGCGCCTGCCCGTCGTGCGATGGGTTGGGGCAAGTCACGGTGTTCGACGCCGACCGGGTGGTGGCCTTTCCATCCCTGAGCCTAGCCAGTGGAGCCGTCAAGGGCTGGGATCGGCGCAACCCCTACACCTTCTCGCTGCTCGAGAGCGTGGCCACGCACTATGGCTTCGACATCGATCTGCCTTTCGAGGAGCTGCCGGCCACGGCGCGGCAGGTGCTGTTGCACGGCTCGGGCGAAGAGAACGTGGCGTTTGTCTACCAGGCCGAAGGGGCCAAGGGCCGCGCACGGCAGGTCAAGCGCAGCCACCCGTTCGAAGGCATCCTGCCCAATCTGGAGCGGCGCTATCGCGAAACCGATTCGGTGGCGGTGCGCGAAGATCTGGTGCGCTACCAGGCGGCGCAGGCCTGTCCGCAATGCCATGGCTCGCGCCTGAAACGCGAAGCGCGGCATGTGTTTCTGCCCGATGAGGCCTCGTTGCAGGCGGGCTTGCCGGGCCGCGCGATCTTCGATGTCGAGCACCTCACGCTGGCCGATGCGCAGGCGTTTTTCGAATCGCTGCGCCTGCAGGGCTCCAAGGCCGAGATCGCCGACAAGGTGGTGCGCGAGATCGGCACCCGATTGAAGTTTCTCAACAACGTCGGCCTCACCTACCTGAGCCTGGATCGCAGCGCCGACTCGCTCTCCGGCGGCGAATCGCAGCGCATCCGCCTGGCCAGCCAGATCGGCTCCGGCCTCACCGGCGTGATGTATGTGCTCGACGAGCCCAGCATCGGCCTGCACCAGCGCGACAACGCCCGCCTCATCGGCACGCTGGCGCACCTGCGCGATCTCGGCAACAGCGTGCTGGTGGTGGAGCACGACGAAGACATGATCCGCTGCGCCGACCATTGCATCGACATGGGCCCCGGCGCGGGTGTGCACGGTGGGCAGGTGATGGCTCAGGGAACGCCCGACGAGGTGGCGGCCGATCCCGACTCGCTCACCGGCCGCTACCTGTCGCGGGTGTTGCGCATCGAGGTGCCGCAAAAGCGCGCCAAGCTGGCCGATCAGGCCGACCCGCGCATGCTGCGCATCGTCGGCGCGCGGGGCAACAACCTGCAATCGGTCACCGTCGAGATCCCGGTGGGCCTGTTCACCTGCGTCACCGGTGTGTCGGGCTCCGGCAAGAGCACCTTGATCAACGACACGCTGCACGCTGCGGTGGCGCGCAAGCTCTACCAAAGCCACGCCGAACCGGCCGCGCACGACGAGATCGAGGGGCTGGATGCCTTCGACAAGGTGATCAACGTCGATCAAAGCCCGATCGGCCGCACGCCGCGCAGCAACCCGGCCACCTACACCGGCCTGTTCACCCCGATCCGCGAGATGTTTGCCGAAGTGCCGGCGTCTCGCGAGCGCGGTTACGGCCCCGGCCGCTTCAGCTTCAACGTGGCCGGTGGCCGCTGCGAAGCCTGCCAGGGCGATGGTGTGCTGAAGGTGGAGATGCACTTTCTGCCCGACGTGTATGTGCCGTGCGACACCTGCCACGGCAAGCGCTACAACCGCGAGACGCTGGAGGTGCAGTACAAGGGCCGCAACATCGCCGAGGTGCTCAACCTCACGGTGGAAGATGCGCACGCGTACTTCAACGCCGTGCCCACCATCGCGCGCAAGCTGCAAACGCTGCTCGACGTGGGCCTGGGCTACATCCGCCTCGGCCAGAGCGCCACCACCCTGTCAGGTGGCGAAGCGCAGCGGGTGAAGCTGGCCCTCGAACTGAGCAAACGCGATACCGGCCGCACGCTGTACATCCTCGACGAGCCCACCACCGGCCTGCACTTTCACGACATCGGCCTGCTGCTGCAGGTGCTGCACCAGCTGCGCGACGCCGGCAACACCATCGTCGTCATCGAGCACAACCTGGATGTGATCAAGACCGCCGACTGGCTCATCGACATGGGCCCCGAAGGCGGCGCCGGCGGCGGGCAGGTGGTGGCGGCCGGCACGCCCGAGGAGGTGGCGGCCTTCGACGGCAGCCACACCGGGCGGTATTTGAAGGGCTTGCTTCAGGCGTGATGCCGGTCAAGCCTGACGTGTGTCAGGCCTGGTGCCGATCAAGCCTGACGTGTGTCAGGCCTGGTGCCGGTCAAGCCGGGTGCTCGGCCCGGTACCGCGCCACCTTCGCCTTCAGATCGGTGTATTCCTCGCATGGCAGGGTGCACAGCTTGTCGAGCACCTTGAGGTGCTCTTCGGCCTTGGGCAGATTGCCCACCATCAGGTAGGCCTCGCCGATGTATTCGTGCGCACCGCGGTGCTTGGGGTTGATCTGGAGGGCGCGCCCGTAGTGCTTGAAGGCGTTGGGCATGTCACCGAGTTGCCGTGCGGCATGGCCCATGAAGTTCCAGGCGTCGGCGTTGTTCGGATCGCGCTGGGTGACCACACTCATGTGCGCCAGCACCTGCGGCCAGTCTTTTTTCTTCCAGGCCTGAACGCCGGCGCCGTAGTCGGTATCGCCGGCGCTGGCCTCGGGGCTGTCGCTGTCGGCCGCAGCCCATGCTGGCGCGCTCAGCAGGGTCAGCGTGGTTGCCACGGTCAGGATTGCCAATCGCATGATGAAGCTCCGTCGTCACGTTGAACAGTCAATCAACGATGGTATCGATCCCGGCGCAGCGCTGCAGGGCATTCGACATGACCCTGTGCGGCGCCGTGCCTCGTAACGCCCACCAGCGCCCACCAGCGCACACCAGCGCACACCAGCGCCCGCACTTTGCTGCGCCGCACCACGCTCGCGCGGCACGGCCCCTACACACAAAGGGGGTGTCGGAGGCCCCTAACACTGGGGGTGCGCGGTCCCGATGAGACGCGCACACTTCTGGCAAGCCTGCGGCGAAGGACTCGCGCAATCCTCCACAGCGGGCTCTGTGGTGGTGCCGTGCAGCCAAGGGCTGTACGTGCGGCGCGGACCACCGGATACCCCCCGAGAAGTGATCCCCTCGATCACAAGTCAAGCAGGAGCAAAGAATGTCTTCACATCAATACGCCAAGCTCGGTTTATTGGCCGCTGCGGCGATCTTTTCACTGGCACAGACAGCTACGGCAGCTCCCGGCAGCCCTCCAGGCGCCAACATGATGGCCCGGGATGGCAACACCGTCCTGACGCATGACCCCCGCAAACTGGTCACTACCTACGTGAGCGCGGGCAATGGTGCCGGCAGTGCCTTGACGGCAGCTACGTTCAACACGATCGAATCGAGGACGGTGAATTGCGGCAACGCCGCGGGCTGTCACATCGGCCAGGAAGCCATGGTTCAGCTCAGCACGTTCGGCAACTGGGCCATCTGCCTGCGGGTGAATGGCGTCAGCTCCACATGCCAATATCAAGGCAACCTGCCTGATATCAGCTCGTTCGTCGTGGGCAACGCGCGCGGCTTCTCCGCGGCGGTGGCACAAGGCGTGCATACCGTGCAGACGGATGTGTATGTCGACGTGGCCAGCACGCTCTTCGGTTGGCAAACCGACCACCGGGTCTACAAGCCCTGAGCGTGTGGCACTGAAGCGCCCGGTGCGCGGTCATGGGTCTGCAGGCCCTTGATCGGGGCACCCGGTCATCATGAAAAAGGCCTGTGCTTCGCGCAGGCCTTTTTTCTGGGTCGCGCGCAGTCGATGCTTGCACCGGTGCGAGCGGTGTTGCCAGCACAAACCCAACTGAACCGCAAGCCCCGCAACCCCCGCGCACAAGGGTGCTGTCCCCCCCTGTTCGGGCAGTGCCTTGACCGCGGTCATCGCCCACACTTTGTCTTGTCGGATCCACCGCGCAGCGCTGCGCACAGGGCCCGGCCTGAAGGGGCGCGCCGCCTGTCGCGCAGGGTGAATCGCCCCTTGTTCCCAACCCCCCTCAACACGTCGGCAAAGTCGCCGATCAGGAGTTTTTCATGTCGGTTCAATCATTCATCAAGCTCGGCCTTCTGGCTGTTTCGGCCTCGGCTTGCCTGGCCAGCACCGCATTTGCCGCCGGTGGCGAACCTGCCGGCGTGGGCGCGGCCATGGCCAGCGACGTGGTCAAGATCGAAGCCGCCGGCGTGGCGCGCAAGCTGATCAATACCTACTCCGCCACGGCCAATGGCTCGGGCTCCGCGTTGCTGGCCTCCACGTTCAACCTCGTGGATGCGTCCGTCGTCAATTGCACCAATGCGGCAGGTTGCCACATCGGCCTTGAGGCGATGGCGCAAGTGGCTCCGGCCGGTGGCGATTGGGCGATCTGCCTGTATGTGGATGGCTTGTCCGTCGCCTGCCCCTACCAGGGCGTGAACGGCGTCGGCACCTTTGTGGTGGGCAACTACCGCGGATTTTCGGGCCTGGTGTCGCAAGGCCTGCACAACGTGGAGATGCGCGTGTTCCCCAACGTCGCCGCCTCGCTGTATCGCTGGAACGTGGACTATCGCGTCTACAAGAACTGAAGGGACTGAAGCCGTAAGCCCGGCCTCAAGGCCGGGTGGCCTGAAGCGGACCACCCGGCCTCGTGCCGGGTGATCCGCTTCAGGCACCCCCTACAAGAGGGGAGACACGCCCCGCGCAGCCTGCGCATAATCCAACGCGACTCGCCATGCCGCGAGCGTTGTGATGGAGTTCGTCATGCCGCGTCCGCTGGTGTTCATCTCCTACCGCCATGGTCCCCGCTGGACCAAGCTGGCCAATGCCCTGCATCTGAAGCTCGACGCCATCTCCGAAGGCGCCGGGTTCGATCTGTTCCTCGACAGTGCCGACATCCGCGCGGGCGCCGAGTGGCGTGCCAAGGTGGATGCGGCGCTGGCCGATTGCACGCACTTCGTCTCGCTGCTGTGCGACGAGTACTGGGCGCGCTCCAACCAATGCCTGCGCGAGCTGTTCTGGGCCGTCAAGCGCTACGAATCCACGCCCGAGAAGCGCCCGCACCTGCTGTTCGTGCTGGCGGCCGAGATGCGCACCGATCTGCTCAAGCTCGATGGCGCGCGCCAGCGCGGCGATCTGGTGAGCGACGATCCGCAGCTGGGGGCCATCGGCGATGTCAATTTCCTCGGCCCGTTCGACATCAACCAACGCCTCGAAACCCTCAACAGCAAGGATCCGCAGCGCCTGGACAAACAACTCGCGCAGCTGGTCGATCGCCTGCTCAAGACCGACGGCCTGAAGCGCCACTGATGCGCCGCCGCTGATCGCCATGGGCACCAAGGTACAACGACAAGGCAAGCTGCGCGAAGCCGCGCGGGTGTTTTATCTGTCGTGGGTACCCACCGAACGTGGAGCCGACAAGGCCGGGCCGCGCAACACCGCCAGCGCCTTGCTGGCGCGGCTCCGCGCGGTGGATTGGGATCAGCAGGGCCGCACGGTGAAGCAGGTGATCGACAGCGCCCCGGGCGAACAGGTGGCAGGCGCGCGCCTGACCATCGGCGGCGATTCCGATCTCACCGATTTTGTGGCGCTGATGACGGCCGAATATGCATCGGTCAACAAGGTGGCACCCGCAGGCGGCGGCACCGGCGAGCTGGCGCAGGCGCTGCAGGAAGTGATCGACGCCGGCGAGGCCGAGAGCGAGCTGGCGATCTGGACGGCGGTGATCGATGCCACCAGCGAAGGCCAGCGCTCGTTGTGGACGATCGCCGGACGGCGCTTCGGCGAGGTGCGCTGTTGCCATGCGCTCACCAGCAAACCCAGCCTGCGCACCAGCCCGTCGAAGGCGCTCGAGAAGGATGTGTCGGATGCCGTCGATCACCTGCTCGGCGTGTCCACCTGCCCGCTGTGCGCACCCAAAGGCCCGATCCCGCCCACCGGCGGATAGGCGCAAGCCCTGCGTTGATCATCACGACGAGACACACCCATGAGAACCTTCTGGGGCCTTGACGGTGGCCAAGACAAACTTCGCGATCCGAAGGGCGGCACCCGCACGGCGCTGCTCGCCGCGATCAAGGATGGCGAAGCCGGGCCACCGCTGGATGGCGATGTCGGCCCCTGGAGCGGGCGCGAAGGCGATCCGCCCACCCACGACGAAACCGCGCGCGAACATCCGGCGGGGTACATCGCCGATCCCGATCTGGTGTGTGCCGTCAACACCGCGCTGATGCTCGGCAAGCCCTTGCTGCTCACCGGCAACCCGGGCACCGGCAAGAGCCAGCTCGCCCAGCGCGTGGCGTGGGAGCTGAACATGGGGCGCGTGCTGCGCTTCGAATCGCAATCGCTGTCGGAAGCGCAGGATCTTTATTACCGCTTCGATCTGGTGGGCCGGCTCGGTGCGGTGGAAACCTTCAAGACCGCGCAGGTGCTGGGTGAGATCCCCGATCGCAAGGCCTTGTCGGTGGCGCGCTTTCTCACCTTCGGTGCGCTGGGCCTGGCGATCCTGCGCGCGGCGCCGCAGCAACTGCAGCGGCTGATCGGGCTGGGCCTGGCGCCCGAGGGCTTCGATGCCACGGCGCCGGCGCGGCCGAGCGTGGTGCTGGTGGACGAGATCGACAAGACCAGCCGCGATTTCCCCAACGATCTGCTCAACAACATCGAGCGCAAGGCGTTTGCCATCCGCGAGCTCACGAAAGACCGCGAGGTGGCGGTGCCGCTGGATGAAAGCCTTCACCCGATCGTCATCATCACCAGCAACTCGGAGCGCGAGTTGCCGGCGCCCTTTCTGCGGCGCTGCATTTATTACCACATCCCCGACCCCGTCAAAGGCATGCTGGCCCGCATCCTGCGCAGCCGCGTCACCGCCAGCGGCGAGGGCGACGACGGCACCAAACTGCACCCGCTGTATGCCGACATGCTCGACATGTTCGATGAGCTGCGCCGCCGCGGTGCCGGAGGCATGGCCTACCAGAGCGGTACCTCCGAGCTGCTCGACCTGGCCAACGCGATGGCCGCGCGCGGTAGCCGTGTCGACGCCGCCAAGCCGCTCTCGGCCGCGGGCAACCATGCCGAGCTGCGTCGAGCCGCCAGCGCGCTGATCAAGCACCGCGACGATCGCATCGTGCTCGACGACGTGCTGAAGCGATGGGCGCCGAGCTGAACGACGCATCGGCCGGCCCGCCGCCGGCCGATACGCCCCTCGGCACCGCGGGCCTGCCGGCGCTGGTGGAGGCGCTGCGCGCGGAAGGTTACCGGGCCGGTGCGGCGGAGACGGTCGCCGCCGGCCGCCTGCTCACGCAACTCGCCCGCCGCGGCTTCGTGCCGGCACGGGCACGCGATCTGGCGCCGTGGTTGCGGCCGGTGTTTTGCACCACACGCGAAGAGCAGGCGCGCTTCACCGCCATCTTCGATCCCTGGGCCGATGGGTTCGATGCCCGTGCCGCCGCCGAGCGTGCGCAGCGGGCCAGCCAGGCGGGCGATGCGCCCGGCGCAAAGGGCGGTGGCACCCAACCCGATCCTGTCGGCCCCACCGACCGCTGGGTGCGCCGGGTGTTGACTGCCCTGATGGTCATGGCCGTCGTGGCGGGGCTGGGATGGTCGGCCTGGAACGCCTGGCGCACCAGCGAACAGCCCCCCGCGCCCGCCGCCACGCCGTCGGCATCGGCCCCTGGCCTCACCGGCGCCGCCAGCGCACCTGCGGCGCCCGCCGTGGTGAGCGCGCCGGCGGTGCGCCAGCCCGATCTGCAAGGCTACTTCCCGGCGCTGCGCGAATCGCGCAGCCTGTGGCCGGGGATCGTGTGGCCGGCCTTGCTGCTGCCCTTGCTGCTGCTGCTGCTCGGCGGTGGCCTGCCCGGCCTGGCGTTGATGCAGGGGCGCCGGCGCAGCGCGCGCGAAGTGGTGCTCGACACCGCACCCCTGGCGCGCGAAGCCCAGCAGGTGCTGCCGGAGCTCGATGCCGCCGTGGCGAGCCGGCTCGAGCGGCATGTGCGCGCCGAAGGCGACGATGGCGGCCCTCTGGCGCGCCGGCGGCGGCTCGATGCGCGGCGCACGGTGGAGGCCACGCTGCGCAACCACGGCATCCTCAGCCCGCGTTACCGCGCCGTGCCGGTGCGGCCTTCGTACCTGCTGCTGATCGATGCGCAAGACGAGCACGATCCGCGCGGCCGCCTGTTCCACCTGTGGGCCGAACGCCTGCGTCGCGGCGGGCTGGTCGTCGATATCCGGCTGTTCCGGCGCGGCGCCGAAGCGAGCGACACGGCCACGCCGCCGGATACACCCGTGCCTGCCGGCACCGACGCCATCGGCGCGGTGGCGTCGTCACCGCGCTGCTGGCGCGCCGGGCAGCAGGCCGAGCACGATGGCGGCATGGCGATCGACCGGCTCGAAGACCCGCCCGCCGGCCAGCGTCTGATCGCCATCTCCGAGGCCTCGGCCTGGCTGCATGCCGATGGCCACTGGCGCGACTGGTTTCGCCGTGCGCGCCTGCGCCGCTGGCCGCAGCGGGTGTTTTTCACGCCCACCGAGGTGCGCGATTGGGGCCTGCTCGAAGAGCGTCTGGAAGCGCAGGAACACGCGGCCGACCCGGGCGTTCTGGTGCTGCCGCTCGATGAATCGGCCCTCGACGCCTGGAGCGTGATGTTGTCTGCGGGCAGCATGCCGGCCTTTGCGCTGGCCGAGCCGCAGCGTTATCCGCGCCTGCTGGCTTCGGCGTCTTTCGATGCGTTTTCGCAGCCGCAGCGCCCGCAGCTCGACCGGCTCATCGCGCAGCTGAAGCTCTACCTGGGTGATTCGGGGTTTCGGTGGCTCGCGGCCTTGGCGGTGCCGCCGTTGTCGCGCTGGGAATTGACCTTGCTGCTCGGCCAGGCGCTGTTCGACCATCGTGCCACGCATGGGGTGCGCGCGGCACCGATGGCGGCGCCGGGCGGCACCGATAGCGCAACAACCAGCCCCACCCCGGACACCCCGGGCACCACGGTCGACCCGCTCGACAGCATCGCCGAAGGCGGCAACGAATCCTGGCGCGCCATTCTGGGCCGCTGCTACCGGCGGCTGGCGCGCCTGCCCTGGTTGCGCGGCGGCCACGATGCCCGCGGCGGGTATCACGCCCCCGGCCTGCCGGAGTGGCTGCGCCTGCGGCTGCTCGACGAGCTGCCACCCGCCGCACAGGAGGAGGTGCGCGAGATCGTCGGCCGCCTGCTCTCCACCTTGCGGCCGGATGGCGGCGAGGGCGTGGCGCTGGGCTTCGAGGCGCCTTCGTCGGCGCGTGCCGGCGCCGCCGCGCAGGCCGACGGATCGCCGCAGGCCGATCACCTGTACCTGGGCTACCTCTCCGGCCTCACGCCGCGCCAGCTGGCGATGCGCCTGCCGGGCGGATGGCGCGAGTGGCTGCGCAACCAGCCGCTGCCGGAGCCGGGCTGGCTGGCGCGTCTGCGGCGTATGGGTGGCCTGGGCGGCGAATGGCTGGCGGCGGCGTGGGCCCGACTGCGTTTTCGCGACGGCATGCCGTGGGCCGAGGCCACCAAGCTGCCGCTCGCTGCCGGCGTGGCGATCCTGGGTGTCGGCTTCATGGCCTGGCGATTCGCGGCGCAGCCGGCGGACGCGCTGGCCCCTGGCATCGAGGGCCTGTTGTTCGAGCGCGAAATGCGGGAGGTGTTGCCGCCCACAGGCCAGGATGTGCTCACCGTGGCGTTGAGCCCGAATGGCGATCTGGCCGTCGATGTGGATGTGAAGGGCGCCGTGCGGGTGTGGGAAACGGCCACCGGCCGCACCCGCCTGCGCATCGATGACGCGCAGGCGCTGTCGGCCCGCTTCGGCACCACATCCTTCGTGCTCACCTGCGATGCGCGCGGGGAGCTGCGGCGATGGGCGGCCGATGGCGGCGCTGTCGATCCTGAGCGGGGCGGTGAGGCGAGCTTCACCGGCTGTGCGATCGGGCCGGAGGGTACAGGCCGCGCGATGTTCGTGGACGTACCGAAGGATGTCATCGAGGTGCACAGCGATGGGCAGGCGCCGGTGCGCATCACGAACCGCGATGCGTTCACCGCCATGTTGAGCCACAACGGCGAGTGGCTCGTCAGCCAGCTCAAGCGCCAGGCGCAGGGTGGCGGCACGTACGACGCCTATCGGGTGGCAAGCCTCAACGGCGAGGCGGCAGCCAAAGACCTGGTGCTGGGTGGTCCGGTGGCCTGGGCGGGTGACAAGCTGCTGCGGGCGGACCGGCTGGTCGAAAACACGGCTTCCGCGCTGTTTCGTCTGGACAATCTGGCGCGCGCAGACACCACGAGCGTCGAGTTCCCACTACTCGGCCCTCCCGACAAGGCCACCGCACTGGCGATGAGTGCCGACGCGCGCTACGCCGTGGTGGGCACAGTCCGTGGCGAACTCGAACTGTGGGATCTGCAATCGAACCTGCTGGTGGCCTCGCGCACGCAGGGTGGCTCACCCATCGAGCACCTGCTGATCAGCGACGACGGCAGCGCCGTGATCAGCCAAACCAGGGAGGGGCCCATCCGCCTGTGGCGCGCCTGGCAGCCGGCGCTGGCCACCGTGGGCGGCCCGGTGGATCAGGTGGCGGTGAGCGGCGACGGTCGGCGCGCGGCGTTTGCCCAGACCGATGGCACGGTGGTCGTGCGCGGCGAGGGTAGCGAGCCGGTCACGCTGCAAGGGCCGGCCGCGCCGGAGCTGATCGCCTTCAGCGCCGATGGGCAGCGGCTGGCCGTGGCGGGTGCGGCCAACGCGGCGACCTTCTGGCCATCGATCGGTGCCTTGGTCAGCCCGCTGACACTGATCATGGACGCGCCCCTGGCGCACCTGGCGTTTACCGGCGATGGCCTGCGCCTGGTGGGCGTGAGCCAGTTCGGTTCGATCACCGAATGGCGCGCCAGCGACGGGCAAATGCTCGGCACGTGGCGAGGGCAAGGCAGTGGCTTGCGGCAACTCGTTTCGGCCACCATGCGGCCCGACGGCCTGGTGGCCATGCTGATGGTGCTGCCGGGCGGCGAGGGCGAGCGTGTCGTCGTGCTGCGCACGGCGACGGCGGCGCTGCGCGAGATGCCGGCGGCGTCGTCGTGGAGCGAGATGCGGCTGAAGTTTCTCGACGATGGCAACCAGCTCGCCGTCACCGAACGCGTGGGCTCCGGTGTGTGGAACGTAGCCACCGGCGCCTACACCACCCATCGCAGCGCGCCGCCCACCCGCAGCACCGGCATGTCGCCCTCACGCGATGACGATCTCGATGGCCTGGGCGTGCTGCGCGCCACCGTGGGCGCCAATGGCCGGCTCACTGTGTGGAACGTCAACGACGGGGTGGCAGTGAAGCTGCCCGATGGCCCCATCGGGCAGGATGTGCGCAAGGTGCGATGGCTGCCGCGGCAAAGGCTGCTGGTGGTGAATGCGTCGGGCGCGGCGAGCGTGTTGCCGATGTCGCGCAGCAGCGATGCCGCGCAGGCCTGGGCCTTGGCCTCCGAGGCGAGCGCCACGGTGCCGTTGGCGCTGGGTGCCGCACCCACGCGCCTGGCCACCTCCGCCGACGGCGGCCGCATCGTGGCCACGCCCTACAGCGCGCAGGCCGAGGTGGCCAGCGCCAACGTGCTCAGCAAGCCCAGCGAGCCACTGCCGACGGTGGCGGCGGCAGAAACCGCCAACGCCCCGGTCGCCCAGACCAACGCGGTGGCGCCGAGTGCGAAGCGCGCCCGCGCGCAGCAGAAGGCTGCGCCCGGGGGCCGCGATACCCGCGATACCCGCGAGACAAGCGCCGCCGCGCCCGCGCCACAGGCGGCTGAACCGGCGGCCTCCGCTGCCAGCGCCGATGCCGCGTCACCGGCGATGGCGGGCTGGTGGCCGCTGGTCGATGCGGCGGCACCGAAAGCACCGGCTGCCGGCTTGACGCCAACGCTGGCATGGCCGGTGGTTTGGTCGGTGCTGGCCTTGTTGATCGTGGCTATCCCCGGCGTGCTGATGCTGGAATCCGCGCAACGGCGGCGCCAGCGCCAGCGCCTGGGCGAGTTGCCGGCCGGCGGCTTGTGGGCGCGCGCGATCGAGGCCGCGCGGCAAGGGCGGCAGTGGGCCGGTGCGTCGGCAGGCGGTGTGTCATGAGCGATACGGACGGCGCGCCCGTGGCCTCGGTGCGCTGGCTCGATGCGGCGCATCTGGCGCGCGGCGTGGCGCTGGCTGCGGCGGTGGCTGCGAGCGTGTTCGGCGCGGAGTTGATCGGCAGCCTGCCGGCGGCAGCCGGCGCCTTGCTGGCGGTGTGTCTGCTGGCCGGCAGCGCGGCGCTGGTGACCTTGCAGGATCGACTGCCGGCGCCGCGCAGCGTGCGCGCCTGGGTGCTGTGGTCGATCGGCGGCGTGGTTTTTCTGCTGTTGGCGATCGCCGGCCTGCTGGGCGCCGCGGCGGCCTTGACGGCGCAGCACGGCGCGGCCACGGCGCTGGCCGCGGCGGTAGCCTGGCTGCTGTCGATCGGCTTGAATCAGCTGGAGGCGCGGCGGGCGTTTCGCGTGGCCGGGGTGTTGCAGCGGGTGCGCCAGGTGCTGGCGGGGTTGTCGGCGCTGTGGGTGCTGGCCTTGGCCTCGCGGCGGGTGGTGGACCGCGCCGGCGCATGGGCCGGCGCAGCGCTGCAGCGCACCGCGTTCGAGGCGCTGGCACCCGGGCTGGG
>JANMAS010000486.1:0-1805 GCA_031359975.1 Burkholderiales bacterium
CAGCGCAGCGACCAGCTCGTTGGGCAGGCCGGCGGTGCCGAAGCCGCCGATCATCACGGTGGCGCCGTCGCGCACGCCGGCCACGGCGTCTTCGATGCAGGCAACGATCTTGTCGATCAGGGTTCAGGCTTGCGGTGGGGCGCCATCGTACGCGCGCTGCAGCAGCGCACGCAGCGCGGCCCTTTCGAGCGGCCGCGGGTTGGGGTAGGGCGTGGTGGCGGCGAGATCGGCTGCGCTGTCCAGGCCATCGGCGGGCATGCCGATGGCGCGCAGCGAGGTGGGCGCGCCATGCGCGACGGCGAGGTCGAACACGCCGCGCGCCGCATCGGCCGCGCCGAGCGCGCGGGCGATGCGCGCCATGGCCTCGGGCGCGAAGGCCGCGTTGTAAGCCAGCGCATGCGGCAGGATCACGGCATGCACCTCGGCATGCGGCAGGTTGAAGCTGCCACCCAGCGTGTGGCACAGCTTGTGATGCAGGCCCATGGCCACCGTGCCGAGCACGCTGCCGCACAGCCACGCGCCGTACAGCGCATCGCTGCGCGCGCCCAGATCGCGCGGGTCGAGCGAGAGCGCGGGCAATGCCGCCGCGATGGCGCGGATACCCTCTTCGGCCATCAAGGCGGTGATCGGGTTGCCGTCTTGCGCGTACAGCCCTTCGGCGGCGTGGGCGATGGCGTTGAGGCCGCTGGTCACGCTCATGGCCAGCGGCAGGGTGAGGGTGAGTTCGGGGTCGTAGATCACGGTGCGCGGCAGCACGCGCGCGTCGCGGCCGGTCTTCTTGATGCCGGCTTCGGTGAGGCCGTAGATCGGCGTCATCTCACTGCCGGCATACGTGGTGGGAATGGCGAGGATCGGCAGGCCCGATTCCAACGCGATCGCCTTGCCCAGGCCGGTGGTGGAGCCGCCGCCCAGGGCCACCGCGCAATCAGCGCCGAGGCGCCGTGCCTCATCGCGCGCCGCGCGGGCGGTCTCGATCGGCACGTGCATCACGGCTTGTGCAAACACGCCTGCCGCACGATCGCCCAGCTGCTCGGCCACGCGGCGCGCCGCATCGGCCTGCTCCGGTGTGCTCAACACCAAGGCCCGCTTCACGCCCAGCGCGTCGATCTCGCGGGCCAGGTGCCGCAGCGCGCCGGGCCCGAACACCACGCGTGTGGGGTTGGCGGTGTAGGTGAAGCTGTGCATGGCGGTTCAAGCCCCGGTCAGCGCGGATACCACGGCGGGATCTGCGCATCCACGTTCACCCACACGCTCTTGACCTGCGTGTACTCGCGCATCGCGTCGAAGCCCATCTCGCGGCCGTAGCCGCTCTGGCCCACCCCACCGAAGGGCGAGCCGGGGTTCACCCGCTTGTACGAGTTGATCCACACCATGCCGGCGTGCAGCTCGCGGGCCACCTTGTGGGCGCGTTGCAGATCGCGCGTCCACAGGCCGCTGCCCAGGCCGTATTCGGTGCCGTTGGCGATGCGCAGGGCGTCGTCGTCGTCCTTGAAGGTCAACACGGTGACAAACGGGCCGAACACCTCCTCCTGCGCCACGCGATCCTGCGGGCTTCTGGCACGCACGATGGTCGGCTCGACATAGCAGCCCTTGGCCAGATCGGCCGCAGCCGGGGCCTTGCCACCGGCGATGATCTCGCCGCCTTGCTCGCGGGCCACATCCACATAGCTCAGCACCCGGTCGCGGTGCAATGCGCTGGTGAGCGGGCCCATCTCGGTGCTGGCATCGAGCGGGTTGCCCAGGCGGATGCTGCGGGCCAGCGTGGCGAAGCGCTCGAGGAATTCGTCGGCGATGCGTTCATGCAG
>JANMAS010000499.1:0-72056 GCA_031359975.1 Burkholderiales bacterium
TGACCACCAAGGCCTTCGAAGGCGTGGAAAAGCTCGTCGAACTGAACCTGCAAGTGGCAAAAGCCGCCATGGGCGAAGTGGCGGATACCGCCAAGGCCGCCATGTCGGTGAAAGACGCTCAAGAACTGCTCGCCCTGCAAACCAGCCTGCTGCAACCGTCGGCCGAAAAGGCTGCTTCGTACAGCCGCCATGTCTATGACATCGCTGCCGCCACGAACGCCGAAGTGACCAAGGTTGCCGAAGCCCAACTCGCCGACATTCAGAAGAAGTTCGTTTCCGTGGTCGACGGCGCCGTCAAGAACGCGCCCGCCGGCACCGAAAACGCTGTCGCCCTGGTGAAGTCGGCCATGGCTGCCGCCAACAACGCTTACGAAAGCGTGCACAAGGCTGCCAAGCAAGCCGCCGACGTGGCCGACGCCAACTTCCAGGCGATGACCACCACCGCGGTGAAGGCTTCGCAAACCGCGACCAAGGCTTCGCGCCGCGCTGCCTGAGATCAAAAGCGCAAGCGCGCTGAAGGATTGGGGAACTAATCCGAAACGGCGCGCTCTATCGGGAGCGTGACAGGGCGAAAGCCCTCTAGCGCGGCCTGGTTGCTTGTCTCCTCGGTACCTTTCGAGATCAGATTTCAAGGTACCTTCGGCCCACCCTGCGGTGGGCCGTTTCTTTTTACGGCGCCACTTTGGGCGTAAACCCTTAGTGCGACAGCCGAGCCAGTTGCGCCTTCAGCTCCGGCAGTGCCGCCAAGGCCGCGACGCGCCCCGCCGCGATGGCTTTGCGGCGCGCCCCGAAATCGGCACCCGACACCCCCGGCAACTGGGGGCGCAACACCACATCGGCCTCGCGCAATTCGAGCCGGCTGATGCTGCGGCCCATGATCGCGAAGGTCTGCAACAGCATGTGGAACGCGTCGCCGGTAGCCGCGCCCTCCGGTGAGGCGGAGATATCCACCGCAATGACCAACTCGGCGCCCATCTGGCGCGCAAAGCGCACCGGCACCGGCGAGACCAGGCCACCGTCCACATACTCCCTACCACCGATGCGCACCGGCTGAAACACCGCCGGCACCGCGCTCGAAGCCCGCACCGCCGAGCCGGGATCGCCGCGCTGAAACAGCACCGCCTGGCCCGAATCGAGATCGGTAGCCACGATGCCCAGCGGCATCGGGAGCTGCTCGATCAGCCGGCCGCCGGTCTGTTCGCGCACATAACGCGCCAGCGCTTCGCCCCGAATCAGCCCGCGGCCTGGAAAGGCCCAGTCGGTGATCGCGGATTCGTCCATGCTCACCGCCAGCGCGGCCAGCGTGCGGGCGCTGCGGCCTGCGGCATACAGCGCGGCGACCAAGCTTCCGGCCGATGTGCCCACCACCAGCGCCGGCTTCATGCCGTTGTCTTCCAGCACCTCGATCACGCCGATGTGCGCAAAGCCGCGCGCCGCGCCGCCGCCGAGCGCCAAGCCGATGCGCGGCGGTATAGGCGGCTTGGGTGGCGGGGCCGCCACGGGTGCTGGCGCGGGCGCCGCATCGAGCGGCGGCCCGCCGACGGGCGGTGCGGACGGTGGCGCCTCGGGTGCTCTGGGCGCATTCAGCGTGCCGCATCCGGTGGCCAGCACGGCAAGGCAGGCGGCGAACACACGGCGGCTGGCGCCCGCGCCATCCGAGTCAAGGGCTTCCAAACGCCCATTCGGCGATCTTTTCATATCCAAATTAACATATCCAACTAACTTATATGTAGTTCTCAAGCATAAGAGACGTCCCTAGAGTCCACCGTCAGCCATGCCCATCGGGTGGGGCCGTGCGTCCGCGAAGGCTAACCCGCTCACATCATGTACCGCTATAACTCGTTCGATCGCCAGTTTGTCCATGCCCGGGCGGCGCAGTTTCGCGACCAGCTCCAGCGCCACATGGCAGGCGACTTGCTCGAAGACGACTTCCGCGCGCTGCGCCTGCAAAACGGCTGGTATGTGCAGCGCCATGCCCCGATGCTGCGCGTGGCGGTGCCGTATGGTGAACTCTCCAGCCCGCAATTGCGCCAGTTGGCGCTGATCGCCCGCGACTACGATCGCATGGACGAAGGCCCGTTCACCGGCCAGGGCGGGTTTGGCCACTTCAGCACCCGTCAGAACATCCAGTTCAACTGGATCCCGCTCAAGCACGCAGCCGACGTGATGGATCGCCTGGCGGAAGTCGACATGCACGGCATCCAGACCAGCGGCAACTGCATCCGCAACATCACCAGCGACGCGCGCGCCGGCATCGCGCCCGATGAGGTGGTCGATCCGCGGCCCTACTGCGAAATCCTGCGCCAGTGGAGCACGCTGCATCCGGAGTTTGCCTTCCTGCCGCGCAAGTTCAAGATCGCCGTCACCGGCGCCACCGAAGACCGCGCCGCGATCGCCTGGCACGACGTGGGCCTGCGCCTGGTCAAGAACGACGCTGGCGAGGTGGGTTTCCAGGTGCTGGTGGGCGGCGGCATGGGCCGCACGCCGATCGTCGGTGTCGAAGCCAGCGCGTTTGTGCCGTGGAGCCACATCCTCGTTTTCATCGAAGCCATCGTGCGCGTCTACAACCGCTACGGCCGGCGCGATAACCTCTACAAGGCGCGCATCAAGATCCTCGTCAAGGCCGAAGGCCGGAAGTTCATCGATGCGGTGAACACCGAATACCGCGCCATCCTCGACACCGATGCCGGTGGCTCCGCACACATCATTCCGCAGTCTGAACTCGAACGGGTGAGCGCGCATTTCGAGCTGCCCGGCGGCGTACGGCCGGCGGTATCGAGCCTGGAAAACCTGCGCCGGGGCGACGCGCCGCTGGCTTTCGTGCGCTGGCTCGATCGCAACGTTCATGCGCACAAGGTGCCGGGCTATCGGGCGGTGACGCTCTCGCTCAAGCGCATCGGCCAGGCGCCGGGCGATGTGACAGCCGACCAGCTCGACGCGGTGGCCACCGTGGCCGATCGCTACAGCCTCGGTGAAGCGCGGGTCACGCATGATCAGAACCTGCTCCTGCCCTGGGTGCGCGAAGCCGATCTGCTGGCGCTGTGGCATGCCGTGCGCGAGCTGGGCCTGGCCACGCCCAACATCGGCCTGCTCACCGACATGATCGCCTGCCCCGGCGGTGATTTCTGCGCGCTGGCGAATGCCCGCTCGATCCCGATCGCCGAGGCGATCAGCGAGCGTTTCAGCGATCTCGACGAGCTCTACGACATCGGCGACATCGATCTGCACATGAGCGGCTGCATCAACTCCTGCGGCCACCATCACACCGGCCACATCGGCATCCTCGGCGTCGACAAGGATGGCGCCGAGTGGTACCAGATCACCGTGGGCGGCGCCGATGGCTCCACGCTCTCCGGCGATTCCGTGGCCGGCAAGGTGATCGGCCCGTCGTTCGCCGCGGAAGAAGTGCCCGACGTGATCGAAGCCCTGGTGCAGACGTACCGCGGCCAGCGCGGCGCGGGCGAGCGCTTCATCGATACCGCCCGCCGCATCGGCGTGGCCCCGTTCAAGGCCGCCGCCAACGCGGTGCGTCGCGAAACCGCGCTCACGCACGCGGTCGCGGAAGCCGCCTGAATCATGCCCCCTGATCAAGGAGCCCGGATGATCATCACCTTCATCGATGCCGAACAGGATCCCTGGCGTGTGCAGGAAGACGGCGCCGGTTTCGCACCGCATCGCCTGCTGACGCTTGCGCAGTGGCTGGCACTGCGCGATGAATGGCCGTCCGATCTGGCCTTCGGCCTCACGCTGGCCCCCCACGAAGACGTTGAAGAATTCGGCGCCAAGGTGCACCGCGCCGCGTTGATCGTGCTGCACTTCCCCAAGTGGACCGACGGCCGCGCCTACTCCCAGGCCCATCTGCTGCGCGCCCGCACGCGCTTTGCCGGGCAGATCCGCGCCACTGGCGATGTGGTGGTCGACATGGCCCCGCTCTTGCAACGCTGCGGCTTCGATGCCGCGGTGCTGCGCACGGGCCAGCAGGTATCGGTGGCCGAACGGGCACTCGATTTTTTCAAGCCTCAGGGCCATTACCAGGGCGACGTGCATGAGCCGCGCCCGTTTTTCTCGAGGAAGGCTGCATGAATACGTCCAGCGCGATCGAGCTGTACGCTCGCGCCACACCAGGATTCGAAGATCGCGTCGAACGCACGCTGGCCGTGCTGCGCCAGGCCGCCGCCGAATTCGACGGTCAGGTGGTGTTTGCCACCAGCCTGGGTGCCGAAGACATGGTGATCGCCGACCTGATCGCCCGCCACCGCCTGCCGATCGCCATCGGCACGCTCGATACCGGTGCGCTGCACACCGAGACGCAGGCGATGATCTCCACGATCGAATCGCATTACGACGTGGCAGTGGAGGTGTATCGCCCACGCAGCGAGCAGGTAGTGCACTTCGTCAAGACCCACGGCGACCGTGCCATGTACCAGAGCCTCGATCTGCGCAAGGCCTGCTGCGGCATCCGCAAGCTCGAGCCGCTGGCACGCATGCTCGAAGGCCGCGATGCGTGGATCACCGGCATGCGCCGCGAGCAATCGCAGGCGCGTGGTGGTGTGCCGCATCGCGAGACCGACGACAAGGGCCGCGCCAAGTTCAACCCGCTGGCCGAGTGGAGCTGGAACGATGTGTGGCAATACATCGCAGTGAACCAGGTGCCCTACAACCCCCTGCATGACCGCTTTTTCCCCAGCATCGGCTGCGCGCCGTGCACGCGCGCCATCGCGGTGGGCGAGGATTTCCGCGCCGGCCGCTGGTGGTGGGAAGACGAAGCCCGGAAAGAATGCGGCCTGCACGTGGCCGGCGCCAGCGAGGCCGTCGTCTCGGCAATGCCGATCCTCGTGGAGCCCCTGGAATCCGAGGCTGCGGCGGCTCGGCATCCGGCGTACAACTGAGCATGGGCAAGGTTGTCTTCATCGGCGCGGGGCCCGGCACCGCCGATCTGATCACCCTGCGCGGTGTGCAGCGCCTGTCGCAGGCCGACGTGGTGCTCACCGATGCGCTGGTCGATCCGGCGTTGCGTTTGCATGCGCCGCGGGCCCAGTGGATCGACGTGGGCAAGCGCGGATTTTGTGATTCCACCGCGCAAACCAAGATCAATGCGCTGCTGGTGCGCTACGCCCGCACGCATGCCAACGTGGTGCGGCTCAAGGGCGGGGATCCGAGTGTCTTCGGCCGCCTCGAAGAAGAGCTCGAAGCGCTGGCCGAAGCCGGCATCGCCTGCGAAGTGGTGCCCGGCGTTACCGCCGCGCTCGCCGCGGCGGCGCAAGCACAACGCCCGCTCACCCGCCGTGGCGCGGGCCGCAGCGTGGCCCTCACCACCGCGATGACACGCAGCGGCGAGCTCGAAGGCCGCCGGGGCGCCGATACCGAAGTGTTCTACATGGCCGGCAGGCAGTTGACGGCCCTGTCGCGGCGCCTGCAGCAGGCGGGCTGGAGCGCCGATACACCGGCGGTGGTGGTCTCGCATGCGGGGCACGCGGATGCCATCGTCAGCACGCACGAGGTGGGCACGTTGGCCGCTGGTGCGGTGCTGCATGCCGGCCGGCCGGCCGTGGTCACCGTGGGCGTGGGCGCAACGGCCATTTCTGCCGGCCCGGTGCGGGCGGCAGGCGATGCAGCCCCTACCGAAGCCCTGGCCAGCCTGAGGGACGCCGACGAGCGCTGACCGCCCGCATTTACAATCTGCCGATGGTTGCTGCCCTGTGTGGCGGTACGGGTGTGCCACTCACCGCCACTGCTGGCCGACGAGGTAACGCCTCGGCCCGGATCCCAGAACGCCCCCAATCGAACGAGATCGCAATGACCCACGTCGTGACCGAATCCTGCATCCGCTGCAAGTACACCGATTGCGTGGACGTCTGCCCGGTCGATTGTTTTCGCGAAGGCCCCAACTTCCTCACCATCGATCCCGACGAGTGCATCGATTGCGCGGTGTGCATCCCCGAATGCCCGGTCAACGCCATCCTGCCCGAAGAAGACGTGCCCGCGCACCAGATGCACTTCATCAAGCTCAACGCCGAGCTGGCCCGGGGCTGGCCCAGCATCACCCGGCGCAAGGCCGCACCGGCCGATGCCGACGAATGGAAAGACCGCACCGACAAGCTCTCCGAGCTGATCCGCTGACAACGAATCGAAGACGACTGGCCCGTGCAAGCGGCCACCCCACCCATCATGGAACCCACGCCCAACCAACAGATCGCCGATGTCGCCGCCAGCCATGACGGCCCGATCGAAACCGATGCGGTGATCATCGGCGCCGGGCCTGTCGGCCTGTTTCAGGTCTTTGAACTCGGGCTGCTCGAGATCAAGGCGCACGTGATCGATTCGCTCGCCTATCCCGGCGGGCAATGCATCGAGCTGTACCCCGACAAGCCCATCTACGACATCCCGGCCGTGCCCATGTGCACCGGCAAGGAACTCACCGACAGCCTGCTGCGCCAGATCGAGCCCTTTGGGGCCACGTTCCACCTCGGCCAGGAAGTGACGCTGGTGCACAAGCAGGAGGATGGCCGCTTCCAGGTCGAAACCTCCAAGGGCACGCGCTTTCTCACCAAGACGATCTTCATCGCCGGCGGCGTGGGCTCGTTCCAGCCGCGCTTGCTGCGGGTGGACGGCCTGGATCGTTTTCATGACGACCAGCTCTTCTACCGCGTCAAGAATCCGCAGCGTTTTGCCGGCAAGAACCTGGTGATCATCGGCGGCGGCGATTCGGCGCTCGACTGGGCGCTCAACTTCGCCCAGCCCGGGCCGCACCAGGCCGAAAGCGTGATCCTCATCCACCGCCGCGACGGCTTCCGTGCCGCACCGGCTTCGGTGGCGCGCATGAAGGAGATGTGCGAGAACTACGAGATGCAGTTCGTCGTCGGCCAGGTCACCGGTTTCGATGAAACCGACAGCCGGCTGAGCGGTCTCAAGGTAACCGGCGGCGACGGCGTCACCCGCGTGGTGCCGCTGGATATGCTGCTGGTGTTCTTCGGCCTCTCGCCCAAGCTCGGCCCGATCGCCGAATGGGGCTTGTCGATCGAGCGCAAGCAGATCGTTGTCGATACCGAGAAGTTCGAAACCAACGTACCGGGCATCTTTGCGGTGGGCGACATCAACACCTACCCCGGCAAGAAGAAGCTGATCCTTTCGGGCTTTCACGAAGCCGCCCTGGCGGCGTTCGGCGCCGCGCCCTACGTGTTCCCCGACAAGCGCATCATGCTGCAGTACACCACCACCAGCCCCAAGCTGCACAAGGTTCTGGGCGTGGAAACGCCGGTGTTCGATTAGGGCCTTTTCAGGCAACTCACTGGAAGCCTTTTTCGTCTCCACCGGTATCGTCGCCCTCGGCGAGATGGGCGACAAGACACAGCTCCTCGCGCTGCTGCTCGCCGCCAGGTTTCGGCGCCCGCTGCCCATCATCCTGGGCATCCTGGTGGCCACGCTGGTCAACCATGCCCTGGCCGGCCTGTTGGGCGACTGGATCGCCCGCGCGCTCGGTCCCGACGTGCTGCGCTGGGTGATCGGCCTGTCGTTCCTCGGCATGGCGGTTTGGATGATGATCCCCGACAAGCTCGACGAAGAAGCCGAACGGCCCCTGCGCTTTGGCGTGTTCGGCACCACGGTGATCGCGTTTTTCCTCGCCGAGATGGGCGACAAGACGCAGATCGCCACCGTGGCCCTGGCCGCCCGCTACACCGATCTGGTGGCCGTCGTGGCCGGCACCACGCTGGGCATGATGCTGGCCAACGTGCCGGCGGTGCTGCTCGGCGATGTGGTGGCCAGGAAGGTGTCGATGAAGCTGGTGCACGGCGTGGCTGCGGCGATCTTCGCGGTGCTGGGCGTGCTCACCTTGTTCAACGTGGGCAAGCTGTTCTGATTCGACCGCCGGCGGCCATGCCGTCATAATCTGGTCTGCTGCGGGCCTACCGGCCCGCAGCTTCGCTAGGGGTGCTTCTGCCGCTTGATGCGGCGAGGCTGAGAAAGTCCCTTTGAACCTGAATGAGGTAATCCTCGCGCAGGGAAGCCGTCTGATGCAGCGCAAAACTGTGGGATGGGCCGACCGTGTCGTCTTCGATGCGGTGTGCCTGTTCGTTTGCGCCACCTCCAGTGTGCCGCCCTGCCATCGCCCTCCGGAGCATCGATGGCAACGTTTTTCAATTTCAATCGTCTCGCGCTGACGTGCGCCGCCACGGCCGCAGCGTTTTTTCAACCACCCATCCATGCCGCCGAAGCGGCAACGACAGCCGAGACCATCGTCGTCACCGGCCGCGCCATACCGCCCACCGCCGGCATCGGCGGCTTCGGCCCGACACCGCTCGCGCAGACACCGCTCCAGGCCAGCGTGATCAGCCGCGCCCAGCTCGACGATGCCGGTGTCAGCCGCCTGTCCGACATCACCTCGCTCGACGCCAGCATCGCCGACGCCTACAACGCGCCGGGCTACTGGAGCAGCTTCAGCGTGCGCGGTTATGGCGTCGACAACCGCTTCAACTTTCGCCGCGACGGCTTGCCCGTCAACGGCGAAACCGTGATCCCGATCGACAACCTGGATCGGGTGGAGATCCTCAAAGGCATCAGCGGCATGCAGGCCGGCACCAGCGCGCCCGGCGGCCTGGTCAACCTGATCGTCAAGCGCCCCTTGAGCAACGGCCAGGCCAATGCCAGCCGCGCCACGCTGGGCTGGACGGAGCGCGGTTCGGTACTCGTCGCCGCCGACCTGAACCGGCGCTTTGGCGACGACGAGCGCTTCGGCATCCGGCTCAACGCCGCCTACGAGCACATCGACCCCAAGATCCAGGCCGCCCAGGGCCAGCGCCGCCTCGTTGCGCTGGCCGGCGAGTGGCGCGCAAGTGCCGATACGCTGATCGAGGCCGACGTCGAGACCAGCCATCAGTCAGCCCCCAGCGTGCCGGCCTTCAGCCTGCTCGGCAACACCCTGCCGGATGCAAAGAGCATCGATCCCACCATCAACCTCAACAACCAGCCGTGGTCGTTGCCGGTGGTGTTTGATGGCACCACCGCCACCTTGCGGTGGCAGCAGCAGCTCGGCCCTGACTGGCGCTTCACCGCGCACGCCGGTATCCAGCGCCTGCGCACCGACGATCGCCTCGCCTACCCCTACGGCTGCTGGCAGGAAGACGCCTACGACCGCTATTGCTCGGACGGCAGCTTCAACTACTACGCCTTTCAAAGCGACAACGAACGCCGCCGCACCGATGCGCTCGACCTCTCGCTGCAAGGCCGGGTGCAGACCGGCCCGCTGCAGCACCAGCTCACGCTCGGCGTGCTCGGCAGCCGCTTCGAAGCGCGCTTGCAACCGCGCGTGGACGACGGCGTGTGGGTGGGCAACGGCACGATCGACGGCCTCACCGTGATCCCCACGCTGCCCGCGCTGGAGCTGGTGCCCAACACCAACCGCACCGAGCGCAACACCGAGTTCTACCTGCGCGACCAGATCGCCCTCGGCCCCGATGGGCGCCTGTGGGTGGGCGCCCGCCACACCCGCCTGCAACGCGAGAGCGTGCGCACCGACGGCAGCCGGCCCACCCGCTACAACCAATCGGTGACCACGTCGTGGCTCGCGGTGAGCTATGCGTTCGCGCCGGATCAGATGGCCTACGCCAGCTGGGGCCAGGGCATCGAATCGAGCGTCACGCCCAACAAGTCCGGCTACGTCAACCCCGGCCAGCCGCTGCCCGCGCAAAAGAGCCGGCAGATCGAGGTGGGCCTCAAAGGCGACATCGACAACCTCAGCTGGACGTTGGCCGCCTTCGACATCGATCGCCCCACGGTCACCGACGACGGCGAGAACTTCGTCATCGACGGCACCCAACGCCATCGCGGCCTCGAAGCCAGCCTCGCCTGGCGCAGCGGCCCCTTTGAGCTGAACGCCAGCGCGATGGCCCTGCGCGCAAGCCGCGAGGGCGCCCAGGATGTCAGCCAGAACGGCCTGAACCCCACCAACGTGCCCGAGCGCACCGCCAAGCTGCAGGCCGGCTACGACCTCGCCGCCCTACCCGGCCTCACCGTGCTGGGCGCGATGGTGTTCGAAAGCGGCCGCTACCTGCTGCCCGACAACAGCGTGCGCATTCCGAGCTGGACGAGCCTGAATCTGGGCGTGCGCTACACCCTGCGCGCCGCCGCCGCCAGCGCCACCACCACCACCCTGCGCGCCAGCATCGACAACCTCGCCGACCATCGCGCCTGGCGCGAATCGCCCTACCAGTACGGCCACGCCTACCTGTACCCGCTGGCCCCGCGCACCGTGTCGCTCTCGGCACAGGTGGCGTTCTGAGCGCCAGAGCACTTGCTGCCGGCTGGCTATAATCGCCGGCTGTTCCCTGATAGCTCAGTTGGTAGAGCGACGGACTGTTAATCCGCAGGTCCCTGGTTCGAGTCCAGGTCGGGGAGCCAAGAATAGTGATTCAGATCAAGGCCTTGCAGAAATGCGAGGCCTTTTTCGTTTCCGGAAGAATATTGCAAGCTTCCAATTTCCAGTGCGGCATCGATCCGCCGAGACCACGCGAGAACGCCATCGTCTCCCTCTGAAAGACAGCGCGGAGCCGAGAGCCCAGAGGCCTGGGAGAGCGACGGATAGAAGCGGCGTTCGGACCAGAGCGTTGCGCCTGTGCTGCGCGCTTCGAACAACGGCTTCGTACCCACGCTGCACGATGCGCCCGCACCCACGCTTGATGAGAAGGCTCGCGGCGGCCACGCCTGCGACCGCCTCAGGCGAGTGCGCTATCGACGGTGGAAACTGTCACACGCGGGGGGAGACCGGCCACGGCGATCAGGTGCAGCATCTCGCTGACGGTGGTGCTCGCGTCCGCCAGCACGGTCACCTTCCGGTATTCGTCGGCCCGACGCGATACGGCGGTGTGGGTGACGCAGTTCTGGGTCATCATCCCGCAAACGATCAGTTCGTCTGCCCCGAGGCCTTGCAGCGTCTCGTGGAGGGTGGTTCCCTCGAACGCGTCGGCATGCTGCTTGACGACGATAGGCGCATCGCCGACGGCGGCGCGCACACGCTCGTGCAGTTTCACGCCTTCTGTTTCAGGGTTGAAGAACGGTGACGGGCCATTGGCAATGTGCTGGACGAACACGACGGGCACTCCCTTGGCGCGGGCGTTGTGAATGGCCTTCTCGGTGGCCGCGAGCGTTGGCTCAGCGTTCCATAGCGGGAAGGCCCCGCCTTCGAAATAGTCGTTCTGAATGTCGATGACGACGAGTGCTGGCTTGCTCATGAATTCCTCCGCAGAGAGCTGGTTTCGAACAAGCTGATTGTTCGTGCAGGCGTCCGTTTCTCCCACTGGCCCGAATGCCGTCTTGCGATAAGATCAGGCCATTCTCTGGCATTCGACCCCCATCATGAAGTCCCACGCTCGCAAGCGACTCGTCGCCGTGGTCGCTTTCGATGGCATCAGCGCGTTCCACCTTTCGGTTCCCTGCATGGTGTTTGCGGACGCGCTACCCGAAGGCAGCCCATTTGAAGTCGTCGTGTGCGCGGCCGAAAGTGGCACGGTGCGCACCCGAACCGGGTTCGGCCTCACCGACCTCGCGCCCCTCTCGGTGCTCAAGAAAGCCGATGCGATCGTGGTGCCCAGTTGGCGGGACGTAGACGAAGCGGCCCCCAGGCTGCTGCTCAACGCTCTGCGCGCGGCGCACGCACGCGGTGCACAGATCGTCGGCTTGTGCCTGGGGGCTCACGTGCTGGCCGAGGCGGGATTGTTGGACGGGCGCCGAGCAACAACGCATTGGGAATACGCCAAGTCGTTTGCGCAGCGCTTTCCGACCATCGACGTCGATGCTGACGTGCTCTATGTGGAAGATGGAAATGTGCTGACCTCCGCGGGCACGGCGGCGGGTATCGACGCATGCCTGTACCTGCTGCGCAAGCAACTCGGCGCGGCGGAAGCCAACCGCGTTGCGCGCAGACTCGTCGTGCCTCCCCACCGGGAAGGCGGCCAAGCCCAGTTCATCGAGCAGCCGCTTCCCAGGACGGTGGGTGGTGCGCGGCTGGCCCACCTGATCGACGACGTGCGCAAGCGTCTCGGGCAGCAGCACACGCTGGACAGCTTGGCCCGTGACGCGAAGATGAGCCGTCGCACCTTCACGCGCCAATTCAAGGCATTGACCGGAACCAGCGTTCAGTCTTGGTTGCTGGCCGAGCGGCTCGCGTTCTCTCAGCGCCTGCTGGAGACAACGGATCAATCAGTTGAGAATGTCAGCGACATGGCCGGCTTCGGTTCAGCCGTATCGCTGCGCCATCACTTTCGTCGGGCGTTCAGCGTGTCGCCGATGACATGGCGGCGGAACTTCGGCTGTCCTTTCACGCGGGCCTAGGGCAAAGGGCCACCAGGTGCGCGCGGTGGCGGGTCGGCGGTCGCTGCGCGGACGCGCGTCAAGGCACTCAGCGACCCTCCTCGTCCTGTCACGCGAAGGAACCCGGGAACCCCTTGGCGGCGCACAGTGATCCAACGACGGGACATCCTCTAGGCCCCCTTTCCCAAGCCCGCGAGGCATGAGGAGCGCTGACGGCTACGTCAAAGATGTCGCGCGTTGACGCCGTCGAAACTCTGCCGGGGTGCCATCCACCTCGCGCCTGAAAAACTTGCTGAAGTTGGTGGCCTCGTCGAAGCCCAGCTTCTCGGCGATGGTGGCGACCGACAAGTCCGTATGCACCAGCAAGCGCTTGGCTTCCAGAACGATCCGCGCCGCAATGAAGGCTTTGGCCGTCACGCCCATGGATGCCGTCACGGCGCGCGCCAGACTCTTCTCGCTGTAGCCGAGTTGGTCGGCATAGTCGGCCACCTGATGCCACTGTGCGAAGCGGTCCTCCACAAGCTGCTGGAACCGCTTGAAGCGCTGCAGCGCCGGAGAGATCACCGGCTCTTGGGCTTGCTGCCGGCCTTGCAGCATGCTCAGGCGAGTCAGCAGTGCATGGAGCTGGTGGCGCAGCAGTGCGTTCAGATCGTCAAGCGGGGCTGCGAGTTGCGTGTCCTGGCGCATCTGCTCGATCGAGCCCGTCACTGTCCGCAGTTCATTGCCGGCTAATTCGACATGCTCCGGCAGCTTCTCCAGATCGAGCGCGAGCTTGAGGATGCGCGGTGCGGTGGATGCGGGCAGGACGAATTCGGGGCGAAACAGAACGACCCAGCCATCCCAGTCCTCGTCGCGCCCGAAGTTGTGGGCTTGCCCCGGTCGCATCACGAGCAACGATCCCGGCGCACACCGGATTGGCTTGAAATCAACCACCTGGGTGCACACGCCCTGCGTGACGCAGACCAGCAGGTGGAATTCGTAGCGATGTGTTGTCCGCACCTTCTCCTTGCTACCCCGCTGCCTCAGATCGGCGACGGTGAAGGCTTCGAGATCGAGCTGGTAGCTTGCTCGCAGTCCGTATCGCATGCGCTGGATATCCGTGCTCACCGCTGGCTTCCTGCTGCAGGCTGTGCCGCCGCCCTGGACACCCGTTGGAGCTTTGCTACGAATGTCCTTAAAGTATCAATCATCGTCCAGTAAAGACCTGTAGTTTTCAGTCATAGGTGTCCAATAATAACCATAACCAAGCCAGCTCTAAAGGACAAACAATGAAGACGGCAGACGCCAGCAGGATCACCTGTCCAGGCCCGCTCGGCGTTCTCTTTCTCAGCGCAGCCTTGCCGCGGGCAGCACCCCTGCACTGGCGCAGCCATCTTCTTCCACAACCGCATCAACACAGCAGCGCACCATGAACAACATCGACATCGCCAAGACCTACATCAAGGCCGTGCAAACCGGCGACCAAGCCACGCTCGGCAGCCTCATTTCGCCCGACGTGATCTGGCACCAACCGGGCAACCACCAGTTCTCCGGTACGCATCGGGGCATGGCCCTTGTCGGCTCGATGCTGGGCAAGATGATGGAAGTCTCCAAAGGCACGTTCGCAATCACCTGCGCCGACCACTACATGGCCAGCGGCGATTGGGTGGCCATCACGCTGGAATTCGCTGGCGAGGCCAACGGCATCAAGCTCAAGCAACCGGGCGTGGACCTCCTCCGCATCGAAGGCGGCAAGATTGTCGAAGTCCGGCTGTTCTCCAGTGATCAGGCACAAGAAGATTTGTTGTGGGGCCGCTGAATCGCACCGATTTTCGAGGAGGCCGGTTCGTGTGAGTCAAACCAGATCGTAGTCGCGCGTCGCTGGCCGCCTGCACTTGAAGATCTGATCCCGTGTGCCATCGACGGTCGGACAGCGGATTGCTTCAGCGCCAGGAGTCTGGGCGGCAGACGGTTTGTAGCCGCCTGAAGGACCGGGCAGAGGGTCGGAGCCGACTTGGTCTTCCTTCGTTTGAGTCTGGTCATGCGTGCACCACCCCTGGTGGCGCACCGCTTGATGCAAGTCGCTATGAGGAGATCACCACTTCATCTCGCCCTTGTTCACCTTGGCGCCGATGTCCAGCGCGATGCCGAGGCCCGCATCGGGGTAGGCCTTCTTCATCGCTTCGATCAGGGCGCCGCTGGTGGCGGCCTTGGGCAGTTCCTGCTCGTAGCGCGTCAGGTAGGCTTGGCTCCACGCGAGCTGCGACGCGTCGTGCTTCTGGCTCGGCTGGCTGTGGCCCGGGATCACGGTCACGGGTTGCAGCGCGGCTATGGTGCCGAGCTTCTTCGCCCAGTCGGCGCGCTCCTGCACGCTTTGCGCATCGGCGGTCCACAGGTGCAGCCCGGCGTACACGTTCACGCCGCCGGCAATCGTCTTGATCGACGGGATCCACACGTAGCTGCGGTGCGGCTGGCTGTCGTCCAGCCCGCGGATCTCCAGGGTCTGGTCTTCGAGCGTGATCGTATTGCCCGCCAGCACCTCGGGCAGCGGCACACTCCTCGGTGCGTTGGCGCCCATGCGCGGACCCCAGACCTGCAGCTTGGTCGCCAGCGTCGCCTCGATCTTCTTCAGCGTAGGCGCCGTGGTCACGACCTTGGCATCGGGGAAGTACTGTTTTATCACCTCGATGCCGAAGTAGTAGTCGGGATCGGCCTGGCTGATGTAGACCGTCTTCAGCGTCTTCTTGCTGTCCAGCACCATCGCGGCAATGCGCAGCGCATCGGCACGCGTGAAGCCGGTGTCCAGCAGAACCGCGTCGGTCTTGCCGGCCACCAGCACAGCGTTGACGTGGAAGCTCGCGGCGTCCGCGTTGTAGACCTGCACGGTCAGCGGCGGGGCCGACTGCGCTGCCGCGTCGGTCGCGACGATGCCCAGCGTCATGGCTGCGGGCAAGAGGGCCAGGGACAAGGTCTTGAAGGTCTTCATCGGGTGCTCCATCGGGGCGGTTGTCGATGGGCAGACTCTATTGAATCGAAGTAATTCGATAAACTCCGTTTAAATCAAGGGATTGTCAACCTGATCGATTCAATCCATGGACCATCTCAGTGCCATCCGCACCTTCATCGAGATCGCTGATCAGGGCAGCCTGACACGCGCCGCCGACACGCTGGACCTGTCGCGTGCCATGGTCAGCCGCCATCTGGAAGCTCTGGAGCGGTGGCTGGGTGCGCGGCTGCTGCATCGCACGACGCGCCGCGTGAGTCTGAGCGAGGCCGGCCTGGAGGCGCTGCCCCGCCTGCGCCAGATGCTCGAGCTGGCCGCCGACCTGCAGGCGGTGTCGGGTGCGCGCCGGGCCGAGCCCACGGGCAAGCTGCGCATCACCACCAGCCTGTCGTTCGCAATCTCGTGCCTCACCCAAGCCATCGTGGATTTTCAGGGTCGGCACCCGCGCATCGAGGTTGAACTCTTGACCGTGGACCGAGCGGTCGACCTGGTCGGCGAACGCATCGACCTCGCCGTTCGCATCACCAATCGCCTGGACGACGGCCTGGTGGCACGCCGGCTCGCGAGTTGCCGTTCGATTCTCTGCGCGTCACCGGCCTACCTGAAGCTACATGGCTGCCCGCAGCGACCAGAAGACCTCAAGGCTCACAACTGCATCACGCACGCCTTCGGCAGCCGCGCCGAGTACCGCCTTGGTCAAGCCGGCCGATTGACGACCCTGGGCGTCACAGGCTCATTGTCAGGCAACGAAACCGCGGTACTTCGGCAGGCAGCGCTGGCCGGCGCCGGCATCGCGATGCTGCCGACCTACTTCGTCGGCGACGAACTCGACCGGGGCACGCTGGCGCGCGTACTGCCGGACTACGAGCCCGAGCCGCTGGGCATCCACGCTGTGTACCTGTCGCGCCAACACCAGCCGCTGCCACTCAAGCTGCTGATTGAGTTTCTGAGCGAAAGCTTCGGTGGCGACGTCGCGCCGTGGGATCGGCAAGCAACTGGCCTACCAAAGCGGCGTGGGCCTGGCCGGAAAAGCCTTCGCTGACTCGCGGTGCCCCGCTGGCTTTGGGTGTCCCGCAGCACGATCCGGCCCCCTTGACGATCAACATCCCGGACGACGATAGGCGGATATCCATCTCTACAGCTCGCCATCGGCGAACTTCTTGCCGGACGAGGATGTCTTGCCAGGCTCAAGCATCGCGAGATAGTCCGCCCGCGTGCGTGCCTTCGGCGGCAATCCGTCCTTCGCCCGCCGCTTCTTCTGCACGTACTCGCACAACGCCTTCGCGAGCGTCAAGCCGTCCTCACGCTCAGTCACTTCGCGCGCTGCAGCTTCGGCGCGCAGGCGAGCCTCTTCTTGAGAGGGCCAGTCCACGCCGTCACGCGCATGCGCCCGGATGCGCCCGGATGCGCCCGGATGCGCCAGTTCACCCCCCAATCCCGCTTGCATCGAATTTGGTTCTCGAATTCGCTAGCGATCGCGCGAATGCAACACACCTACGGCGCTATGGCAACGCTGAAGGTGATGTGCATCTTGCCTGCGGGAAAAGGGACGGATCGCGAAGTGCCTCAGCCGAGGGTTCGGCCAAGCACCTTCTGCAATTCCTTGAACTGGGCCGGGGTCAGCATGCCGCCCTTGGCCTTCACCTCGTCGGCCTTCATGTCCCAGATCTTTCCTGCCTTCTCAAGGTATTCCTCCTTCGAGAGCATGCCGTCCTTGTTGGCGTCCATCTCCTTCATCATCATCAGGCGCGAATAGATGTCGCCTTCAGCATGGGCGACCGTGACGGTCATGATGAAAGTGGCGGCGAGGGCGACGGTACGGGCAATTGAACGAATCTGCATGGTGGTCTCCGTTGGTAGACGCCGGCACATGTCGGCGTTGTGATGTGTCGGATGTGCCGCCCCTGTTCTTACACCTGGATAACCCTCGGAGCAACTGGCGCGCCTTGTCGCAGGCGCCGTTGCGCTACGCGCCAGGCGGCGGCTCCTTGTCCATTTCCTTGACCGCCCGCCGCAGAAACTTCATCTGCTCGTCCACCGTGCGGCAGGTCTGGCAAATGACGAAGTGATAACGCAACCTGGCGCGCTCCGGCGCCGGCATGGTCTGGTCAAGCCCTTCGCTGATGAGCCTCGACACTTCCTTGCAATCCAGCCCGACCTTCACCGCTGCCCCGCAAACCAGTTGCGGTCCAGGCAGTCGCGCAGCCGCATGCGCGCGCGGTAGAGCATCACGCCGCAGTTGCTGGAGGTGATGCCCAGCTCGGCGCAGATGTCGTCCACTTCTTTGTCCAGCCACTCGCGCATCATGAACACCCGCCCGACCTTGGCAGGCAGTCGGTCCACGCAGGTCTGCAAGGCCTCGAAGAACTGACGCTGCTCGAGCGACTTTTCGGGCTGCTGCCAGGCCGGCGGCGGTTCCTGCCAGTGGCCGTCCGTGGTGAAGAGTGCATCCATGGCGTCGTCCTGGCTCTGTTCGTCGAGCGGCTCGATGTGCACCTCGCGTCCGCGCTTGCGGATCACGTCGATGATCTTGAACTTGAGAATGCCGGTGGCATAGGTGCGCAGCGAACTGCGGCCCTCGAAACTGTCCGGCTTCTCCAGGATGGCCAGGAAGGTCTCGGAGACCACGTCCTCGGCGATGCTCTCGTTACGCAGTTGCATCATGGCAAAGCGCAGCAACGGCTGGTGCAATTGGGCGAGTTCAACTTCGATGCTCATGCGGCGAGGTTACTTCATGTGCCCTGCCGAGAGTCGGCGGGCTGCGGTCAACCGCACCCTTGCGGGTGCTCACACGGGTCAGTCGGCTTCGCGGCGGCCGCCGTACAGCCACGGCCTGAACCGGCACCTGATCTTCATGGCCGCCTGGGCGCGGGAGCCCAAGGCGCCTGCGCGGTGGGCCTCGTGTTGTGGTAATCCAGCGGACCCTTGATGCGACTGAGCCGAACCCGCGCCAACCGAAATGCAAACCACATCATGTTCCTACCTAAACTGATCGTCCGGACGCGCGACTGCAGCCGCAGTGGCGTGCCGGTGGCCCGGCTTGTGGCTTGCCTGGCGGGCCTTCTGATCCTCGGCGGCTGCACCAGCCTGCCCAAGCTCGACCCGCGGCCCCCCGCGAGCCACGCATTGCCGATATCGCCACAGACGCCCCTGGGCCGGCTCGCGCTGGCCTCCATGCACGCGCTGGCTGCCGATGGTGCCCACGCCCAGGTTCCTGCAACCCCGCACCTGGCGCGTCCGATGCCTGACGGCAGCGCACAAGGCCTCAGCGGCTTCCGGCTGCTTCCCCTGGGCACCCATTCACTCGACGCGCGCCTTCAGCTGGTGCAGCGCGCACAGGCCAGTCTCGACCTGCAGTACTACCACTTCGCGGGCGACAGCACCGGCCGTGCGCTGCTGCGCGCACTGCGCGATGCGGCGGCGAGGGGCGTGCGCGTGCGCGTACTGATCGACGACCTGTACACCGGCGGCGCCGATGCCCTGTGGCTGGGCTTTGCAGCGCACGAAGGGGTGCAAGTGCGTCTGTTCAACCCCTTCACCAGCGCCCGTGGCAGCGGTCCGCTGGGTCGCTTCGCGGCAGCGCCCTGGGACTGGGGCCGCATCAACCACCGCATGCACAACAAGCTCTTCACTGCCGACGGCGCCTGGGCGCTGTTCGGCGGCCGCAACATCGCCGACATTTACTACCTGAAGCTGGAAACAGACAACTTCATCGACATCGACGTGCTCGCCGCCGGTGCTGTGTTGCCCGCCATGCAGGCCGAGTTCGACCGCTACTGGAACGCGCCCACGGCGTATCCGCTGGCCAGCGTCGTGGAGGCCGCGTCCGGCGTCGCGGGCGAGGCATTGGCTTTGCGTGCCGAATTCGATCGCCTGACCCAGCCCGACCGAGCAGAGCTGAGCATGCCCACGCAACTGGCCCCCAAGGACGTTCTCGGCCAGCCGCCGGTAGGGCGCCAATTGGACGAACCCCGCATCGCGCTTCTGGGCGGCCGCGCCCAGGTGCTGGCCGACCAACCCGAAAAGCCCTACCAGGGCGCGCCTGGGGGCGAGCTGATGAACAGCAGCGTCACCTACGGCGTTTACCAGGCCATGATGCAGGCGCAGCGCGAAGTGCTCGCCTCGTCGCCTTACTTTGTACCCGGGCGCGGTGGGCTGGCATTGCTGACGGCGCTGCGCGACCGTGGCGTTCAAATCAGGGTGCTCACCAACTCGTTGGCATCGACGGACGAGCCCTTGGTGCACCTGGTTTACGCGCGCTACCGCGAAGCCCTGCTGGGCGCCGGTGTGCAGCTGTTCGAACTCAGCCAGCAGCGGGTGAAGGACAACATGCGCATGTTCCTGTTCGGCGCGGCGCTGGGCCGGTTGCACGCCAAGACCGTGGTCGTGGACGAGCGCCTGGCCTACATCGGCTCGATGAATCTCGACCCGCGTTCGGCAACCTTGAACACCGAATTCGGCGCTCTCATCGACAGCCCGGCACTGGCCACGCAGTTGAAGACCCTGATCGACATCGACCGCCTGCACAGCGCCTATGCGCTGCGCCTGGCGCCCGATAGCGGTTGCTGTGAGTGGATCATCCCCGACAGCGACGGCCGCATGGTGCTGGACCTGGAGCCCGACTCGAGCTGGTGGATGCGCTGGCTGGGCAGCCTGTTGCAGCCGCTGGCCCCAGAAGACCACCTGTAGCCGGCCCGCACGGGCTTGCGGCGGATCATGTAATTTGCCAGGAGGCAAATCGACTGAATTGAAGGCCAGGAAACCTCCGGCCTTTCTGCAACCCCCATCGGAGCCATCATGATGAATCTCAGCCTCACCCGTTCCATCGCCGCCGCCAGCCTTGTGATCGGTTTGTCAGCATTGTTCGCGGGCCCGGTCCAGGCCCAGGGTGCTACACGCGCCCAAGTCAAGATGGATCGCGACGCGTTTCTGTCCATGGCGCGTTGGGACGAAAGCGCCGGCAACTGGGTCCTCAAAGACAACATGGCCATGCCGGAGGGCGTTGCCTCGCGCGCCGAAGTCAAGGCGATGCGCGACAAGTTCCTGAGCATGAACAGGTGGAACGAGGCGACATCGACCTGGGTCCCGCTGGGGGGTGCTCCCCGTGACATGAGCAAGCTCACGCGCGCGGAGGTGGAGGCCGAGACCATCATGTTCCTGAAGACGCACCGATTCGACGAATCCACCTCGACGTGGGCACGCAAGGGCGGTTGATTCCTGACGAGATCTCTCAAGGGCAGCCATCCGCTGTCTTTGAGCGCCACGCCCGGCACGCCGCCGGGCATGGCTGCGGGCCGTGTTCTCACGCAGCCGCTGCGCGATGGCCGGTCCGACGCGGCCCCTGCCCAGCACCGCCACCGCGCTATCGGCCACGCCACGGCCATACCAGCAGCGGCAGCCAGGTCAGGGCCGTTCAGGCGCTTCTGGCATCCCTGGTTGTCTGAGGCCTCAAGTAGCGGTGGATGAGCATGGCGGCGGTAATCGCCGCGAACATGCTCATGAACGCCAACCAGGCGTAGGGGCGCAAAAGCGGAATGCCGATCAAAATCAAGCCGTCGTTCGAGCCGGGGATCAGCAGGCTGCCCCAGCCCATCACGACGCCGCCTGCGAAGCACCGAAGCACTTGCACAACCGACACGCGTGTGGACTGCCAGCGCCCCGCCATGAGGCCGCCGAGCAAAGCACCGGTGTACAGCGCAGTCAACAGCAGTATCGGCAAGAGCAAGCTGACCGACCCGGCGTCCATGGCCCGCGCCAGATCGGCCAGCACATCGGTGTACGCCCAGCGGCCGGCCAGCAGGAATGTCACGACGAAGCTCACGCCAATGACCACTGTGGCGGCGTGGGGCGACCAGATCTTCTGGCGCAACCGGATGGCGCGATCAGGCCCCCGCAACGACTGCAGGCCGGGGCGCAGACGCCAAAGTACGAAGGCCACGAAAATCACTGCGAACAGGGTCGCCACATGGAACAGCGGTGAAGCCTCCGAGAGCGTGCTGACTGCCGGCCGCGAGAACAGCGGCATCACGCTCAGGCAGCCGATGAAGAAGCCGGCCGGCGTGGCCGCATAGGCCCACTCGCCAGAACCGAGGCGCGCCACGGCACCAAAGACGCAAGCCTTGTTGACCCAAGCTCCCAGACCCAGCAAGGCGCCACCGATGACGGTCCAGACGCTGACCGCGTAGCCGGCCGGCATGCTACCCGCCAGGTGTGCCAGCTGCGCGAGCGCCAACCCACCAGCGACCCACACCGAGGCTTCCAGCATCGCCACCAACCGGTGCGCGCGGCGCTTGGTCAGCAATTCGTCGACGGCCGCCACGGTGCAGGTGGCGCCACGCTGGATCGCAAAGCCCATCACCCCCACGCACAGGATCGCTGCCAGCCACGCCGTGGTCATTTCCGTACTCCCGCACCGGCGCCGCGGCGCATGCTGGCTTCGTGCATGGCGTGATTGGCGCTTGTTTCGCCGGTATGGCGGCGCAGGAAGCCGCCGGCGAGATCGAAAACACAGCTACGGATCAACGGCCGGCGCGCTGCTCCGAACGCATCCTGAATGAGGTGGGTCTTGCCCAGGTTGGCGACGTGCTCGCTGTATTTGCAAGACCCCCGCCGCGTCCTGCCGATGACGATCGCGTCGCACTTGCTCATCAAGGGCTCCTCTCGATCTCGATCGATGGATTCTCGGCTCAGCGGTGTTCCACCACGCCCTCGATCGGGTCGGTCGGCTCGCGCCAAGGCGAGCGTTCGACCATGCTCATGGTGTCGGCGTAACCAGCTTCGCGGCGCGCCTTGACGCCTGCGGGCGAAAAGTCGATGTCCTTGCTGTGGTCCTCCCCTTCCAGTCGCGGCGCCAGGAGATGGGCCACGTGCATCGTGGTGCCACAACCCCACGAGGACAGTTCCTTGACCACAGGATCGGCTTGCTTGCTGGCGGAAAGCTGCTGCGTCAATTGGCGGATCACATGGCGCAGACGGTGGATCTGCTTTTGCCGCGCGATGTGGCTGTCGGCACGGCTGGCGTACTGGATGTCCTTCTGCCTGCCCATGACCTGCCAGATCGACTCCGGCTCGGGTGCGGTCTGGTGCCATACGTTGACGGCGAAGATCAGTGAGTCGCGGCGCGGGCGGTCGTCGAGCACGGCCTCGATCGGCGTGTTGGAGTAGATGCCGCCATCCCAGTAGGGCTCGCCGTCGATGCGCACGGCCGGGAATGCCGGTGGCAGTGCACCCGAGGCCATCACGTGCTCCACGCACAGGCTCTCCCGCCGGCTGTCGAAATAGCGCATCGCACCGCTGCACGCGTTGACCGCACCGACCGTCAGCCGCATCGGCCCGCCCTGAAGGCTCTTGAAGTCGACCAGTTTGTTCAGCGTCTGGCGCAGCGGCTCGGTGCTGTAGTAGGCGGCAGATTCCACGCCCACGTTGGCCCGCGTGCCGCGCAAGGCCGCGGTGCTGGGTTCGAAGAACGCCGGGATGCCGCGCATCACGGTGGTCATGTTGGCCACCAAGTTGCCCATGCCGAGCCAGTCCAGCGGACCGGCTATCGTGGCCGGCTGCTCCACGTGCTCCCAGAACGCGTTCAGGCGCCCCATGCGGTCCTCCATCGCATTGCCGGTGATCAGCGCAGCGTTGATGGCGCCGATCGATGTGCCGATGACCCAGGCAGGCTCGATACCTGCATCGTGCAGGGCCTCGTAGACGCCAACCTGGTAGGCACCCAGGGCGCCGCCGCCCTGAAGCACCAGCACCACTTCGCCGGGCAGGCCGGACTGTGGCGCCGCGCGGCGGCGCCGGCTTGCGGCAGGGTTGGCTGTGGTCGTGTTCATCGTGAGTTTCCTCGATTGCTCTTCTCGCTGGACAGGGTGATCCCGCGCCGGCATCAGGCAGTCGACGGCGCGGGCGCTGGCTTACATCATCATTTCCATCGTGGCAGGCTTCTTGTCGTTGACGATGTCGCCGATGGTCAGATCGACCGGCACCGAGCCAGTGTTCTTCCACCAGTGCTTGGTGCCCATGAACTCACGCGCGGTTTCGCCGGCCTTGTGAAGAATGGGCACGGCGCACTTGCTGCTGTACTCGTAGATCTCGCCGCTGTTGACCATGATCAGCGCCGGCCGGTCTTCGTGGCTGTGCACCGGTACGATGCCGCCGGGCGCAATGGTCATGTGACGCAGACGCAGACGACGCTGCTCGAGCTTGACGTTCTCCTTGGCAAGGTCGATGGCCGCGAGTTCGGTGTCGACCACGCCCACCGGTGCCGTGGCCGCACCCGGCAGATCGTTGGCCGCAAGCTTGTCGGCCGGGCACTGGCCAGCGTGGGCAAGACCGGCGACTGCGAGGGCGGTTGCGACGGCGATTTGGCGCAAGGCTGAGTTGTTCATGGGAGTTGTCCTTGAGTTTTGGCGCAAAGGCCGAGTTGATAAGAGGGAGCGGGAATGAGGTGCGGTTCAGGACGTCAATGCGCCGTCCAGCCGCCTTCGATGGGCAGGATGGCGCCGGTGATCGAGGCGGCGTCGTCCGTGCACAGGAAGGAGGTCAGTGCGGCCACCTGTTCGACAGTCACGAACTTCTTGGTCGGCTGCGCGGCCAGCAGCACATTGCGGATGACTTCGTCGTTGCTGATGCCACGCGCCCTGGCGGTATCCGGGATCTGCTGTTCGACCAGCGGTGTCAATACGTAGCCGGGGCACACCGCGTTGACGGTGATGCCAAGCTCGGCGACTTCGAGTGCCACAGCCTTGGTGAAGCCGGCCACACCATGCTTGGCGGTGACGTAGGCCGACTTGTAGGGGCTGGCCACCAGCGCATGTGCGGAGGCGATGTTGACGACGCGCCCGAAGCCCTTGTTCTTCATCGCGGGCAGCGCCAGCCGCGTGGTGTGGAAGCCGGCCGACAGGTTGATGGCCAGGATCGCGTACCACTTGTCGACCGGGAATTCGTCCACCGGCGCCACATGCTGTATGCCGGCGTTGTTGATGAGCAAGTCGATGCAGCCGAACTCCGACAGGGCCTTGCTCATCATGGCTTCGATGGCTTCGGGCCGGCTCATGTCGGCGCCGTCGTAGCGCACCTGCACGTCGTAGAGCTCGGCGAGTTCGCCCTTCAGCGTGTCGATGGCTCCGTGTTCGCCGAAGCCATTGAGAATGACATTCGCGCCCTGCGCGGCCAGGCTGCGTGCGATGCCCAGGCCGATGCCCGAGGTCGAGCCGGTGACGAGGGCGGTCTTTCCGATGAACATGATGAAGTGCTCCTAGGGTTGCGGGTGGCGGGCAGGCGTGGTCGGCACGGGGGGCGCGGAGGGGGCATCGATATCGGCGGTGCGGGTGAAGCGCAGGTGGGTGATGTCGACCGGGAAAAACAGGCTCCACGTCCATTCCACCCAGATGCGTACCTTGCGGCCCAGCGTGGGCATGAGGAACAGGTAATAGGCACGCCACACCAGCCAGGCAGGCAGGCCGGTCAAGGGCAAGCCAAACAGCTGGGCCACGGCTTTGCGGTGCCCGGTTGTGGCCATCATTCCCTTCGACCGGTGGCTGAACGCGCGCACGGCGCGCCCTTCGATGTGCGCAACGAGGTTGCGGGCCAGCTGCTCGGCCTGCGCGACGGCGAACTGCGCGGTAGGCGGGCTGGTCTGCCCATCGGCCCCGTTGAGGGTGGCCGCACAATCGCCCACGGCCCACAGCCCTGGCCGGCCTGCGACCTGGCCGTCGGGCTCGGTCACGATGCGGCCGCGCAGCAGGGTCAGGCCAAGGTGCTGGACCAGCGGATTGCTGCTGGCACCGATCGTGCACACCACGGTGTCGGCTGCCAGGCGAGTGCCGCCGACCAGGTCGACGCCGTGTGCGTCGACGCTCACGGCGCGTGTGCCCAGGCGCACATCAACGCCGCGCTGGCGAAGCGATCGTGCAGCGGCCTCGCCAAGCCGGGCCGGAAGTTCCGGCAGCAGGCGGTCGGTGTCGTGCAGCAGAGAGACGCGCAGTTCGTCGGCCTTGACGCGGCGATAGCAGCGGTGGGCGCTGCGGATGAAATCAGCCACGGCACCCGCAACCTCCACGCCTGAAAAGCCCCCGCCGATGACGACGAAGTGGCCCAGCGAGCGCCGTTGCTGGTCGTCGCTGATCAGCTCGATATGTGCCAGCCGTTGCAGCAGCCGGTTGCGGATGTGCATCGCATCACCCACCAGTTTGAGGGGCAGCGCGTGTTCGGCCAAGCCGGGGATGAGCTTCAGGTTGGCGCGTTGGCCGACGGCCAGCACCAGGTGGTCGAAGGCGATCTCGAGCGGGCCCGCAAGCGTCGAGCAGACCAAGGTCTGCGTCGCATGATCGACCTGCAGGAGGCAGCCCATGATGAAGCGGGTCGCGGGCACCATCTCGCGGATCGGCGCGATCACGTGTTCGGGAAACACGGCCGCCCCGACCACTTCGGCAAGCATTGGATTGAAGGTGGTGTAGCTCTCTTCGCTCAGCAGCACGGCCTGCCAGCCTGCGGGCAAGCGCCCTTGGAGGCCACGCGCAAGCGTTGTACCGGCAAAGCCGCCGCCGGCGATCACGATGGTCCTGAGGGTGGGTGGGTGGGTGTTCATGGCTTGCTCAACAACGAAGGCAAGCGTAAGCACCGACGGCCGCTTGGGAAAATCACAAGATTTCATCGACCGATCGTCACCGGTTATGGCGCCAGGGACCGATCGTTGTAAGGGTTGGCAGATGTCCACGACGAACCAGCCCATGGAGCTATACCAGATCCGCTATTTCCTGGCCGTTGCCGACACGCTGAACTTCACGCGGGCCTCAGAGCGTTCTTTCGTATCGCAGCCAGCACTGACCAAGGCGATTCAACGCCTGGAAGAGGCGATCGGAGGGCGCCTGTTCGACCGCACGAAGAACTCGGTCCAGCTCACCGAACTGGGCCGGGGCATGCTGCCGAACTTCCGCCAGATTTACGAGACCGCCAATCAAGCGCGCGCAGAGGCCCGCCGACTGACGCGGGCGCAGACGGAGGTGGTGCGTGTCGGCGTGATGTGCACGATCGACTTCCACCAGGTTCTGCCGGGCTTCGTCGAAAGCCAGGAGGGCCGCAACGAGGTCGAGCTGAGCTTTCGCGAGGGCAACCTCGAAGCATTGACCGACGCCCTCGACGGGGGCGACGTGGACGTGGGCATCATGTGCTCACCCTACGAAATGCCCAAACGGTTTGCCGCCACGCCGCTGTTCAGAGAGGAGTACGTGCTGGCGATTGGCGACGACCACCGCTTCAGCGGACGCACGAGCGTGGAGATGTCGGAACTGCACCGCGAGCGCTACTGCGAACGTGTGATGTGCGAGTTTTCGACCTACATCGAACGCCTGTTGCGCGAGCGCAGCGTGATGCTCGAGGTCGTGCAGCAGTCGTCACGCGAGGACTGGATACAGGCCTTGGTGCGCGCGAACTTCGGGGTCGCCTTCATGCCCGTTTCACTCGCACGCGCGGCTGGCCTCGCCTACGTGACCATGACCGACGTACCCATCGTCCGGGAGGTCAGTGTGCTGACGCAGGCCGAACGGCCGACGAGCGCGGCGCAACAGGCCGTCATCGACTCGCTGGTGACGTACAGCTGGGGGCGAGGGCGGCCGGCGCCTGCATGAACCCGGCGACTCGTCCGGGTGCGCAACCCTTCGGCTGAGCCTGGCCACTGGCCAGCCCGGTGCACGCAACGCCCCCGAGAAGCCCCCGACTCGCCGCCCTTTGTCGGTTTGCCTGTCACCAAGGATCAATTCGGCCCGATGGGCGTGAATGACGGCAAGAAGTGAAGTCACCGCCACGGTGACCGCCCTGGCGGTGCTGCATCGCTGCCAAGCTGGCGGCGACGCGAAAATCACCGGCGTGCGGACGGCGCGCTTCGTGCTGCCTGGTCAGCGCTGAGACGATCGACCGGTCAGCCGCGCCAGCAAGGGCATCCAGGTCGAACGTCGAATCCAGAGCAGCGCCGCACAGGCCACCCAGATGCCGCAGGCCAGCGCGAAGAGCTCGCCGCCGTCGCTGCTGCCGTCGGTGTTGACGCCTGGTACCAATATCCCGCCGACTGGCCAGTGTTATCTTGGATGCCGCCCGACGCGCTGGTGGTCCAACGACAGCGGGCGCAGTTCAAGATGCCTCGGCTTGATGTGGACAACTACCTCGATGTCCTTCTGCGCCAGGTGCTCGTTCAGACCGCCAAGGCACTCGCAACCCATCGCGCGATTCTGTGATCGCACGCATCAGCTACTGGTCAGGTTCCGGCATATCGGTCGGATCTCCAGATGATCAGGCGCGCATCGTGAGGTGGTGCTGCAACATCTTCCAATTCAGCACCACCTGGCCACGGGCGATGCGCTGCAACCGTCACCCGGCCGGGGCCGGACGACAGCAGCTCGGCACGTGAATGCAGCTCAAGGCTGACCTTGCCCCGAGAGAAGTTCGAGGCTGTACTTCACCAGGGGATCCCCAGGTTCGCGCTTGAAGGCCAGCGAGGCGACGATGCTCCTGCCCGGCATGATCACGCCGTCCTTCAGATAGACCCGCAGATACGGGTCGCCGGCTTGCGTCTTGCCGCTGCCGTTGACCAGTTCGACCCGGCGTGGAAGACCCGTGACCACCATCAGCAGATGCGTGTCGATGACCGACGTGCCGTTGTTGGTGATGCGGTACACATCCCTTTGCCGGTCGTCCTCGCGGTCGCGATCGACCAGCGCGATTTGCGCCCGCGAGGTCACGTTCAGGAACTCGAGACCCTGGTCGCGCCTTGATAGCGGATCGTTGTTGTCGACGGGCCGCCCGCTGGGCATGAAGGCATCCTTGGCGCCCAGGGCGGCCAGATCCGGACGGTACTTCGAGTAAGTCAGGTCTCGTTCGTTCGGCTGAAACGAATCGGTGCTCGACTTGGGGTCGTACTTGACGAACGCACGGTCGTAAAGAGCGTCCTTCAGGAAGTCGGTGAGATCGTCGACCTGCCCCGCCGAAAGGCCCAGGCCCCTCGAAAAACCCGGCCCGCGAGGATTCGTGAAGCGGGTGGACAGGGTCGGCGCTGAGCCGGCGGTCGCGTCCTGGGGTACGCCTGCGTTGAAGTACTCGACCACGTCACGGACTTTGGTGAACGAAGCGTTGTGGAAGAAGTTTCCCCCGTCCTTGAGCTGACGCAGGGTCAAGCTGCGGAACTTGAAGGCATGGTCCGGGTTACGGGTGATTTCCTGACGCCCCGTGTCTTCGGCGTGATAGGGAAAGCCGTCATTGCCCAGCCTGTTGGGGTCGAGATGGCCCCTCTCCAATGCGTTGAGCGCCTGGACCGGGTGGTCGCCGATACCGACGTTGACGAAGTTCTCCTCGACAAATGCGCCGATGCCGGCGACGTCGGGGTCATCCGCCTGCTTGTTGAGCATCGGCCCACTGTGGCAGGCGACGCAGCCGGCGCCGCCCTCGGTGGCCTTGCCGAAGAAGAGCTGCGCGCCGCGCCGCTGGCTGGCGGTCAATGCGCGGTTGTCCCCGGCGATGAACCGATCGAATGGCGTATTGCGCGTGACGACCGTGCGCAGGAAAGTCGCCGTCGCGCGCAGCGCGGTCACGTCGTTCACGAGCTTCGTCATGTCACCCGTCGCAGCGGCATCGGCAGCTTCCTTCGGGAAGGCGTCCTGGAACAGTTTCACGAAGGCTGGGACGTTGATGATCTCCGCCGACTGCTTGTCAATCATGCGGTGGGCGTCGAGAAGCAGAAGCGTCAGGTTCTCGCCCGCCGGATCGGCGAACGGGTTGAGCGCGCCAATCGTCGTCTCCGGCTCTCCTGCGAAGCCGCCAAAGAGAAGGCGGTTGTTGAACGCGAAACCGATCACCGACATCGACATGCGCCCCACGCTGTCCAGCTCGTCGAGCCGGCCCGTGGCAATCAGCTCGCTCGGCGCCGGCTCATGGCGGAAGGCCGCTGGTGTGGTGACCGTCCGTTGGCCGAGGATCGTGTCGATATCGGTCAGCGTCGGAAGCCCGTCGACCAGCGTGTCACCCGCGAAGATTGGCGCGGAGCGCTTCTTGATGAGGATCTCCTGGGTTCGGCGGCGGACGATGAAGTTGCCCTTGTCGTCGGTGTATCCGCGGCCCTCGGCGCCAACGTGCAGGTTGATCTGCTGGCCGGCCTTGGTCGCCGCCTCGCCGAAGTGGCAGGTGCCGCACGACCCGGTCTGTCTTGTCGCATCGACGATCGCCTGGACGCTCGGATTGGAGGCGTCCACAGTACCGCCGAAGGCCGTCGCCACGGGGAGGTTGACCGGCACGCTCTCGTTGATGTTGATGCGCGCGGTTCGAACGGGATCGTGGAAGAGCATCTTGCCGAGGAAACGCTTCGCCTCGGTTGTCTTGTAGCGATCCGGCTCTTCCGCCTTCCCCGGTGGCACCGGGATATCACGATTCTTCGCCGGAACCATCAGTTTGGCGATGCCGCCCACTTGCTGGTCGATGAAGCTGCGCAGTTTCTCCGGGCTCAGGCCGCGGTGGTCATCGTCGGCGCCGACCGCGCCGCAAACGGCGAAGAGCGCGGTGGCCATTGCGGCGCGAAGAGCGCGGGGGTTGTTACAAGTCTTGGTCATGAAATCTCCTGATGCGTCCAACGAATGCAGTTCGAATCCAGGTCGAGAGCGCCTGTCGCTTCGCCATCGATGTCGACCTGGATGCGCGCAGTTCGATGGGCGTCGCTTCTTGCACCCAAGGCTGCCTGCCAGCCGAGCAAGGCGAAAAAAAACGAAAAGACGTAAGCCCGCCAGCGCATCGAACGACCGACGAAGCAATAACTCTTCAGATCTGCGAATGCCGATCTGCGCGTGCCTCAATGACACTCCATCCGGTCATTTCCGTCTTGCACAAACCCACCGCCGGCTGCGACAAGCGCGGGGCCCTTCTTGCAAACGTGCGGCGCGCTTTTGGCCGCCCGGGACTGTGATGGGTGCCGACCACGCCGTCCCGAAACCGAGCCAGCCTCTGCGTCGCGGTGCCGAGGCCTACGGACGCGTGCTCTCCGAAGCGGGGGGCAAGGAAACCGAGGCGCTCGAGCGTGACGACGGCGGTATCGCGATCAGCGTGTCTCTCTATGCTTCACCGCCTTACGCGCTGAGCGTGCCGCCATTGGGCGTTTCGCGCCTGTCGGTGAACCTGACGCCAGCGCGCGTCATCGGTGGCATTGAAGGTGATCGCCCACGCAGTTTCGACGCCCGCCGGCACTCGCTCTTCCTGACGCCGGCCGGGCAACCTGTGAGCTGGCGCAAGGAGTCGCCCAGCCGTCACCTGAACATCTATTTCCAGCGGGACGTATTCGGTGCTGGCGACCAGGACGCGTCGCCTCTTGCGACCGCGCCGACACTCTTGAACGCCAGCATCCCGGGCATCGGCGAGCTGGTCGAGCAGCTCGTGGTCGAGTTGCGGTGCCCGAGTGTCATGAGCGCCGAGGCAGCCGACAGTTGCGCGCGCCTGTTGCTGATACATGTGGCGCGTCACGGCCGGCGCACGTCGAAGACCTTGCAACCGCTCAAGCCCGACGACTTGGCCCGATTGCGCGATTTCGTGATCGCGCATTTGGGTGAACGCATCCTCGTCGCGGATCTGGCCAAGCAGGCGGGCCTGTCACTCAACCACTTCGCGATCTCCTTTGCTGGCCAGACCGGACAAACGCCGCACAAGTTCGTGCTCGCGTTGAGGGTCGAACGCGCGGCCGCGATGCTCACCCGATCGAACGCCAGCTTGGCCGCGATTGCCCATGATTGCGGCTTCGCGAGTCAGCAGCATCTGTGCCATGCCGTTCGCAGGCACCTGGGTAAGACGCCAAGCAGCTTGCGGGCGCAGCGCAAGCGCTGAACGCATGCGGGCTCGGCCCGGCCTCTCCCCAAGCCACAAGCCAACAGCTGGTTGATGACGGTCTCCCGCGCCGCGATGGTGGGTCGTTCGGCTTGCGTCAGCACACTGACTTCCTGGACGATGGGCAAACCGGTCATGCTCATGAGGGCCGGCCCGGTCGTCCGGTCGTGTGAAACAGGCATGAATGGGACCCCGCAGTCCGCGCGCACCAAGGCCTGTATCCAGTCCTCGCGTGAGGACTGCTGGACCACTTCCCGCGTGACGCTGCGCTTGCACCGCCACAATTGTCATTGGCGTGAGCTTTGTCGTCACGCCGCCGTCAAACCCGCCTGTTCGAGCTGACCACGTCGTGCTCCGGGCATTATCGGGATCCGCCCGAGCATCCCGCCGAGTCCGTGCGATTGAATCTGCGCGCGCACATCGCTTGAGATTGTGAGAGCCGCCATATGTGTCTCGGCAGTATGCCGAAGGTCCCGCATCGAAAACGGCCCGCGCTCAAGCTCGCCAGCGGCCTTCATTGCCTTCGCGATTTCCGCAACCAACAGCGCCACCGTCTCCTTGCGCAGCGGCACGCGTCCGTGTGTGCTGAAGAGCGGCGACTCGACGCCTTCGGTCTGCGCCAGGCGTCCGCGTATCACCGGCATCAGATCTTCTTGAATGGGCAGTACATGCCGACGTGGATTGGCATGACGATTCCGGCCCTTGGGGTCTAACAGTGTCGGCGTAGCGCCGGAAACGTCTACAAGTTGCGGTGTCAGGCGCAGCTACTGGGCCAGGCTTGGCAGCCGGTTAGCGCCGGCTGACTTTTTTGCTTTCTGGTTCGAGCTGGATGTTGGTCTTATTTCGTAGACAAAATTGTCACTTTTGTCTACGATTCAATACATCATGATCCGGAGAGACCCAGCGTCTGAACCCTACGAGGTGACCCAGTTCGTCACCGAGGTCGGCACGCGCATCCGCGTGCTGCGGCTGGCTCGCGGCCTCACTCAAGCCGACCTGGCCGCCAGGGCCGACATCGGTCGTCTGACACTCATCGCCATCGAGGCTGGCTCATTGTCGACGCGGTTCGCCGATGTCGCCAGGCTGCTCTGGGCGCTCGACGATGTCAGCCTCCAGGCCGCGCTGGCGTCCGCCGCACAAGACGCCGCTTACCAAGAGGCGGTACGAGCCCACCTGCCTCGGTTCATTCGGCGCACGAAGGAGCCCAAATGACAAGGCGCGCGCCGGTCTTCCGCTGGGTTTTTGACGCCTCGACGCAGAGCCGCTCTCCGGTACAGGTGGGGGAGCTGACTCAGGAAGACAACCGGTGGGAGTTTCTATTCGACACCCACTATCTCGCCCGAGGCGCCGACGCCTGGGAACTGGACCCCAAAACCATTCGCATCAAACAGAGGTCGGTGTTCACCAGGGTGGGGGTGGCGCCTCCGCCTGTATTTTGCGATGTGGCGCTGTCTGGCTGGTCTTTGGACACCCTGCAAAGGCGGTCGTCCAAAATCCTGGGCAAGGGCGTGATCGCCGACGGTGAACCCTGGGGTTGGTGGGAGCGGCTCGTTTACGCGCCAGCGGATGGGTTTGGCGCGTTGTTCGTCGGCAACCTGGGCGACAAACCCGGCGTCGACACCGTGCTCCAGGAAGCCTTGGGAAAGGTGACGCAGGCGACTCTTGCACACGCCTCGCTGGAGTCTTCATCCGGGGTCATGGGTGGCGAGCGTCCCAAGTTCACGGGTTACTTTCAGGATCAGTCGCTGCCGGGTGGGCCGGCTTGGGCGCGCAGACCCGTCTTGCTGAAGTTCCCGCTGCCGTCGGAGCGCCTGGACAGCGTCGTCGCCGAGGCGACGGCACTGACCATGGCCCAGGGTCTGGGCCTGCGTGTACCTCGGCACCACGTGCAACCGTTCAACGACGTTCCTGCGCTTTGCATCGAGCGCTTCGACCGTGGGCCCGGGTTGGTCGGGCCTGTCTATCACTGCGTGAGCGCCGCGACGGCGCTCGACCTGGCGCCGGGAACCGACGTAGGCGACCCTCGCCGCAGCTACGTGTCACTGCGGTCCCGGCTCAAACTGCCCGGTGACGCGCAAGAACTCTTCAGGCGCATCGTGCTGAACGCCGTGGTCGGCAACACGGACGACCATCCCTGGAACACCAGCCTTCGGCAGGTCGGCCAGGGTAACTGGGCGTTGTCGCCGCTTTACGATGTGCTGCCGTTCTTTCACCGAAATGGCTGCCCGGTGTTCAGAATGGCCATCACCCGCACCGGGTTCAGGCGGGCGACGCTTGTCAACCTGGTGGCAGCCGGCAAAGAGATTGCCGGGCTCGATCAAGGCCAGGTGCGTCAGCTCATCGACGACACCAATACCTACGTGCGAGCTCACTGGCACGCGGCATTCAAGACCCATGGTTTCGGGATTGAAGCAGCCCGGCCGGATGACTGGGTCGGGGTGTTCGAGCACACCTGGCTCGGGGCGTGACTGGCCCGTGACTACGCGCGAGACGAGTCGGCTCTTGCCCGTGGGCGCCGCGGCGCTGGCCCGTTGATGGGTCGGCTGTTGGCTCCGAGAGCGTCTGCCCTGATGTTGTTCGTGCCGGATGCCTTGCCTGCGTTTGCGATGTCCGCCAGCGTCACGCCGTCGAGCTCGGCAAAGTAGGCTGTCAAGGCCTTGCGAAGCACCTTCTTCAATCGACAAGTCGGCGTCAGCGTGCAGGTATCCGTGGCAGCGTCGAAGCACTCCACGAGCCGGAAATCGGTTTCCGCATGTCGCAGCACGTCACCGACTCGAATCGCCGATGGCGCCTTCAGCAAGCGCAAGCCGCCGCCGCGGCCACGGGTGGTTTCCAGCACGCCCTGGCGCCCCAGATCGTTGACGATCTTCATCAGATGGTTCTTCGACACCTGGTGCTGATCGGCCATCTCGGCGATGGTCACGAGGCGGCCCTGGTTGGCGGCGCAATACATCAACACCCGCAAGGTGTAGTCGGTGTAATCAGACAGTCTCATCGGCGAAGCCTCATTCAAAGATGCACGTCGCGTATTGCTTTTAATTCAGGCCGTCTATAACATGCATCTGTGATGCATCTTATACACCTGATGCGCTCGTCGATCAAACGCGGCCCGGTCATCGAATCCATGCACTCTCCTTTGCCCCCCATCCTCGCCGCCGCTCCCGCGCCGGCCAGCCTCCAGCCCTTGAAGGGCCTGCCGGTGTTGCGGCTGGGCTTTCGGCCCTTCTATCTGGGAGCGGCCGCATTTGCGGCGCTGTCCATTGCGCTGTGGGTTGCCGTCGTTCTGGGCAACTTGGCCATGCCCCTGGCCATGCCGCCCCTGCTCTGGCACGCGCACGAGATGCTGTTCGGTTTTGCCTGCGCGGTCATCGTCGGCTTCCTGTTGACAGCCGGCAAGGCATGGACGGGCCTGCACACGCCACGGGGCCCCACCTTGGCGGCGTTGGCGCTGCTCTGGCTGGCGGCACGCGCAGCGGCGCTGGTGGCGCCGTATCCGCTGTACGCGGCGTTGGACATGCTGCTGCTGCCTTGGGTAGCAGGGCTGCTGATCGCGATTCTTCTGCGTGCGGGCAACCGTCGCAACCTGCCGTTGGCGGGCATCCTTCTTTTGCTCGCCGGGGCCAACGCCGTTTTCCACCTGGCATCGCTGGGCCTGGTCGATGTGACGCCGATGTCCGCGCTGCATGCGGGCCTTGCACTGATCATCATGATCGAAAGCGTGATCGGCGGTCGCGTCATCCCGGCCTTCACGCTCGGCGCCACACCCGGCCTGAAGCTGCGCTTGCAACCCAGACTGGAGCTACCCACCCTGGCGCTGACAGCGATCGCACTGGCCTGCTGGGTGTTGGCGCTGCCGGGGCCACTCCCACCGGTCGCGCTCGGTATCGCCGCGGCCCTGCAGTTGCATCGGCTCTTGAGCTGGCAACCGTTCGTCACGCGCGGGCGCCCGATCCTGTGGGTGCTGCACGCCGCCTATGCATGGATTCCGATTGGTCTCGCCCTACTGTGTCTGGCGGAGCTGGGGGTGCTGAGCGTGTCGGCGGGTGTCCATGCGCTCGCGGTGGGCGCCACCGGCGGACTGATCATCGGCATGATCACCCGCACCGCGCGCGGCCATACCGGCCGGCCGCTACGAGCCTCCAAGGCAGAGATCGCCGCCTACGGGCTGGTGCTGGCGGCTGCGCTCTTGCGCGCGCTCGTGCCGCTGGTCGTACCGCACAGCCTGCCGTACGCCGTGCCTCTGATCGCCGCGGCCATCGCCTGGTGCGGCGCATTCGCCATCTACCTGTGGGTGTTCACACCTTGGCTGGTGAGTTCACGGCTGGATGGCATGGACGGGTGAGCGGCCAGTCGGTGGTACAACCTCGGCTGGCATGCGCCCGGGTGGGTGTGTGGTCGCTTGACCGCGCATTCAACCAGGGCGACCGTGCCGCTGTTCAACCCAACACGAGACAATCATGAGCGCAGACAGAGACCGCGGTATCCGGAGACAAAAACAAAAGAGTGCGAAGGCAAGAAAGAAACTCGCCAGGCAGCAGTACAAGGTGGCCGATGCCCCGCGTGCCGCGTCGGCAAGCCCCTCGGAGCAGCCAGCCGCCTAGGGCCGGTTCATCGGGCTCGCCGCCCTGCTGCGGGGCGCGCTCCCGCCAGTTCGTCGCCATCCCCACGCCATCCCAACCCGTGAGGCTTCATGATGATCACGCCCCGTCACACGGCCGCCCGGCTTGTCGTCTCTGCAGGTCTGGCGCTGGCCGCCAGCGCGTCGCCCGCCATCACCGGCGGCAGCGTGCACCCAGGCTTCATCGGTGAGTGGGTGTCGGTCTCGGCGGCTTGCACATCGCCGCTGAGGGTGGTGATCGACGCCAGCAGCGTCACCTTCGTCAATGGCCCGGCCCGGGCCGACTATCGCAAGCTCGAACAGTGCTTCAGCTGCGCCGGCCACGACGTGCAAGGCGTCACCATGCTGTCGACCGACGCGATGGGGGATTCGCCTTTCATGATCACGCTCGACGAATCGAAAAAGGGCCGCAAATCGATGTCGGTCGATCTCAGCAACGACCAACATCTCGCCGCCCGCTTCCCGTTTGGCAAGGCCGGGCTGAAGCGCTGCGGCTGAACGCGGGGCTCAGGGCGGAGCGGCGGCATCCGTGCCAAACGCCGGCGCATCCCAATCGAGCAACTCCGCCAGGCGGCGAATTACCCACTGGGCTTCGGCCGTGTTGACCACGGAATCGTCGATCAGCAGCCCGTGGTGGATTCGCGCCAACACATCGGTCTGCGCGATACCCAGCTCCCACAGCCTGTCGTGGGCGGTTTCGGTGAGCATCGTGGCCAGGTCTTCGCACAGGCCGTAACGCGCGGCGATCTCCGAGCGTGGCGCCTGCGGCCGTGTGCGGCCCGGCGCGACGAACAACGCCACGAACGACGGTGGAATTTCGATCTGGTTGTCGTCGGACATGCCGGCATTGTCGTCGTGCCCGCCGGCTAGCGCCCCGCGGGCTGCACCGTCTGCACCAGCCTCAGCGCGCCGATGAACGCGTTCAGCCGATCGCGCATGAACGCCGGCTGCAGTGATTCGTCGCTGCCCCATGCCAGCACCTGGGCACGCCAAAGGCCATCCGCCGGCCAGGCGGGCGAGCCAGGCACGTCGGGCTTGCCGCCGCGTGCAAATGCCACCCAGCGCTGCAACAGGCGTTCGCGCAAGGCGATATCCGCGCGGGTGAGCGGCGCACCCAGGCATTGGCACACATCGTCGGTGCCAAACACCGCCGTCACCTCGGCGCCATGCGCGGCACCCGGCGCATCGGCGCGGGCACCGCCGGGCACGTTGTCGAAGTAGTAGCGCCAGGTCGGCGCACGCTTGGCATGCAGCACCGCCAAGCGCCGCGCGAAGGTGGTGAACACCACATCGCGCACCACCTGGCGCCCCAGTTCGGCGTCGTCGGTCACGCCGGGATACAGCGGCCCGACCAGGATGCGCGCGGCGCCGAGGCGCTTGACCAGCGCCTGCGGTTGCAGGCCGAAGGCCAGCGCCACGCTGGCGTCGTCGCTGTTGCTGCCGATGATCAGCGGTACCGCCGCCTGGCGACCGTCGCGAAACGCATCGAGCAGCGGCCTGGGCATCGCGGCATCGCCGACGATCAGGCTGGGCGCCAGCGACAGCCCATCGCCCTGGAGTTGGGCCAGTTGCTGTGCCGGCACGTCGCGCAACTGCACCATGGTTGCCTTGGCGCCCGGCAAGCCCACCGCATCGGCCACGCGAATGCCGGTGGCGCGGGCCTGATCGCGGCTGTGGCTCGGCACGCCGTAGGGGCTCTGTGCGATGGCCTGCTGGAACAGACCACGCGCCGGCGGCGAGGCCATCAGCGCCAGCACGCTCTGTGCACCGGCGCTCTGCCCGAACACGGTAACCCGGCGCGCATCACCGCCGAAGGCCGCGATATTGCGCCGCACCCACTGCAGCGCGGCGATCTGATCGAGCAGGCCGAAATTGGCCGGCCCGCCCGCCGCTTCGCGGTCGAGCGCCGGATGCACGAAGTACCCCAGCGGCCCGAGCCGGTAGTTGATCGTCACCACCACCACGCCGCGCCGCGCCAGCGCGCCGCCGTCGTAGATCGGCAGATTACCCGCGCCGAAGATCAGTGCGCCGCCGTGCAGCCACACCATCACCGGCAGCGAAGCCTGGGCATCGACTTGCGGCGTCCACACATTGAGCGTGAGGCAATCTTCGCCCAGCGGGCCGGGATCGCCGCCCGCCTTGAGCGACAAGCCGGGCATCTGCATGCACGCGCGGCCGAACTCGCTCGCATCGCGGGTGCCCTGCCAGCCAGGCGCCGGCTGCGGCGCGCGCCAGCGCGACGGGCCGACTGGCGGTGCGGCGTACGGCAGGCCCTTGAACACCGCCACATCCTGCACCTGCACACCCTCGACGCGGCCTTCAGGTGTGGGCACCAGCGGCCCGGCCAAGGCACGGCCCGCGAGAGCGACCAGCATCACGAACAGCGTGGCGAGGCATGGCAGCGGCATCGGTCAACTCCCGCGCGGCAACAGCAGCCGCGCCGGGCAGTCTACGGCACGCGTCGGCCATCCCGCCCCCACCCACCCCCGACCGCGGGCGCGCCATCGGCTCGTGTGGCCATGTTGGCGCACCGCTGCTGTTCGGCCTGCGGCCGCATCTGCAGCAATGGCTGTGTGGGGCCTGGAATTCCTGCGCGAGTGCACGCCGCGCCGCGCGTGCAACCCGGCGCGCGCTTCGCTATGCTGTGCAGACGATGTCGCCAGCGCACCGCCCCCCGCCAGCCCTGCCGCTTCCATCCGCAGGCCGGCAACTCCTGCGTTGGGCGGTGCCCTTGGTGGCGATGTTGCTGGCCACGCTGTGCGCCTGGCTGACGTGGGTGGTGCCGCAGTCGCGCCCCGTCCCCGCCGGCATCACCACGCGTGCCGCGCCAAAACCCGCCACGCCGCCGGCCCTTGCCGCCTCGGAAATCGCCGCTGCCAATCTGGCCGCACCGCAGCCCGCCGGGCGCCAGCCATCGGCCATCTGGCGCGGTGCCGCCCTGGCGATGCGATACCAATCGGCCACCGATCTGCGCGCCTTCGTGGCCGAGGCGCGCCGCCGTCCCGCCGCCGGCGGCGGCTTTTATGCGATGCGCGCGCTGGCCGAGTGCCGCCAGCAAACGATGGATGTCGGCGGTGCCACCGAGGCCGACGCCGAGATGGCCGCAGCCACCCATGCCGACCTGCATCGCCGCGGCGAACGCCTGGATCGCTCGGCGCGCCGCTGTGCGGCCTTCGTGCCCGGCGAGCTCGACGACGACGCGGTGGCCGAACTGCAAAGCCAGCTCACCCGCGCCGGGGACCCCCTCCTGAAGGCTTATGACGACTGGCTGCAGGCCATCGAATCGGTCGACTACTCACGCATGGAAACGGCGCTGGCGCGTGTGTTCGCGCTCAACGATCCGCTGCTCATCGAGTGGGTGGGCATCACGGGCGCCGACTACTGGTCGGCCGCGCACGCCGATGCGGCGCCGATGGACGAGGCCGCGCACAAGTTGCAGCTCGATGCCTGGCGGCTGCTGCCCTGCGCGCTGGGTGCGGATTGCCAGCGCGGCGATCTGCAAACCGACGCCGCCTGTGCCGACGCCGGCCAGTGCGCGGTGGATCGCTGGGAAGCCGTGTTCCGCAGCGGCGGCTGGGATACGCCCCAAGCCCAGCAGGCACTCACCACGGAGGTCTCGCGGCTCGCTCAGGCGGTGCGGGAACGCGATGTGCGAGGCGTGCTCGGTCGACCCGGCACGCCCTGATCACACGATCGGCTTCAGCCGCCGACGGTCTCGCTGCGGATCAGCCATTTGCCCGAGGCGTCGCGGCCCAGCTCCAGGATTTTCTGGTCGGTGGACTTGAGAATGTCCGACGCATACGACTGCTGAAAGCGCGCAAACGCCCGATCGCCGTCGATCCGGATCGACACGTCCGCCAGACTCACCTCGATGCGCTTGCGCGGCACGATGCGGCTGCGACGTTCTTTCTCCCACGCCTTGTGTGAGGCTCGCGCACCGCTGAATTCGGGCGCGTAGGCCGCCACATAGGCCGGCAGATCGCGACGCGACCAGGCGGCGGCCCAGGCCTGCACGGCAGCCTCCACGTCGGCGATGCGCTTGTCCACCACCGGCGCGGGCGCCGGGGCCGCCTTCATCGGCGCGGGAGCGGCAGCCACGACCGGCGCCACCGGCGCGGCAGCCACGTTCGATTTCAGCTCGAATTGCACTTTCGAAGGCACCACCAGTTGCGCATCCAGTGGCGTGCGCTCGGGAAACACCATCGTCTGACCGTCGAAGCCATCGCGGCTCGCGACAAAGGTGTAGGTGCTCCACCAACCGAACTGGTCGGACACGCCATAGGTGAAGGGGGTTTTGCCGATGACCTTGTCAAGGTATTTGACGTCGGCGCCAGGAGGCGAAGAGGTGAACTCAACCATCGTGGTGCACGCACTCAACAGGCCACCCGCCGCAATCGCGAACACACTGCCGTATCTGCTCAGGCTCATGAATCGTTTTCCTTGTTTTGTCTGTTGTTGGTTTTGCAGAGCTGTCGTCGTGCAGCCCTGGCGAATCGAACCAGAGCGAGGGGCTCCGCAATCCGATGCACTAATTGTTTCACAAGCAATAACCCGGCCCGGGCCCTGAGCCCGGGCCCGGACGGGCTTGCCGATGCCTTCAGGCCACCTGGGAAGGCCCCGGCGGCGCCCGATCCGACCACAGCTGGCCTCCGGTGGCCCAGTCATGGCGGGCGATGTCGAAGAACAGCACATCGATACCGTCGGCCGAGCCGCCGAGCGTGCGCACGGTCGCCTCGGTCAGCGCTTGCGCCAGCGCGCTTTTCTGGGCAGGCGAACGCCCCTCGAACAGCTCGACACGGATGGTTGGCATGAGGTGTTTTCCTTGAAGTGTGAGGAGTGGTAAGTTCGATCTCAATCGGCATACCCGGGCGACAAACGGTCGAGCCGGCGCCGCAGCGCCGGCCATTCGACATCGCCATCCCACTCGCTGCCATCGCCCACCCATTGGTTGTAGGTGCGTGTGGCGAGTTCCGGGCTGGCGACCATCAGGCCCGCACCCGCAGCCTGGGCACGCAGTTGGGCTTGCGCCGCGCGTTCGAGCAAGTGCATCAGCATCCAGGCTTCAGCCACCGTGCGGCCCACCACCATCGTGCCGTGGTTCTCCAGGATCAGCCCATCGAGCTGGCCCAGGTTGGCGACCAGCCGCTCTTGCTCCGGCGTGCCGAGCGCCAGGCCTTCGTAGGCATGGCGCCCCAGGCGCCGGTACAGCCGCATCGCGTATTGCGACGTCGGCAGCAGGCCCTCGGGCCGCATCGCCAGCGCCACGCCCCACGGCGTGTGCAGGTGGATCACGCATTCCAGCTCCGGCCGAGCCCGATGCACTGCGCCGTGAATGGTGAAACCGGTGGGATTGACCGGCCGCGCCGATCCATCGATCACCTCGCCGCGCAGGTTCACCTTCACCAGATTGGTGGCGGTGACTTCGTCGAACGCCAGACCGAACTCGTTGATGAGGTAGGCACCCGGCTCGCCCGGCACGGTGGCCGAAAGGTGGGTGTAGACGGTGTCGTCCCAGCCATTGAGCGCCGCCAGGCGATACGCGCCGGCCAGATCGATGCGCACCTCGCGTTCGGTACGCAGTGGCTGTTCGGCGAGGCGATTCATGGTTCGGATGATGCGCGCACCTGCCAGCTCGGGCGGCGATACGGCATGGGCAGCAACACCGAAAAGATCAGGTACAGCGCGTAGGCCGTGATGGCGGCCTGCACCAGCGCCACCAGTCTGAGCGCGGGTGTCGCATGGGCAATCAGATCGGCCCATTCCAGGCTGCTGACCATCAGCACCGCGATGCCGCCGCACAGCATCGCGAGCAGGGTCTCGACCACCGCCAAACGCTGCGCTCGCCGACGCGCCACGCCCAACACGAGGTGGACGACAAACCCGGCGCAAGCCGCCCCCACGATGCCCACGCTGAGGTCGGGATAAGCCGCCGAGCGCAGCAAATCCTCAGCCAGCAGGCTGAGCATCACCACCATGCCGATGAACGCCGTCATGCACGCAAACATCAGCGCCGATTGCCGGGCCGATACACCCGCCGCCGGGTCCAGCGCGTCGAGATCGTCTTCCAGCCGTTGCAGGCGCCGGTCTTGCGCCTCGGCCCAGGCCAGGCCGGCGGCCAGCACAAACAAGGTGGCCATCGCCGGCCACAGCGCCGCCCAAGCCGGCGACTCTGCAAACAGCGGCCACGGCAACAGGCCGAGCGCAAAGGCCCCCAGCACGAGCGCGGAATAAAGGCGCGGCGATTGCTTCAGATTCAGCGCTGGTGCGGCGTCGCGCGGTGGGGCTGCGATCGTCATCGCGGCAGCTCGGGGGCGGGCGGATACAAGCCTCGGGAGCGGGCAAACAGCCGCGTCAGCCCCAGCAGCGCATCGATGTTCGGCGTGGGCACACCCACTCGCTGGGCCATCTCCCGCGTGACAGCCACGATGCTGTCGATCTCCAGCGGCCGGCCGGCTTCCAGGTCTTGCAGCATCGAGCTCTTGAACGCGCCCAGCCGGCGCGTGATCGCATGGCGATCGTCAGGGCTCTGCGCCACGGCGCAACCGATGCGCTCGCCCACTTCGCTGGCTTCGCTCATGGCAGCGCTGCAAAACGCGCGCACGAGCGGATCATCGAGCAGGCGGTCCAGCGTGGCACCGGTGATCGCCGAGACCGGATTCATCGTCAGGTTGCCCCACAGCTTGAACCAGATCGGCTGGCGGATGTCGGGCGAGACGGTGACGTCGATGCCCGCATGGCTCAGCAGCGCCGCGAGTTCGAGCACACGGGGCGACTCGCCACCACCCGGTTCGCCGATGGCCAGCGAGTTGCCGAAGTGATGCGCCACCACACCCGGCTCCTCGACAGCGCTGCTGATGTGCACCACACAACCCACCACATGGTGCAGCGCGATCGCCTGCGCGATGCGCCCGCCGGGGTCCACGCTGTCCAGCGGCGCCTCGCCCAGCGCCGCCGCGCCCAGGCCAAACCACCACGGCACGCCGTTCATGGCCGGCAGCACGATGGTGTGATCGCCGAGCAGCGGCCCGATCTGTTGCGCCACCGCCTGCAGCGCCGGCCCCTTCACCGCCACCACCACCACATCCTGCACACCCAGCTCGGCGGGATGTTCCACCGCCCGAGCAGCGCATTGCAGCAACTCACCGCCCTGGCGTAGGCGCCAACCGTGCGCGCGCAACGCCGCCAGCGTGGCGCCCCGTGCCACCACACCGACATCGGCCTGACACGCGTGCGCCAGACGGGTACCGATGTAGCCGCCGATGGCGCCGGCGCCGTAGATGCAAACCTTCATCCGCTGATCCTCGTCGTGCGTTGTGCCAAGCAGCGACGATAACCACATTCGGGGCTCACAACGCGCCAGGCCGCCTGCGCGGCCAGCACCTCAAGTGCCCGAGGTGGTCAGAACTTCTTCACCATCTCGACGATCTTGCTCACATCGATGGATCGCGCCGCTTGCTGGATCTGCGGCAGGTACTGGCTTTGCAGTTGCCGCGCGGGCTCGAGCAGCGAGTTGAATGTCTGCTGCAGCATCGCGGTATTCATCTGCCGGCCTTCGGCGTAGTACCGTTTGGCGAGATGGCCGAGCGCGTAGGTGCTGGCAAATGAAAACGCCATTCCGGTGGCCGCGCCGCCCGCCATGCGGCCCACGCCGCCCACCACGGCGCCCAGCAAACCACCCAGCAATTTGCGCCCGAACTGCTCCAGAAATTGCGAGGTGAGCCCCACGCCCGCCGCCGCGAGAAATTCCTTGATATGGCCCTTGTCGAGCTCATAGCCATGCGTCTGGCCGATGCGATAAACCAGCTTCATCTGCAACGGAATGATGGCCATCGAGGCCCAGGATTGCGGCAGCAACTCGAGCGCGCCGCACAGGATCGACTGATTCAGGATCGTGGCGTCGAGCTCCGAATCGTTGACCTGGGGTTTGGCCACGGTGGCCACGGTGGCCGTGGCGGCAGTGACGGCCGAATCCGGCTCCCCCAGCGGCAACGCCACCAGCGCACCGGCTTCGCGCTCCACTTGCGCCGTTTGCGCATCGCCCAGCGACAGGGCAGCTTTCAGCGCCGCCAGGAAGCGCTGCTCCGCCGGTGATTGAGCGCCGTCCGCATCGCACACACATACCGCCAGTTCATAGGCCAGTTGGCGATGGCCCGGTTCGGTCAGGCCGGCCGCGGCCGTGGCCACATCCACACGCCCGAGCAACACATCGGGATGCACATCGGCCAGGCTGGCCGCACCCTGGGCGCCGGCAATCGATTCGGCGATGCGCTTGATCGCATCGCGTTCGCTGTCGGCCTTGTCGCCATCGGCCAGCGCGGCCAGCAAGGCGATGGTGAGCAAGGCGCGTTGTTCAGTGGTGGTCATGATGCGGTACTCGGGCGTCGATCAGCGCGGATTCTCGCGCCGCCAGGTCTGCACCGCCTTCATCGTGTTCGACACGTGCTCATCAGGATTCAGGCTGGAATAGGCGTAGAGGATGCGGCCTTGCGGGCCGATCACATACGAGATGCGGTCGGCCATCTGCGGCATGACGGCGAGCGTGGCGTCGTACTGCTTGGCGATCCGGGCGCCGCTGTCGGCGGCCACCGCAAATTTGTCGCGGCAGGCTTCAGTGGAAAACTTCTTCAGCGTGTCGATGGTGTCGTTCGACATGCCGATCACGGTGGCCCCGAGCTCGTTGAAAGCCGGCGTGGCCTCGGCAAACTGATGGGCCTCCACGGTGCAGCCGCTGGTGAACGCCTTCGGATAGAAGTACAGCACCACCGGGCCCTTCTTCAGCGCCTGCGCGAGGTTGAAGTTGAACGCCTTGCCGGCCAGCGCGGCATCGGTGGTGAAGGAGGGGGCTGGCGCGCCCACCGCCAGGGCGGCCGAGGCCGAAGCCGCGGCGAGGCCGAGGGAGGCACCGAGCGCGGCACCGATCAGAAAGGGTTTGACAGTCATCAAGAGCTCCTGGAGTCGGATGACTCTAGCCGCTGATGCCGTGGTCGCCCTGCCTTGTGGGTATTGCCGGGGCTGTTGCGTCGGCTTTCAAGTGCCGTGTGAGCCTGCCCGGCCGCCCGACGGGCGAACAGCGCAGTGCGAAGCACGAAGCTTGCCCTATGCCCGCGGCCAGCGCAGCCACAGATCGGCGGCGTGCGCCACGCCGGCCAGCGCCAACCAAGGCGCCACCCCGCCCACGCCCTGCCCCGCCACCGCCGCGCGCAGTGCCAGCATCAGGCAGGCACCGGCGAGCAGGCTGCCCGCCAGGTCTCGCAGCGCCGGGCCCTTGCCGCGCCAGGCCCGCCAGGCGATCAGCGCCGCCGCTTCGATCACGGTGAACACGATCACCGCTGTCACCAGGTCGAGCAGATCAAGGCGGTCGAGCAGTGCCATGGTTCACATCATCCACGGCCGAACGGTGCGTTGAGCTGCACGATCGTGTAGTTCAGGAAGGCGGCAAAGCTCACCCAGGCCAGGTAGGGTGTGAGCATCCACGCCGCCGCACGCGACCAGCGGCCCAGCACCACCATCAACAGCCCGATCGACAGCCACAGGAAACCCACTTCGGCCAGGGCCCAGTCGGGCCGCTGCAGGCGAAAGAACAGCAAGCTCCACGAGACGTTGAGACAGCCGTTCAGCGCAAACAGGCCGATGATCCACGCGTGCCGCGAGCGGCTCGGCGAGCTGCGCCAGGCCTTCACCCCGGCAGCCGCGGTAAATGCGTAGATCGTCGTCCACACCGGGCCGAAGAGCCAATCGGGGGGTTGCCAGTCCGGCTTGCGAAGTGCGCGATACCAGGGGCCGATGTCGGTGGACAAGCCGCCAATCGTGGCCAGCGCCAACGCCGCCAGCGCGGCGATCGCCACGGGCTTCCAGCGTGAACGGCGGTGCGCCGGGCCGGCCAACGTCACACGCGCGCGAGGCCCAGCAGATGAGCCATGTCCTTGAGGAAGATGCGCACATGCGCCATCGGCTTGGCGCGCACCAGCGCCTTGTTCATGTAGGCATCGAAAGTGAGCTGCTGCACATCGCGGTCGCGACAGATGCTGACAAACCGCTCGCGCCGCGCCTCGCTGCGATACCAGAAGCGCTGCATCATGCCCAGCACCCAGAACACCTTGCCATGCTCGCGCATGAAACGCTTGCGCGCGCTGGCCAGCACCTTGGCATCACCGGTGCGCACCATCTCCGCCACCGCCTGCGCCGCCATCTGGCCGCCCACCATGGCGTAGTAGATGCCCTCACCGGAAGCCGGCGCCACCACGCCGGCCGCATCGCCGGCCAGCACCACATCGCGGCCGTTATCCCAGCGCGCCAGCGGCTTCATCGGCAGCGGCGCGCCTTCGCGCCGCACCGTCTCGAAGCCGGTAAGGCCGGCCGCGCGGCGCAGCTCGCCGGTGGCGCCGCGCAGCGAAAAACCCTTGTCGGCACTGCCGGTGCCCACGCTGAGCGTCTTGCCGTGCGGAAACACCCAGCCGTAGAAATCAGGCGAAAGCAGGCCGCGGTAATACACATCGCAGCGCGAGGCGTCGTAGTCGGCCGACGTGTTCTCGGGCACCTTCAGGATCTCGTGGTATGCAAACACACAAGCCACCGGCTTGGCTTTAGGGAGCGCCTGCTGGGCCACCCGCGAGCGCGCGCCATCGGCACCGATCACGGCACGGGTGCGCACCCGCATCATCGGCACGCTGCGTGCGCCGCCGGGATCGGTGGGCATCTCGTCGTCGGCCAGATCGGCACCCAGACGCCAGTTCGACACATCCGACGCGCCGGCCGTGCGATACACCACCACGCAGGTGCCGTCGGCATCCCGATCGAGCTGCTCGAACGTGCCTTCGCGCCGCACCGCGCCGGCTTCGACGGCGCGCACACGAAGCCACTCATCGAAATGCTCGCGATCGACCATGCCGACAAAGCCGCCCTCGATCGGGATATCCACCTTCTTGTCGGCCGGCGAGATCATGCGCGCGCACCGCGCACGCGCCACCAGCAGCGAATCGGGAATCGCAAAATCCTTGATCAGGCGCGGCGGGATGGCGCCGCCGCAGGGCTTGATGCGGCCGGCACGATCGAGCAGCAGCACCTTGCGGCCCGCCATGGCGAGCTCGTGCGCCGCCGTGGCGCCCGCAGGCCCACCGCCCACGACCACCGCATCGTAGACATCCATCTTGTTCACCATGGTGATACTGCCGGTTGGTTAGAGAGGTAAACAGGCGCCGACGGCTGGGCCGCCGGTGCATCGATGGCGGTGGCCGCGAGCCGCGCGGCGAGCACGAACAAGCCGGCCTCCAAGGCAAACACCAGCGCATAGGCCGCGCCCGTGCTGCCGATGAGGGCGCGCGACAGATCGCTGGCCGCGGTGCCGAACAATCCGCCCAAGCCGAAGGCCACCGCCTGCGCGGCGCCCCAGATGCCCATGCGCACGCCTTCGCGCGATGGCCCGCCATCGCCGGCCAGCCGCATCATCGAGCCGATGGCGGCGATCGAAAAGGCGCCGTTAGCCACGCCGAGCACGAACACCGTGGTCTTGAAGGGCCAGGCCGAACCCACGAGACCGGCAGCCACCAGGCCGAGCAGCGCCAAGCCTGAGGCGATGCAGCCGGTGATCGTCCAGATGCGCAACGAACCGAGCGAGCGGCCGCCCATGCGGCGCCCGGCCAGCGCCGCCAGCAGCATGCCGGTCAAGGCGCCGCCGTGCTGCAAGCCCGAGAGCTGGGTGGATTGGCCCGGGGTGTAGCCCAGCACCGAGCCGGCAAAGGGCTCGAGGATCAGATCCTGGGCGCTGTAGGCCAGCATGGCGATGAAGACGAAGATCGTGAAGCGACGCGCCTGCGGCTCTGCCCACACCTCGCGCAGCGCCTGTCGAAACGCCGGCTTGCCTTGGGCCTGCGCGATGCCGGCATGCGCCGACGCCGCCTCCTGTGCCGGCCCTTCGAGCCCGCGCAACGCGACGAGTGTCACCACCATCGCCACGGCCGCCACGATGCACGTCACCCACACCAGCCGCTGCGGCGAATAGGGATCGAGAAAGTGCCCGGCCAGGCCGGCGGTGATCGCGAAGCTGGCGATCATCATCAGCCACACCAGCGTGGCCGAACCGGCGCGCCGCGGCGCATCCACCCGCTTGGCCAGCAGCACCAGCAGGGCCGTGCCGGAGGCGCTCACGCCGATACCGATCAACGCAAACGCGACAAACGCCAGGGCGATACCGGCATAGGGCTGCGTGGCCATCCAGGCGGTGGCCACCGAAGCCAGCACACCCCCGGTGGCCAGCACCGCCATGCCGCCCAGGATCCACGGTGTGCTGCGACCGCCGCGATCGGCGCCGTAGCCCATGCGCGGCCTCACCACCTGCACCAGGTAGTGCCATGCCACCAGCATGCCCGGCACCAGCGCCGGCAAGGCCATCTCCACCACCATCAGGCGATTCAGGGTGGAGGTCGTGAGCACGACGATCGCACCCAATGACGCCTGCACCAGGCCCAGCCGAGCGATGCGGCCCCACCCGAAACTCATGACGCCATCTCCAGGGAGCGCACCGCAAAGGCGCTGACCATCATGCCGATCACGAACACGGGCACGCCGAAGCCGCTGTACCAAAGCGCCTTCTTGCTCGGCGACGCCAGGAACGCGCCCATCATCAGCACCTGCGTGACGATCAGGCCGGCGAGCCAGAACGCATGTTGCGGCCGATCCCACGACACCAGCAGCATCAGCACCACCAGTTGCGGCACCAGCATCATGGCGCAGGCCACCTGCGCCGCCCGCTGCACGCCCAGCCGCACCGGCAGCGAGCCGACGCCCATCTGCCGGTCGCCCACCACGGATTTGAAGTCGTTGAGCGTCATGATGCCGTGAGCGCCGGCGCTGTACAGCCCGGCCAGCGCGAGCGATTTGGCGTCGGGCATCGCCCCACCGGCCATCACGGCCGCGCCGGTCATCCAGGCCAGGCCTTCGTAGCACAGGCCGCAGGCCGCATTACCCCACCAGCCGTTGTTCTTGAGCCGGATCGGCGGTGCGCTGTAGGCCCAGGCCAGCACGAGACCGGCCACCGCCGCGCCGAATCCCCAGGGGCCGAGGCTGGCGGCGATGAGCAGCGAGAGCACCGTCCAGGCGATCGCGATGTACAAGCCCCACAGGCCGGGCATGCGGCCGGAAGGAATGGGGCGCTGCGGCTCGTTGATCGCATCCACATGGCGATCGAACCAGTCGTTCACCGCCTGGCTGGTGGCGCACACCAAAGGCCCGGCCAGGATGATGCCCACCGCCGCGATCAGCCAGCGGCTGTCGAGCGATACGCCGGAAGCCACCACACCGCACCCGAAGGCCCACATGGGCGGGAACCAGGTGATCGGTTTGAGCAACTCCGCAACGGCTGATGGGGCGGGACTTGCCATGCCACCGATATTGCATCGGTCGCCTCAAAGCGTCAACCTGGATTTACACTTATCGGCGTCCAAACGCAAGACGCCCACGACACTGTCAGGCTGGCTTGTCAGCCTCGGGCCCGAGATCGCCCAGGCCGTAACGGCGCAGCTTCACGTACAGGCTCTGCCGCGACAAGCCCAGCATCTCGGCGGCCGAGGCGCGGTTGTCGCGCGTGAGCGCGAGCGCGGCTTCGATGCACAGCTGCTCGATCAGATCGGTGGTTTCGCCGACGATATCTTTCAGCGGCATGCGGCCCACCAGGCCGGTCAGCTGCGACGCCGACCGGGGCAGCTCCTTGCCCCCGCCCGTGGCATCCACCGACAAGCGGCGGCCCACATCGCGCACGGTGAACCCAAAACACGGGTGCTCGTCACTGGGCACCGAGGTACCCGAGATTTCCACCTCGGTGCTGGTGCCGTACTGGCCGCGCATCGTGGTGGCAAACAGGCGCACGCTGCCGTGCTGGCGCAGGTTGGCGATGAGCACGTTCATGTCGACGCTGGAGCGGCCGAGCCAGCGTTCGAGCGATTCGCCTTCCACCTGCTCGCGTGCGGCGAGCTGGGTCATTTCGACAAACGCCATGTTGGCTGTGAGGATGCGGCCGGTGGTGTCGGTGACGATGAAGCCGTCGGGGATGTTGGCCAGCGTTTGCAGCAGCAGGGCGCGCGAATCCGAAGGCAGGGCCAGGCCGTCGGCCTTCATCGGCGACAGCCGAACCAGGAACAGCGTGCCGCTCTCCTGCCGGAACAGCGCCGCCGAAACACCCAGCTCCCACGCGCCGCCGGCCAGCCTGGCCTGCAGATCCTGGGAGCGGCCGGTGCCGCGCACGCCGGCGAGCATGGTGGATACCGCTTGTTTGGTGTCGTCGCTGAAACAATCCAAGAAGGAGCGGCCGACCAATGTGCGCGCCGGATCGCCGATCACCTGCACGGCGGCCGGATTGGCTTCGGTGACGACCAGCGTCTCGGCGTTGATGATCAGCACCGCCTCGGAGCCGGTGTCGAAAACCAGCCGGTAGCGGGTTTCCATGTGGCGCAGGCGGAGGTAATCGCGCTCCATCGACTGCTGCGCCGCCACCAGACGCTGCTGCAGAGTGGCCAGCGCGCGAAGATCGCGGCCGAAGGCCACCATGCGGCCATCGCTGCCCACCTTGATGGCCGAATACAGGATCGGCACATCGATGCCGCCGAGCGAGGGGTGGTTGATATGCCGCCACTTGCGCGTGGCGTTGTTCTGGGCATCGGCCAGCAGGGCGGCCACCTTGGGCCGGCTCTCCACGGTGACCGTGGCCGACCAGGGCTGGCCCACCCAACGATTGGAGCCTTCGAAGGCCAGTTGTTCGTTGCCGAGGCTGACATCGCGAATCACACCCGCCGCATCGACCACCAACGCTACATCGGCCGCAGCGGCGAGCAGCGTTGCCGCAGCCGTGGCGTCGATGCCGGAAAGCGTGTCCGGAGCCTCGGCAATCGAATTCAAGCGCGTTCTCCCGGATCAACCGTCATGAATACCTGACGCATTGTCGCATTCGACGGTTGACGCGGTGTGACTTCATCAACTTAGTCGGGCCCTCGATTTGACGAATTCTTCCGCGTAGACCACCGCCCCGGCCGCGTCGGCAGCCGTGCCGTCGGCACCTACCTGGTGCACGATGCCGGGCTGGGCCACGACGATCGGGCCACCGATCATGACGACCAAGGCCGGATTGCGGGACTGCGCCCGAATCTCCAGGATGACCGCCGCCACTGCCGGAATCTGGCTTTCGGCGCCGATCGACAGGCCGCACACGTCGAACCACTCCTCGCGCGTCGCGTTCACGATCTCGGCCGCCGAAACCGCCGTGCGCGCCCACACATCCCAGCCCGCGCGGCGGAAAAACTCCGACACCATCAGCAACCCGAAGGTGTGCTGCGAATTGGGCACCGGCGTGAGCAGGGCGCGCCGATCGCAGGATCCGCTCGGTGTGGCCTTGTGGAACGCCGGGCTCAGGTCGTACATCACCTGCTGGATGCGCCACAAACCCAGCGTCACCTCGGCGAAATCACACAGGTCGGCCTCCCACAGCTCGCCCAACCAGCGTGCCGCGGGGGCCAGCAGCTCCATGTAGATGACATCGAGTTCGACGCCCTCGTTGCGCAGCGTGTCGACATATCGCGCCACGGCGGACGGATCCACATCGAGCGCGATCTGCGCAAACTCGGCCACCTCGGCCTGGCCGGGCGGCGTTCGGGCGGCTTCGTTTCGTGCCTGGGTGCCGGCCTCGCGGGTGGCGTAGTGGGCCAGCATGAGGCGCGGAATGATGTCGGCTTCGATCGTGCGAGCCAGCCAGCGGCTGCGGTCTTCGGCCGTGCGGTCGTTCGCGGGCGCCTGGATCGGCGCGCCGGGGCGACCATCCCAGAGTTCGGGCTGCGACGCACTTTCCGAACCCGACTCCTCCGGCAAGCGAAATTCCCGCGTCAACCTGTCCATCCAGTCTCTCCTGTCACGGCGCCCTTGCACCATGAACCATTGCTCTCGTGGCCCTGGCGGCCGCCCGGTCGTCGCCTGGCGTTGTCCGCATCCCCTCTTTGGCCCGCTGGAGGCGAACCGCCGCCGTAATGTCGGCGCAAGCATCGCGACGGTCAATGCGTTGTTCTACCGCCCGCCTGGTCAGGTTAGTGTCTTCAATGTGTGACGTCAACTCTAATTGACACTTTCTCGGCATCCGACTAGATTCCCTCCTCATGGGGGCTCGTCGGGCCTCATGTGGAAAGTAGTTCAATGCACCAGGAACCGAGGCCGATGCTCTACACCGCCGAAGAACGTCGGCGGCGTGACGCCTCGGGCTGGACGCTCGTTCAGGGCCTGCTGGCGCCGGTTCAGTTCGTGATCTTCCTGGTCAGCCTGGGCCTCGTGCTGCGTTTCCTGGCCAGCGGCGAAGGGCAAGCCTGGGCCACCGGCTCGGTCGTAGTGAAAACCCTCGCCCTGTACACCATCATGATCACCGGCTGCCTGTGGGAGAAGGCGGTCTTCGGCCGTTACCTGTTTGCACCCGCCTTCTATTGGGAAGACGTGTTCAGCATGCTGGTGCTGGCCCTGCACACCGCCTACCTGGTGGCCCTGGCCACCAACGCGCTGCAGCCCCGCGCGCTGATGCTGCTGGCACTCGCCGCCTACGCCACCTATGTGATCAACGCGGGCCAGTTCCTGTGGAAACTGCGCCTGGCGCGGCTGGATCAGGAGCGCCGCAGCCTGGCGCATCAAGGGCGGGGGTTGCCGGCATGACAGGTGTAATCCCCATCCGCGCGGCATCCGGCTGCGACGACGTACCCGTGCTCAAGGAGCGCGGCCAGCGTGAGGTGTTCTGCGGCCTCACCGGCATCATCTGGCTGCATCGCAAGATCCAGGACGCTTTTTTCCTCGTCGTCGGCTCACGCACCTGCGCTCACCTGCTGCAATCGGCAGCCGGCGTGATGATCTTCGCCGAGCCGCGATTTGCCACCGCCATCATCGACGACCGTGATCTCGCCGGTCTCGCCGATGCCAACGCCGAGCTCGACCGGGTCGTCACCCGGCTGCTCGAGCGCCGGCCCGATATCCGCCTGCTGTTCCTGGTGGGATCGTGCCCGTCGGAAGTCATCAAGCTCGACCTCTCTCGCGCGGCAGGTCGGCTGGCCACCACGTTTGCGCCCAAGGTGCGGGTGCTGGCCTATTCGGGCAGCGGCATCGAAACCACCTTCACCCAGGGCGAGGATGCCTGCCTCGCCTCGCTGGTGCCCAGCCTGCCCGCCGAGCCGGCAGACGCCGCACCGTCGCTGATGGTGGTGGGCGCGCTGGCCGATGTGGCCGAAGACCAGTTCGCTCGCCTGTTCGAGCAGATGGGCCTGCCCCGGGTGAGCTTCTATCCGCCGCGCCAGGCCACCGAGCTGCCGGCCGTCGGGCCCCAAACGCGTTACCTGCTGGCGCAGCCCTTCCTGGCCGACACCGCCCGCGTGCTCGAAGCGCGCGGTGCCCAACGCCTGGCCGCACCCTTCCCGCTGGGTGTCGAGGGCACCACGGCATGGCTGCAGGCCGCGGCCACGGCATTCGGCGTCACACCCGAGCGCTTCGAACAAACCATCCAGGCGCCGCGGGCCCGGGCATCGCAGGCCCTGGCGCGCCAGAGAGTGCAACTGGCCGGCAAGCGTGTCTTCTTCTTCCCGGATTCGCAGCTGGAGATCCCGATTGCGCGTTTCCTGTCGCGCGAACTGGGCGTCTCGTTGATCGAGGTGGGCACGCCCTACCTGCATCGGCAGCATCTGGCCGAAGAGCTGGCGATGCTGCCCCCGGGCACGCAGATCTCCGAAGGCCAGCATGTGGAAAACCAGCTCGACCGCTGCCGCGCCGCGCAGCCCGACATCACGGTGTGCGGCCTCGGCCTGGCCAATCCGCTGGAGGCCGAGGGCCTGACCACCAAGTGGGCCATCGAACTCGTCTTCACACCGATCCACGGCTACGAACAAGCCGCCGATCTGGCCGAGCTGTTTGCCCGCCCGCTGCTGCGGCGCATGAAGCTGGTCGCCTGAGGCAACCCGGAATGCAACTCACTCTCTGGACCTACGAAGGCCCCACGCATGTGGGAGCGATGCGCGTCGCCACCGCGATGGAAGGCGTGCACTACGTTTTGCATGCGCCTCAGGGCGACACCTACGCCGACCTGCTGTTCACGATGATCGAGCGGCTGCCCCGCCGTCCGCCGGTCACCTACACCACCTTCCAGGCGCGTGATCTGGGCGGCGATACCGCCCAGCTGTTCAAGACCGCCGCGCTCGAAGCCTACGAGCGCTTCAAGCCGCAGGCCATGATGGTGGGCTCCTCGTGCACCGGCGAGTTGATCCAGGATGACCCGGGTGGCCTGGCGCGTGCGCTCAACCTGCCGATCCCGGTGGTGCCGCTCGAGCTGCCTTCCTATCAGCGCAAGGAAAACTGGGGCGCTGCGGAAACCTTCTATCAGATGGTGCGCACGCTGGCCGGCCCCGCCGCCCTGGAACGCGCCGCTGCCCGTCAGGCCGATTCGGCACCCGCCGCCGCGCGCCCCGCCGGCCAGCGCCCGCGCTGCAACCTGCTCGGCCCCACCGCGCTGGGCTTTCGCCATCGCGACGATGTGCGCGAGATCACCCGGCTGCTCGGCGACATCGGTGTCGATGTGAGCGTGGTCGCGCCGCTCGGTGCGTCGCCGGCCGATCTGGCGCGTCTGGGCGACGCCGATTTCAACGTCATCCTGTACCCCGAAACAGCCTCGATCGCGGCGCAGTGGCTCAAGCGCCAGTTCGGCCAGCCGAGCACGAAAACCATCCCCATCGGCGCGGGCGCCACGCGCGATTTCGTCAAGGAAGTGGCCGAGCTGGCCGGGCTCGATCCGTCGGCCGCGCTGGCCAACACCGAAGCCCGCTCGACTTGGTATGCCCGTTCGGTGGACAGCACCTACCTCACCGGCAAGCGCGTCTTCATCTTCGGCGATGCCACCCACGCCATCGCCGCCGCGCGCATCGCCCACAGCGAACTCGGTTTCACCGTCGTCGGCCTGGGCACCTACAGCCGCGAATTCGCCAAGGATGTGCGCGAAGCCGCCAAGCTGTACGGCATCGAAGCCCTCATCACCGACGACTACCTCGACGTTGAAACCCAGGTGGCCGAGCTGCAGCCTGAGCTGGTTCTGGGCACGCAAATGGAGCGCCACATCGCCAAGCGCCTGGGCGTGCCCTGCGCAGTGATTTCGGCGCCGGTGCATGTGCAGGATTTCCCCGCGCGCTACTCACCGCAGATGGGTTTCGAAGGCGCGAACGTGCTGTTCGACACCTGGGTGCATCCCCTGATGATGGGCCTCGAAGAGCACCTGATCGGCATGTTCAAGGGCGACGCCGAATTCCACGAAGACGCCGCCCCGTCGCACCTCGGTGCGGGCCATGCCGCCGTGGCGGCCCCTGCCGCGCCGGTTGTGACAGCCGCCGCGCCCGTCGCGCCGATCGCGCAAGCCGCACAAACCGCTCAAACGGCACCGGCTTCACCGCCGATCGTCGTGCCGGCCTCGCTGGCCTGGGCGCCGGAGGCCGCGAAGGAACTGAACAAGATCCCGTTTTTCGTGCGCGGCAAGGCCAAGCGCAATACCGAACGCTACGCCCAGGACCAGGGCGTCGCCACCATCACTGTCGAGACACTCTACGATGCAAAAGCGCATTTCTCCCGCTAGGTCGTCCTCGTTCGTTGCCGCCGGTGGCGGTGGCACGGCGATCACTCCCCCAGCGCGCGGCACGCCGATGCGCGTGGTGCTGGTGACGATGGACTCCCACCTCGCCGGCGCCGCGGAGCGTGCCAGCCGGCGACTCGCGATCAGCCTGCCCGGCGTGGTGTTCACCTCGCACGCGGCTGCCGAGTGGTGCGACGATGAGCAAAAGCTCGCCCGCTGTATCGCCGACATCGCCTCGGCCGACATCGTCATCGCCACGATGCTGTTCATGGAGGATCATTTCCTGCCGGTGCTGCCGGCGCTGAAGGCTCGGCGCGACGCCTGCGACGCCATGGTGTGTGCGATGAGCGCCGGCGAAGTGATGCGTCTCACCCGCATGGGCAAGTTCCGCATGGATGGCCAAGCGAGCGGTCTGGTGGGGCTGCTCAAGCGGCTGCGCGGCAGCAAGCCCACGGCGCCGGGAGACAAATCCGGGGAAGCCGGTGTCAAGGCCAGTTCCGGCGCCCAGCAGATGAAGATGCTGCGCCGTCTGCCGAAGATCCTGCGTTTCATCCCCGGCACCGCGCAGGATGTGCGTGCCTATTTCCTCACACTGCAGTATTGGCTCGCCGGTTCCGAGGACAACGTCGCCAACCTGGTGCACGCGCTCGTCGATCGTTACGCGGACGGTCCGCGCAAGGCCCTGCGCGGCGTGGCAAAGGTGCATGAGCCGGTGGAGTATCCGGAGGTGGGCGTGTATCACCCGCGCGCCACGCCGCGCCTGAGCGATGACGTCCGCATTCTTCCTCCCGTGGCGAAAAATGGGCAGCGCGGCACCGTCGGTGTGCTGCTGATGCGCTCTTACCTGCTGGCCGGCAACACCGGTCACTACGACGGCGTGATCACCGCGCTCGAGGCGCGCGGCCTGCGTGTGCTGCCGGTGTTCGCCACCGGGCTCGATTCACGCCCGGCCATCGAACAGTTCTTCTTCGCGGGCGGCCGCCCGGTGATCGATGCAGTGGTCTCGTTGACCGGCTTCTCGCTCGTCGGTGGCCCGGCGTACAACGACGCCAAGGCGGCTGAAGACATCCTCGCCCGACTCGATGTGCCGTACCTGGCTGTCTCGCCGGTGGAATTCCAGACGCTGGATCAGTGGGGCGGCTCGGAGCGCGGATTCCTGCCGGTCGAAGCGACGATGATGGTCGCCATCCCCGAACTCGACGGCGCCACCGGTCCGATGGTCTTCGGCGGACGCGGCAATGCCAGCCATGTCGCCTGCACCGGATGCGCCAGGGGTTGCACCTTCCCGCAGAGCAAGGATTCGAACGACATGCAGCCCTGCAGCGAGCGCGCCGAAGCGCTGGCGGCCCGCGTGGGCAAGCTGGTGGACCTGCGCCGCTCCGAACGCGCCGAACGCAAGATCGCGGCCGTGATCTTCAATTTCCCGCCGAATGCCGGCAACACCGGCACGGCGGCGTTCCTGTCGGTCTTCGAGTCGCTGTTCAACACGCTCGTGGCGATGAAGCGCGAAGGCTACACGGTCGACCTGCCCGCCAGCGTCGAAGACCTGCGCGAGCGGGTGATCACCGGCAACGCGGCACGCCATGGCGCGATGGCCAATGTGCACGCGCGCATCCTCACCGACGATCACGTGCGCCGCGAGTCGCACCTGAAGGAGATCGAAGCCCAGTGGGGCCCGGCACCCGGCCGCCAGCAAAGCGATGGATCCAGCCTGTTCGTGCTCGGCGAGCGCTTCGGCAACGTCTTCGTCGGCATCCAGCCGGCGTTTGGCTACGAAGGTGATCCGATGCGCCTGCTGTTCGAAAAGGGCTTTGCGCCCACGCATGCGTTCTCGGCCTTCTATCGCTGGCTGCGGGAAGATTTCGCCGCCCATGCGGTGCTGCACTTCGGCACCCACGGCGCACTCGAATTCATGCCCGGCAAACAAAGCGGCATGTCGGCCGACTGCTGGCCCGATCGCCTCATCCGCGACCTGCCCAACATCTACCTCTACGCCTCCAACAACCCCTCTGAAGGCATGATCGCCAAGCGCCGCGCGGCGGCCACGCTGATCAGCTACCTCACGCCCCCTGTGGCGCAGGCCGGCCTGTACAAGGGCCTGGCGGATTTGAAGGCGCTGATGGAGCGCTTCCGCGGGCTGCAGCCGAACGAGACCGCGGAAGCGAGTGAACTGGCCTCGATGATCCAGATCCAGGCCGCCGCACTCGATCTCGTGCCCGCCGCTCCGGTGTGGGGCTCATCGGCCGCCGATCAGGTGGCTCGCCTCACCGAATCGGTGCTCGAATACGAGTACACGCTGATTCCCTGCGGCTTGCATGTGGTGGGCCAGGCGCCCTCCGAAGCCGAGCGGGTGGATTTGCTGCTCTCGCTGTGCGAGGCTTCTCACGGCATGCGTCCTGAACGGGCGGTGATCGAAGCCCTGGTGCAAGGCCAGTCGCCCGAAGCGGCGCTCGCCAAGGCCGCCGTGCCAGCGTCGCCCGAGCTCGTCGCCCAACTCGCCGAGCTGGCCTCCTGCGACCGCCTGATGGCCGAAGACCACGAGATCGACGGCCTGATGCGCGCCCTCGATGGCCGTTACATTCGCCCCGCACCCGGTGGCGACCTGCTGCACACGCCGGCGATCCTGCCCACAGGTCGCAACCTGCACGGCTTCGATCCGTTTCGCCTGCCCAGCGCCTACGCGGTGAAGGATGGCGCGCGCCAGGCCGATCGCCTGCTGCAGCGCTACATGGACGACGGCCACGCGTTGCCCGAGTCGATCGCCATCGTGCTCTGGGGCACCGACAACATGAAGACCTAGGGCGCGCCCATAGCGCAAGCCCTGGCCTTGATGGGCGCCCGTCCGCGCTTCGACAGCTACGGCCGCCTGGCCGGTGCCGAGCTGATCCCGCTGGCCGACCTGGGCCGCCCGCGCATCGACGTCGTCGTCACCCTCTCCGGCATCTTCCGCGATCTGCTGCCGCTGCAGATCAAGCTACTCGCCGAAGCCGCGTTTCTCGCCTCCACGGCCGACGAGGCATGCGAGCAGAACTTCATCCGCGCGCATTCGCTGGCCTACATGAAAGAGCACGGCGTCGACATCGAAACCGCCGCGCTGCGGGTGTACGGCAACGCCGAAGGCACCTACGGCAGCAACATCAACAGCCTGATCGACAACAGCGCCTGGGAAGAGGGCGACGAACTCGCCGAAACCTACAGCCGCCGCAAAGGCTTTGCCTACGGCCGCGCAGGGCGGCCGACGCAGCAGCCCAAGCTGCTGCAAAGCGTGCTGGCCAACGTGCAGCTCTCCTACCAGAACCTGGATTCGGTGGAGCTGGGCGTGACCACCATCGACACCTACTTCGACACGCTGGGCGGCATCAGACGTGCGATCGAGAGCTCCAAGACGGTGAAGCAGGGATCGACGGCCGACGTGGCCCCGGTGTACATCGGCGACCAGACCGCCGATGCCAACGGCGGCGGCACGGTTCGCACCTTGTCGGAACAGGTGGCGCTCGAAACACGCACCCGCATGCTCAACCCGAAGTGGTACGAGGGCATGCTCAAGCACGGCTACGAAGGCGTGCGCCAGATCGAGGTGCATGTCACCAATACCATGGGCTGGTCGGCCACCACGGGCCAGGTGCAGCCCTGGGTCTACCGGCAGATGACCGAAGTGTTCATGCTCGATCCGGAAATGCGCGATCGCCTGGCACAACTCAATCCCACGGCCTCCGCCAAGGTGGCCAATCGTCTTCTCGAAGCCTCGCGGCGCAATTACTGGACGCCCGACCCCGAGATGCTCGCGGCACTCCAGCGTGCCGGCGAAGAACTGGAAGACCGTCTCGAAGGTGTTTTTGAAGGAGCTCATGCATGAACGTCGCCTCAGTCCCCATCGCCGAGATCAAGCGCCCGGCGCGCCGCCCAGACGGCGAGGGCAGTGTTCAAGTGCAGCTCGATCCGGCCCTGAAGATCGGCACCGCGAAGGTGTTCGCCATCTACGGCAAGGGAGGCATCGGCAAGAGCACCACGTCGTCGAACCTCTCCGCCGCGTTTTCGAAGATGGGCAAGCGGGTGCTGCAGATCGGCTGCGATCCCAAACACGATTCCACCTTCACGCTCACCAAGAAGATGTTGCCCACGGTGATCGACGTGCTCGAAACGGTGGATTTCCACCCCGAGGAACTGCGCGTCGAAGACTTTGTCTTCGAGGGCTACAACGGCGTGATGTGCGTGGAAGCCGGTGGCCCGCCGGCCGGCACGGGCTGCGGTGGTTATGTGGTGGGCCAGACGGTGAAGCTGCTCAAGGAGCACCACCTGCTCGAAGAAACCGATGTGGTGATCTTCGATGTGCTCGGTGATGTGGTGTGCGGCGGTTTTGCCGCCCCGCTGCAACACGCCGACCGCGCGATGATCGTCACCGCCAATGATTTCGATTCGATCTTCGCGATGAACCGCATCGTGCAGGCGATCGGCGCCAAGGCCAAGAACTACAACGTGCGCCTGGGTGGCGTGATCGCCAATCGCAGCCGCGATACCGATCAGATCGACAAGTACAACAACAAGATCGGCCTGAAGCTCGCTGCGCACTTTCCCGATCTCGATGTGATCCGTCGCAGCCGGCTGAAAAAATCCACCTTGTTCGAGATGGAATATTCACCCGAGCTCGAAGCGGTGCAGAAGGAATACATGCGCCTGGCGGCATCCCTGTGGCTGGGCACCGAGCCGCTCAATTGCGTGCCGATGAAAGACCGCGACATCTTCGACCTGCTGGGCTTCGATTGATGATTCCTTCGTCCACCCCTTCCGCCGACAGCCCCACCGCCGCCATGCCTGGCGCGCGCGGCGCCAGCAGCTATGCCCAGCGGCGCGGCGAGATCGAGCACTACTTCGATCGCACCGCGGCACGTGCCTGGGCCCGGCTCACCTCGGACGCGCCGGTGGGCCGCATTCGCGCCAGCGTGCGCGCTGGCCGCGATCGCATGCGCGACACCCTGCTCTCCTGGCTGCCCCAGGATATGCGCGGCCAACGCCTGCTCGATGCCGGCTGCGGCACCGGCGCCCTCGCGGTGGAAGCGGCGCGGCGCGGCGCGCAGGTGGTGGCGATCGATCTCTCGCCCACGCTGGTGGAGCTGGCGCGCACACGGGTGCCGGCCGATCTGCCCGGCCACATCGAATTTCGCTCCGGCGACATGCTCGATCCGGCGCTCGGCCACTTTGATCATGTGGTGGCGATGGATTCGCTCATCCACTACCGCACCCCCGATGCGGTGCGCGTGATCGAAAGCCTGGCGCGGCGCGCCGGCACATCGATGTTGTTCACCTACGCGCCGCGCACACCGCTGCTGGCCACCATGCATGCGGTGGGCCTGCTGTTTCCGCGCGGCGATCGTGCGCCCTCGATCGTGCCGGTGGCACCGTCGGATCTGGCGCGCCGGATCGATACCCATGCCGACATGGCCGATTGGCAGCGCGCGCGCACCCAGCGCGTGGCGAGCGGCTTCTACACCTCCCAGGCGCTGGAGCTCTCGCGCCGGAAGGCCGCCGAGTGATCAAGCGCATGCCCAACGTCGCCAGGATGTGGACGCATCTCGGCCCACGCTTCCTGCCGTTCGCCGATGCGGCCACGGTTGAACTGCCCTTGCCGCGCCTGATGCGGCTGGCGCTGTTCCAGGTGTCGGTGGGCATGGCCACGGCGTTGCTGGTGGGCACCTTGAATCGGGTCATGATCGTCGAAATGGGCATGGCGGCCTGGCTCGTTTCGCTGATGGTGGCGCTGCCGCTGGTGTTTGCGCCGCTGCGCGCGCTGGTGGGTTTTCGCTCCGACGTGCACCGCTCGGTGCTCGGCTGGCGCCGTGTGCCCTACATCTGGCTGGGCAGCATGGTGCAGTTTGGCGGCCTGGCCATCATGCCGTTTGCGCTGATCCTGCTCTCGGGTGATGGCGATGGCGGACGCACCCCGATGTGGCTGGGCCATGTGAGTGCCGCGCTGGCCTTCCTGATGGTGGGCGCGGGCCTGCAGACCACGCAAACCGCCGGCCTCGCGCTGGCCACCGATCTGGCCCCCGCCGAAGCGCGGCCGCGGGTGGTGGCGCTGATGTACGTGATGCTGCTGGTGGGCATGGTGGGCAGCGGGCTGGTGTTCAGTGAGCTGCTGCGCGACTTCAGCAACACCCGGCTGGTGCAGGTGGTGCAAGGCGCGGGCGTGTTGACGATGGTGTTCAATTCCATCGCGCTGTGGAAGCAGGAGCCGCGTGATCCCGGGCGCACCGCGCCGCATCTGCCGCGCCCGGCGTTCCGAGACATGTGGCGCCGCTTTGCCGGCCGTGGCCAATCGCGCCGCTACCTGCTCGCCGTGGGCCTGGGCACCGCCGCCTTCAGCATGCAGGACATCATCCTCGAACCCTACGGCGGCGAGATCCTCAAGCTCGGCGTGGGCGCCACCACGATGCTCACCGCCTTGATGGCGATGGGCGCGCTGGGCGCATTTTCACTCGCCGGCCGAGCGCTCATCCGAGGCGCCGATGCCTACCGCGTGGCGGCCTATGGCGCGCTGGTCGGCCTGGTGGCCTTCGCCGCGGTGATCTTTGCCGAGCCGCTCAACTCGCCGGGGCTTTTTCGCATCGGCGCCACATTGATCGGCTTTGGCGGCGGCCTGTTTTCGGTGGGCACGCTCACCGCTGCGATGAACCTCGAATCCGATGGCCTGCATGGCCTGGCGCTGGGCGCCTGGGGTGCGGTGCAGGCCACCTGCGCCGGCGTGGCCATCGCGCTCGGTGGCGCGCTGCGCGACGTGATCTCGCACCTGGCCACCGAAGGCGTGCTCGGCACCGCGCTGGCCAACCCGGCCACCGGCTATAGCTTTGTCTATCACATCGAAATTTATCTGCTCTTCGCCACGCTGGTGGCGATCGGCCCGTTGGTTCGCCGCGCGGCGGCGCCTTCAACCGCACGGCCGGGCAAGTTCGGCATGGCCGAATTCCCAGGCTGATTTCATTCCAGGAGAAAAGCACATGCCCACAGGCGCCATCACCCCGTATATCGACGTCGCCCAGCTCGTGCTGTACGCGTTCTGGATCTTCTTTGCGGGCTTGATCTACTACCTCCATCGCGAGAACAAGCGCGAGGGTTACCCGCTGGAATCCGATCGCTCCGGCGGACGCATCATCGTCCAGGGGTGGCCGGCGATTCCGAAACCCAAGACCTTTCTCCTGGCCAGTGGCGAAGTGGTGAGCGCGCCCAACAACAAGGTTTCCCCCCAGCGGATGAATGCCGAACCCAGCGCCAACCACCTCGGCGCGCCGATGGTGCCCATCGGTGACCCGATGCTCGCCAACGTGGGCCCGGGCTCCTATGCCGATCGGGCCGACCGGCCCGACACCACGCTCGAAGGCACGCCTCGCATCGTGCCGCTGCGCGCGGCCGGCGACGGTTTCGATGTCGATGGCAAGGATCATGATCCACGTGGCATGACGGTATTCGGCACCGATCGCAAGCCCGGCGGCACCGTCACCGATCTGTGGGTGGATCGCGCTGAAATGCTGTTTCGCTACATCGAAGTCGAAACCGGCTCCGGCGCCGGCAAGCACCGTGTGCTGCTGCCGATCAACTTCACCAAGATCAACCGCCGCGGCGTCACCGTCTCGGCCATCACCGGCGCGCAGTTCGCCAACGTGCCCACCACCAGGCAGGCCGATCAGGTGACCTTGCTCGAAGAAGAAAAGATCATGGCCTACTACGGCGCCGGCATGCTGTACGCCACGCCCGACCGGCAGGAGCCGCTGCTGTGAAACTCCGTGCTGTTGCCAAACCCCCATCGGCCCAGACCACCGGGCCGCATGTCTCGCCCGAGCACGAATTCGAGGCGGCGCATGGCCTGCCCGAGCCGCTGCCCGCGGGTGAAAAGCTGCTGTGGCAGGGCTCGCCCGACCTGCGCGAGCTGGCTCGCCGTGCCTTCCATCTGCGCAGCCTGACGATCTACTTCGGTGCGTTGACGGCCGCGCGTGTGGTGGCGGTGCTGTGGCAAGGTGGCAGCACCACCGACGCCGCCGTGGCAGCGTTGTGGTTCGCGGCCATGGGCGCCGTGGCGCTGGCGCTGGTGCTTGTGCTGGCCTGGCTCACCGCCCGCACCACGGTGTACACACTCACCGACAAGCGCGTGGTGATGCGCATCGGCATCGTGCTCAGCGTCACCTTCAATCTGCCCCTGCGCAGCCTCGATGCCGCCGGCCTCAAGCTGCACCGCGACGGCATCGGCGACATCCCGCTCACGATCGGCGGCAGCGATCGCATCGCGTGGTTCCACCTGTGGCCGCACGCGCGGCCGTGGCAGGTGGCCAAGCCACAACCCATGCTGCGATGCGTGCCCGATGCCCAGCACCTGGCCGGCCTGCTCGCCCAGGCCTGGACCGCCGTGCGCGGCGCCTCGCTGGCCGAGGTGGAAGCGCAACCGCAAGCCACCGCGCCGGACGTCCGCATGCCCAGGCCGGCGCGATCCGCCACCCCCGGCGGTTTGGCAACCGACCTGTTGAAAGCATCGCGATAAGCAACGATCACAAGGCAGCACGATGAGCACCCCCGCACCGCATCCGCATCCCCACGACGAACAAGCACTGCCTCGTGGCCCGCTGATGGCCATGATCGCGCTGGTGCTGGTGGCGCTGGCGGCCGTGTCGCTGGTGCGCTTGTCCGGCATCGACATCCACACGCCCGACGCCGCCGCCGCCGTGACGCGCGAGCTGCGCTTCGAAGATCGCCCCGATGGCAGCATCGCCGTCATCGATGCCAGCACCGGCCATCAGATCGATGCCATCACCGGCCAGAGCGGTTTTGTGCGCGGCACCCTGCGCGGGCTGGCGCGCGCCCGTAAGCTCGATGGCATCGGGCAGACGCAGCCGTTTCAGCTCATCGGCCGTGTGGATGGCCGCCTCACGCTGCGCGATCCGGCCACCAATCGCCAGGTGGATCTCGAATCTTTCGGCCCGACGAATGCGGCTGAATTCAGCCGTCTGATGGCTTTGCCCGCCAACTGAAAGTACCCTCGCCCATGGACGATCTCATGCATCCCCTCGCGCCCGCCGCCGCCGCCGCCGCAGCCGCAGCCGCCCAGCCGCTTCTGCCGGCCGGCACCAGCGCCAGTTCCACCGAGCGCGCGCGCGCTGACTCCCTGTTGAGCCCGCGCTTTTACACCACCGATTTCGCGGCCATGGATCGCCTCGACGTAAGCGCCTTGCGCACCGAGTGGGATGCGCTGCTGGCCGAATACGAAGGCGACAACAACCACGATCACTTCCAGCGCAATGCGGAGTTCGACCGCGAAGTGAAGCAGCTGCCGCCTGAGTTGCATCAGGAGTTTCTCGACTTCCTCATCAGCTCGATCACGTCGGAATTCTCAGGCTGCGTGCTCTACAACGAGATCAAGAAAAACGTCACCAACCCCGACATCAAACAGTTGATGACCTACATGGCGCGCGACGAATCGCGCCACGCCGGTTTCATCAACCAGTCGCTCAAGGATTACGGCCTCGGCGTGGATCTCGGCGGCCTCAAGCGCACCAAGGCCTACACCTACTTCAAGCCCAAGTACATCTTCTACGCCACCTACCTCTCCGAGAAGATCGGCTACGCGCGCTACATCGCCATCTACCGCCAGCTCGAGCGGCACCCCGAGAAGCGCTTTCATCCGATCTTTCGCTGGTTCGAGCGCTGGTGCAACGATGAATTCCGCCATGGCGAATCGTTCGCGCTGATCATGCGCGCCAACCCGCACCTGCTGCGCGGCGGCAACGTGCTGTGGATTCGCTTCTTCCTGCTGGCCGTGTTTGCCACGATGTACGTGCGCGATCACATGCGGCCGGCGCTGCACCACGCGATGGGGCTTGATTCCACCGAGTACGACATGAAGGTGCTGCACATCACCTCCGAGATCTCGAAGCAGGTGTTCCCGATCACGCTGGATCTCGAACACCCGGCCTTCCGCGCGGGGCTTGATCGCCTGGTGCGCATCGGCACCGCCGCGGCCGCGGCCAAGGCACGCGGTGGTGTGATCGGCCGTGTCAAACACGCGGCCTGGGCGGTGGCCGGTGCCGCCACGTTTGCACGCATGTACCTGCTGCCGGTGAAGCGCCACGATCTGCCGCAGCAGGTGCGCCTCGCGCCCGCCTGGTAAGGCAACGATCCCGCGCCCCAAGGCATCGTCGTCATGCAGCAGATCACCTGGCCCTTGCTGTTCACCTTGTTCGTCTGGTGGTTCAGCACCGGTGTGATCCTGTATCTCGACGGCCTGCCGCGCAAGACGTTCAAGTGGACGATGGGCGGCGCCACCGTGCTGTGCCTGCTGGGCTTTGGCGGCCTGGCCGCCAGCAGCCAGCAAACCACCGTGCAGGGCGCCTACTGCGCCTTCGCCTGCGCGCTGCTGGATTGGGCCTGGCAGGAGGTGGCCTTCCTGCTCGGCTATGTCACCGGCTCACGACGCGAGCCCTGCCCGCCGCAGGCCCGTGGCTGGCGCCGTGCCTGGCTGGCGATCCAGGCCATCAACCACCACGAACTGGCCCTCGTGGTGCTCGCCGCCGCCGTGCTGGCCGTGAGCTGGGGCGCGCCCAACCAGACCGGCTGGTGGACTTACCTGATCCTGTGGACGATGCGTCAAAGCGCCAAGCTCAACGTCTTCCTCGGTGTGCGCAACCTGAACGAGAGCTTCCTGCCCGATCACCTGCGCTACCTGCAAACCTATTTCGCGCGCCGCCCGATGAACGGCCTGCTCCCGATCTCGGTGATCGCCGCCACTGCGTTTGCCGTACCGCTGTGGCAAGCCGCGATGGTGCCGGGCGTGGACGATTTCCACGAAGCCTCGCTCACCCTGCTGGCCACGCTGCTCAGCCTGGCGACCGTCGAGCATGTGTTCCTGGTGCTGCCGCTGCCGTTCGAGAAACTGTGGGCCTGGGGCATGCGCTCGCGCGGGCCTCAGGCAACGATCGCGCCGAAGGTGGCGGCGGACGCCTGAGTGAATAACCTTGCCTTGACCGCGTCATGGCAGTGGCTCTACCGCGGCCAGGAGCGCCCGCCCTTCGCGCTGCCCACGGCCCCCGGCCAGGAATCGGTGTGGGACTACCCGCGCCCGCCCCGCTTGGTAAGCGATGCGCGCGAAGTGACAGTGTTCGCCGGCGACATCGAAATCGCCCGCACACGCCGTGCGATGCGTGTGCTCGAAACCGCGAGTCCACCCACCTTCTACCTGCCGCCGCAGGATGTGCGCGTGGATCTTCTGTCGGCGGCGCTGGGATCTTCGCTGTGCGAATGGAAAGGCCGGGCCCGCCATTGGACGGTGAGAACCGGTGAGCGGCGCCTGGTTGCCGCGGCCTGGTCGTACGACGATCCCTTTCCAGAGTTTGCCGCGCTGCGCGACCTCATCTCTTTTTACCCCTCGCGCCTGGCGTGCCACGTCGATGGCATCCGCGTACTGCCGCAGCCGGGGGAGTTTTACGCAGGGTGGATCACGCCGGAGGTGGTGGGGCCGTTCAAGGGCGGGGTGGGGTCGAGCGGCTGGTAAGGCGTGCGTTGGTTCCAGCGCGACGCCTTCAAAGGCCATGCCGAAGCCTTGAGCCGACCGCGATAACGGCCGGCAGTCACCGATTGCATGGCCAGCCATGGCCGGATTGGTGCCTCTCATCCCGTTCTTCTCTCCAAGGTGATCAATTTCGGTCGCCCCACCCCCACCTTGGAGATAACCATGAGAGTTCTGAAAGCACTTCCGGTCGTGATGTTGCTGGCGGCCGGATGGTCGTGCGCGAACGCGGCCGCCGACTTCATCACCCTCCAGCGCTCGCAGGCCAATCTGGACGATGTGACGCCCAGGCTGCTCGTCAACTTCACCCTTCCGAACACCCTGGACCGCTCGACGACGCCGTCGAACAGTGCGGTGCTGGACCTCGATGCGCTGGGCGTCGTGTTCAATTTCAACGAGGTCTACGTCAACCCGCCGACCACCGTCTGCACCCCCAATGACACCGATGGCAACCAGCCGGCATCCCTCAACTTCCTGCGCGAGCATGACGACGACAACCTGTCGGGGGAGTGGGCCGCGAACCACATCGCGTTCTCCAGCGGCCTGCTGCTGACGGGCACGAACCAGCTGATGATCTGCGTCCGAAGCGTGACCGGCGACGCGGGGCCGCAGGCTGGCAACCTCGATAATGTGAGCGTCAAGAGCATCGTTCTGCACTATCACACGAGCCCGTAGCCGCTGCGGGCCGGTGATCCGTTCCGGCCTGCGCGCCATCTCGCGCGTGGGCCGGATCGGCTTTTGGCCGCGCAAGCTGCGTGTGTTCATCGATTGCATCGAGGATCATGGGGGCCCATGCCCGACAACCTCAGCGAGGCCGACATGATCGATCTCTACTACGCCCCCAGATCGGCGAGCCTGTGCGTGCATCAGGCGCTGATCGAAATCGGCGCGCGCCGAGTGGCCCAAGCTGGTGTGATTCGAACCCGCCGCATATCGCCGACCGGCCGCGCGCAGATCAGCGCGTCAACGCGGCGGGCGCACGGCCTTGCGGCGCCGGCAGGCGTCGGAGCACACCTTCACCGCGTCCCAGTTCTTCGCCCAGCTCTTGCGCCACACCATCGCCCGGCCGCACACCTCGCAGGGTTTGCTGGGCAAAGAAGCCTTGTTGCCTTTGAAGCCTTGGGGATCGGTCACGCCATGAGTATCGTGTGGTGCTCGACGGATTTTGACCTGCGGCTCAGGCCACAGCGTTGAGCCGCGTCCCCACGCTGCCCGAGGTGGCCAACGCGGGCATCGGCAAGGCCTGGATCAACTGCGCCGCCGAGGAGGCCTGGATGTCCATTGCCTTCTTCAGCACCGACACGGCAGCCGCGCCTTGCACCGTGCCCAGATTGGCGGCAGAGGCGTTGGAAACAGCGGAAGGGGCGAGTGCATCCATGGCGAAACCTTTGTTCGAGTGAGAGCTATCCACCGGTTATCGGCGCCGCGCGGCGGCAACTGAAACAGGCACCGTGCGATAGGGGTTGAGCCTGCCTCGCCGCAGGGCCGGGGCAGCGCACAATGGCGCAGCGAGATTCGTCAGGGTCGCATTTGTGCTGTTGCCTCCGCTTACTCATCACGACATCCTCGGCCTGGTTGAGCCGTTTGCCCGCGCGGGCCGCCATGTCGATCTGGCCGCCAGCAATCGCATCGAGCGCAGGCTGGCTTTCAAGCCGGTCGATTTGGCCAGCGAGCCCGCCACCGGCCTGAACCTGCAAGAAGCGCTGCAGCTCGAAGCGCGCGAAGGCGGCAGCTTCCGGCTCACCCGCGCGCTCACCAGCGGCCAAGGCCTGCAGGCCACGCTGCTGGCGGTGGGCCCCCAGGCGGGCGCGCTGCTAGCGCAAGTCGATGCCATCCCGCCCGAGCACCAGTTTCAGGGTGGACCGGGTTATGTGATCGCCCGCAGCTATACCTTGGGCTCACCCACCGCCGAGTCCCCAGCCAATCAGCCGCCGTTGATCCTGTGCCGAGGCGAGGCCCGGGTGGACGGCCTGACGCTCACGCTGCATCTGCCCGACATGCGCGGCACGCCCGCCGAGATCACCTTGCTGGCCACCGGCGGCGACACGCTGGCCCTGCCGGAAGACCTGCTCGCCGTGCTGGGCTGGGATTGGTCTCGTCTCGTGCAAAAGGAGATCGGCTGGGCCGGCAAGCTGCGGCTGCGCGGTGCCGCGCCTCGCCGCAGCCGCCACGCCGAGCGCGCGCTCGAACAAGCCGCGCAGCACCTCGCCCGGGTGATGACCGAGCCGCCGCGCCGGTTTCATCAACGCTGTGTGTGGGCGCGCTGGGGTGTGGTGTTTCGGCGCGCCATCCCCTCGCTCACCGCCATCGCCTTGATCGCCGTCGCACTGCTGCTGCCGCGCCTCATCGGCGAGGAGCGTTCGGGCCTGATGATGGCGCTGCATTACGTGCCCATCGCGGTGCTGGCGCTGAGCTTCAAGCTGCAGGAGCTGCCGCGCTTCGAGATCCCGCCGTGGCCCAGGCCGTTCAACGCCGCCGCATGGCGTGTGGCGCGAGGCAATCAAGGCGATGCTCGGTAATCCGTTGAACATCCCGCCCGTTTCGATCGCGGCGGCCAAGGCGGCATTGATCGAGCAGTATGGTGATGCCAGGCTGCGTCGGCGCGCATCGATGCTGTGGGGCGCACGCGGTGTGGGCAAGTCGTCTGTGGTGCGGCAAGTGGCGGCGCATTTTGGCGTGCCGCTGGTTGATCTGCGGCTCACCACGATCGAGCCGGTGGATCTGCGCGGCGCCATCTATGCCGACGACGTGCTCGCCAAGACGGTGTGGTTTCCGCCGGAGTTTTTACCCACCGCCGATCAGCCCGCCGGCATCCTCTTTCTCGACGAGCTCACCGCCGCCGACCAGCGGCTGCAGATCTCGGCCTATTCGCTGATCCTCGATCGCCGGGTGGGCAACTACCGGCTGCCCGACGGCTGGCAGGTGATCGCCGCCGGCAACGCCAGTTTTCATGGTGCCGTGTCGCACGACATGGGCACCGCCTTGGCCGACCGGATGTTCCACTTCAACATCCAGACGACCATCGATGCCTTTCTCGATCACGCCGTGGCGATGGGCTTTGCGCCCGAGGTGATGGCCTACTTGCGGGTACGGCCCGACAGGCTCGACGATACGCAGGCCCAGCTTGCCGGCGATCACCTCGTCGGCGCCAGCCCGCGCGGCTGGGAAGACATCTCCAACGTGCTCGGATCGGGCCTTTCCGAGGCCGCCAGACGCGTGTTCGTGCAGGGCCGCATCGGCGCCGCCAATGCGGCTGAATTCTTCGGCGTGCTGAAGGAGATCCAGGCGGCGGTGGATGTGATGCGGCTGCTCGCCAGCCGCCGCGGCGCCGACACGCTGGCGCTGCTGCCGCGCACGCTCGATGGCCTGTACGGAATGATCTACGGCCTGCTGGCCGCCAGCCGCGAAGCCTCTGCGCTGGAGCGCGCGCTGGAGATCGTCGAGCAACTGCCCGAGATTCGCGGCCCGGTGCTGCTGCCGCTGCGCGAGGCGCAGACGCTGGCGATGGAGCTGCTGATGCACAGGGCGCTCGAAGCCGGCCTGGAGACCACCATCCTCGACAGCCCGGCCTACCGCCGCTATGCGCAGCAGCGCCGCCAGGATGGGCCGGGTGCCTGAGGCCAGCGCGCTGCACGATCACCGTGGCACGCGCGCCATCCAGCGCATGGTGGAGTTCGCGCCCTCCACCGGCGGCCTGGCGCTGTGGGTGCAACACCGCGATCTCGACCACACCGCCACAAACGAAGCCCCGATCGCCACCGACGGCCACACCCTCGTCTACGCCACCACCTTCGAGGCGCTGCCCCTGGCGGCGCAAACCGGCCACGTGGCCCACGAGGTGCTGCGCATCGCGCTGCGCCACCCGCAGCGTTTTGTCGATCTGCAGCATCGGCTGGGCGATGTGGATCCGCGGCTGTTCAACCTCTGCGCAGACGCCATCATCAACAGCACGCTCAGCCACGTGAGCTGGCTGCAGCTGCCCGCCACAGCGGTGTTTCTGGATCGTTTGCTCGCCGCCGCGCTGATCCCCGGCCCCGGCGTGGAAGCCTCGCTGCTCGAATGGGATGTGGAGCGCCTGTACCGCGCCATCGACGATCGCCGACCACAAGGCCAGGATGGCCGGCGAGCCGACGGCCCACGCGCAGCCAGCGTGCGAGCGCTCGGTGAGCAAACCCCCGCCGATCTGATGCTCAGCCCCGATGCGCAAGAGGCGCCGGAAGCCGAAGCCGACGAAGCCCGCCAATGGAGCGAACGCATCCTGCGCGCCCACACCAGCGATGGCGCCCACTCCATGCTGCGCGCCCTGATCGCCGATCTACCGCGCACCCGCACCCCGTGGGAACAGGTGCTGCGCACGCAACTGGCACGCAGCCTCTCACCGCGGCTCGATGTCTCCTGGTCACGCCCTTCACGCTCGTACCTGGCCAATCAAGGCCGCTGCGGCCCGGGCCGGCGCATGCCCTTCGAGCCCGGCTTCAGCCCCTCGAAAGCCGTGCCGCGCCTGGTGGTGATCGTGGATGTATCGGGCTCGATCGAGAACGATCTGATGACAAGGTTTGCACGCGAGATCGAAGCCATCACGCGGCGCCTCGAAGCCGGCCTGACGCTGGTGATCGGCGACGACCATGTACAAAGCGTGGCGCACTTCGAACCGGGCCGGGCCAACCTGCAAGAGATCCAATTCAACGGCGGCGGCGGCACCGATTTCACACCCCTGCTTGAAGAAGCCGACACGCACAAGCCCGACATCATCGTCGTGCTCACCGATCTCGATGGCCCGGCGCGCTTTCGGCCATGTTGCCCGGTGCTCTGGGCCGTGCCTGAATCGCATGCTGCGGCGGTGCAACCGTTTGGGCGGAAGCTGAGTTTGAGTTGACGGGGGGGTTCTACAAGTCCGTTTGCGTGTGGGGTGAGGTGGCGCGTCGCGGCAGGCGGTATTCGGTGGGGGCTCATGCTGTGGCGGTCGGCGCTGCGCACCGACTGCACTCCGATGCTCGGGCCGGGGTCGCGTCGCAAAACTCACTGCGTTCGCTTCGCTCTCTCCGTTCAAACAGCTGCGACGAGCCATTCGGGATAGGGGCCGGCTCGCGCCGGGCCCCTCCCACACCACCCGGCATGCGGGTCCGCACCGGGCGGTTCGAGAAGTTGAGGTCAG
>JANMAS010000514.1:0-3200 GCA_031359975.1 Burkholderiales bacterium
AAAATACTGGTTGATGGCTGTCAGCTCCATCTTCAGCTGCGCATTCAAATACGCAATGACGGTGGGATCACCCTTCATGTTTTTCTCCAGTTCCAAAAGCAGGTTCCGCCATTGTGCGATCTTCCTCGCGGCCGCGCGCAAGCGTGACAAGATTGCGCCTGTTCAACGACACCGCACACCACCAGCCAACACGCCATGCTCATCAACTGCGTCGTCTATCAGCAAGGCACCAAGCTTGCCGACATCCCGGTCGAAGACATCAGCGACTACCTCGTCAAACCGGGTTGTTTTGTGTGGGTGGCCCTGAAGGATGCCTCCGACGACGAGCTGACCCAGATGCAGGAGGAATTCGGCCTGCACGACCTGGCGGTCGAAGACGCGCGGCACGGCCATCAGCGCCCCAAGATCGAAGAATACGGCGCCACGCTGTTCATCGTGGCGCACATGCCGGAGCTGCGCGACGGCGAGTTGCACGTGGGCGAGCTGGCGGTGTTTGCCGGCCCCAACTTCGTTCTCTCGGTGCGCATCGACAGCAGCCAGAACTTTCTCGGCGTGCGCAAGCGCTGCGAAGACGAACCCGACCTGCTGCGCCAGGGCACCGGCTTTGTGCTGTACGCCCTGCTCGATGCGGTGGTGGATCGCTACTTTCCGATCGTCGACAGCCTGGAAAGCGAGCTGGAGACGATCGAGGAGCATCTGTTCAGCGCCGGTGCCGGCCGCGCCATCATCCAGCGCCTGTACGACCTCAAGCGCCGGGTGACGGTGCTTCGGCACTCGATCACGCCCTTGCTCGATGCCACCAACAAGCTCACCGGCGGCCGCGTGCCGCTGGTGTGCGCGCACAGCCAGGAATACTTTCGCGACGTGATCGATCACCTGGCGCGCCTGAACATCGCGGTGGATACGATCCGCGAAACCATCGTCACCGTGATGCAGGTGAACCTGTCGCTGGTGACGATCGACGAATCAGAAACCACCAAGCGCCTGGCGGCCTGGGCCGGCATCTTTGCGGTGGCAACCGCCTTTGCCGGCATCTGGGGCATGAACTTCGAGCACATGCCCGAACTGAAGTGGATGTGGGGCTACCCGGCCGCGCTGGGCACCATCGGGGTCGCCTGCACCTTGGTCTACTGGCGCTTGAGACGGGTCGGCTGGCTCTGAGGGCCGATCAGCGCAAAGGGCGCAGGGCGCCCAGCGCCTTCACCGCCCCTTCGCCGATCGACGCGCCAAAGCGCTTGGCCAGCCGCTCGGCCACATTTTCCTGCGGCGTGTAATCGACCACCTCTTCGGCCTTGATCACCTCACGGGCCACGAAATCCAGGTTGCCGAAGCTGTCGGCCAAGCCGAGCTTCACCGCCTGTTCACCGTTCCAGAACAGGCCGGAGAAGGTGTCGGCGTTTTCCTTCAGGCGCGCGCCGCGGCCTTCTTTCACCACGGCGATGAACTGCTGGTGAATCTCGTCGATCATGGCCTGGGCCAAGGCGCGCTGGCTCTCGTTTTGCGGCGAGAAGGGATCAAGCATGCCCTTGTTGGCACCGGCGGTGAGCAAGCGCCGCTCGACGCCCAGCTTGTCCATCAGCCCGGTGAAACCGAAGCCATCCATCAACACGCCGATCGAGCCCACGATGCTGGCCTTGTCGACATAGATTTCATCGGCGGCCACCGCGATGTAGTAGGCGCCCGAGGCACACATCTCCTCGACCACCGCATACACCTTCTTCTTGTGCAAGGCCTTCAGGCGCTTGATCTCGTCGTTGATGATGCCGGCCTGCACCGGGCTGCCGCCGGGGCTGTTGATGCGCAGCACCACGGCCTGGGCGTTGTCGTCTTCGAAGGCGCTTTTCAGCGCGGCGACGATATTCTCGGCGTTGGCTTGCGAATCCAGCGCGATCTCGCCGCGCACCTCCACCAAGGCGGTATGCGGCGTGCTGCTGCCCTGCGCCGGTTGGCTGGACCTGGCCACCACCACGCCCCACACGATGGCCAGCACGAGGAGAAACCAGGCCAGGCGGAAAAAGATCCGCCAGCGGCGCTCGCCACGCCGTTCGCGCACCAGCTCCTTGACCAATTGCGCCGCCACGGCTTCCAGGCCAGGGCCTCGATCGTCAGGCCAGGGTGTTGATGTGGCGGCAGCGGTGGAAGGTGACGGCGATGACGGCGCCACAGCCGGCTGACCGGGCGGATCGCCCGGTGCGCCGGCCATGTTGGAGGGATCGTCAGGCGTCTGGTTCATGGTGTGTGCTTTGTGCTGCCGGCTCGTCGAATGAAAAGGGCCGGATGTCCAGGGAAGGATACCAATACACCTGGCCGCCAACTTCCTGCACGTCCAGGCCCATCAGGCGCCCTCGGCCGCAGGGGCCGCCCACACAGCGGCCGTTCGACGGCTCATAGGTGGCGCCATGGATCGAGCAGACGATCCAGCGTTTGTCGCCGTCGAGGAATTCGCCTTCCTGCCAATCCATCTCGGTGGGTACATGCACACAGCGGTTGAGGTAGCTCACCACCAGGCCGTCGAAACGCAGCGCGAAGGCGCGAGCCGGCTGGCCCCACAGCAGCACGTCGAACACACGGGCGCGGCCGCCATCCAGCAGGTCGGCCGAGGCACAGACCGCCTGCCATGGCGCGGCAGGCGCCGCGGGCCGAAGCGCGTCAGGCATGGCGCAGAAGCCAGTCGTGCATCTCGGCGGTGGAGTGCACCACCGCCAGTGGCGACATCGTCTCGAAGGCTTCGGCCTCGTGGGCGCCGAAGCTCACCGCGAGCGATGCGGTGCCGGCGTTGGCGGCGAGCTGCAGATCGTGCGTGGTGTCGCCGATCATCAAGGTGCGGTGCGCCGACACGCCCAGCTCGTCCATCAACTCCAGCAGCATGCGCGGATGCGGCTTGGAAAACGTTTCATCGGCGGTACGGCTGGCGTCGAACAGATGATGCAGCTGCACGCTGTCGAGCGCGGTGTTCAAGCCGGATCGGCCCTTGCCGGTCGCGATCGCCAGACGATGGCCGCGTGCCTTGAGCGCCAGCAGCATGTCGTGAGTACCGGGGAAAAACGCCAGCTCGTGCTGCCGCTCGATGTAGTGGTGGCGATAACGTTTGGCGAGTTCAGGGTAGCGATCGGCGGGCAGGCCGGGCACGGCGTGCTGCAGCGCATCGTGCAGGCCCAGGCCGATCACGTACGAGGCTTGCGCGTCGGTGGGTACGGCGG
>JANMAS010000544.1:0-12400 GCA_031359975.1 Burkholderiales bacterium
CGGCAGCGTGCGGCTGGCGCGCGCGGCGGCCACGTCGTCGGCCGTGCCGGTATTGCTGACGCCCGTCACCTTTCGCAACTATGGCGGCCGCTGCGGCGCACAGTACCCGGCCTGGGTGAAAGACGTGGCGCGCAAGGACAACCCCAACCGCCCCGCCGGCCGTGCGCTGCTGCGCTACCGCGACATCCTGGCTTTCGAAGACAGCACCAACCGGCCGTACCTGCATGTGGTGGACGGCGGGGTGTCCGACAACCTGGGTCTGCGCGGCATGCTCGAAGCCTTCGAGGAGATGGAGGCCAGCCCGGCCTTCAAGAAGGTCACCGACTTTTCCAAGCTGCGCCACATCGTGGTGATCGCGGTGAATTCGCGCTCGGCGCCCAGCACCGATTGGGATCGCAGCGCCACGCCGCCCGGTCTGGTCGCCGAGCTGCTGCAATCGTCGAGCGTGCCGATCGATCACTTCTCCTACGAATCGGTGGAGCTGCTGAAGGACATTGCCCAGCGCTGGGCGAGCCAGCGCCGCATGGCCGTGGCCGAGAAGCGCGTCGCAGGCATGAGCGCAGCCGAAGCCGATGCGGCGGTGCAGGAAGTCAGCTTCGACACGATCGACGTGAGCTTCGATGCGGTCGTCGATGCTCAGGAACGCGCCTACTTCATGAATCTGCCCACCAGCTTCAGGTTGCCTGACGAAGCGGTGGATCGGCTGCGCGAGTTGGGCGGGCGCCTGCTGCGCGATTCCAAACGCTTCCAGTCGCTGATGGCTGATATCGAAGCCTCGAACCCCGCCGCTTCAGATCGGTGAATCGAGGTTCGCCCTCACGCGATGCAGCAACGCCACGAGTTGCCGACGTTCCGCCGCCTGCAAACCGGCCACGGCTTTCGAGGCCAGGCGTTTGGATTGCTGCTGCAGCACGGCCAGCACCGAGGAGCCATCGGCAGTGAGCGTCAAACGCACCTGGCGGCGATCGGCTTCATCCGCTTCGCCGCCGAGCAGGCCCTGATCGCGCAAGGCCTTGATCAGCCGCGCGAGCTGGGCTTTGTCGCGCCCGCTGTCGCGCGCCAGATCGCTTTGGGTGGCGCCGGGGTGCCGCGCCATGTAGCCCAGCACCTTGCTCTCCATGTGGGTGATGTGGTGCGGGCCATCGCGCAGCACTTGGTATTGCAGCGACCTGAACTGATGCATCACGGTGTGGATCAGTTCGAGCGGGTCGTCTTCCGCCGGATTGCCCGACCTCGCCGAACGTCCCGTCCCTTGCGAATGGTTGACATTATCAATTACTTTGCGCATGATAGGAGATATTGTCAACTATTTAGGAAGGTTGCGAATGACAGCAGTGGAATCCACCCGGCGCGTGCAACGCGTGCGCCACGAAACCAAACGGCGCGACCTGCGCGTGGTGCGTGTCGACACGCTCGGCCCGCATTTTCGCGGCGTCACCCTGGCGGGCGAGTCGCTCGTCGATTTTGTCAGCGCGTCGTTCGACGATCACGTCAAGCTGTTTCTCGATACCGGCTCCGAGGAGCCGGTGCGGCGCGACTACACACCGCGCCGCTACGACGCCGCGGCCGGTGAGCTGACGATCGAGTTTGCGCTGCATGGCGATGGCCCGCTGGCCAACTGGGCGGCCCAGGCCGAGCCCGGCCAGCTTCTGACGGTAGCCGGCCCGCGCGGCTCGTTCATCATCCCGCTCGATTGCGAATGGCACCTGCTGGCGGGTGACGAAACCGCCCTGCCCGCCATCGCACGCCGGCTCGAAGAGCTGCCGGCCGGGGTGCGCGCGATCGTGGTGCTGCAGGTGCCCGATGCGGGCGATCGGCGCGTGTTGCACAGCGCCGCGGCGCTGAGCGTGCAATGGGTGGATGATTCGGATGCCCTGATCGCCGCCGTGCGCGCCCTGAGCCTGCCCGCCGGTGAAGGCTACGCCTGGTGCGCTGGAGAGGCCGGCGCGATGGCCGCGCTGCGCCGTGTGCTGGTTGAAGAAAAAGGCGTCGATCGCCATGCGATCCGGGCCGCCGCCTTCTGGAAACAAGGTGCGGTAGCGCACCACGAAAACCTCGAGGACTGACCACTTTGATCCATCCAGGAGCCAGCGCATGTCCAACCGCACCCTGAACCTCGACAACACGCTTTACCAATACGTGCTCGATCATTCGCTGCGCGAGCATCCGGCCCAGGCCGCCCTGCGCGCGGCCACGCGTGACCACCCGCACGCCGGTATGCAGATCTCGCCGGAGCAAGGGCAGTTCATGGCGATGCTGGTGAAGCTGCTCGGTGCGCGCCGCACCATTGAAGTGGGCGTGTTCACCGGCTACAGCGCCCTCACCGTGGCCTCGGCGCTGCCCGACGACGGCCGGCTGCTGGCCTGCGATATCAGCGATGAGTTCACCCGCGTCGGCAAGCCCTTCTGGGAGCGGGCCGGCGTGGCGCACAAGATCGATCTGAAACTGGCGCCCGCGGTGCAAACGCTCGATGCTCGCCTGGCCGCCGGCGAAGCCGGCGCGTACGACTTTGCCTTCATCGATGCCGACAAGGTGGGCTACGACGCCTACTTCGAGCGCTGCCTGAAGCTGCTGCGCACCGGCGGGCTCATCGCGATCGACAACACGCTGTGGAGCGGCGCCGTGGCCCGCCCATCCACCGAGGCCGATACGCTCGCCTTGCAGGCACTCAACATCAAACTGCACGGCGATGCGCGCGTCGATCTCTCGTTGCTGCCGCTCGGCGATGGCTTGACGCTGGCGCGCAAACGTTGATTGCGATGCGCCGCTGAAAGCTCAACCCAGCGCTTTGCGCACCCAGGCCACCACCGCATCGGCGCTATGAAACTCGTCGACGGAGCGTACCGGGATGTCGGCATGGCGAGCCGCCCACATCCGCGACAGCGTGGTGCCCGGGCCCACCTCCAGAACGCAGCGCGGCATGCGCTCGGCCACCGTCTGCAAACATCGGTGCCACTGCACGGTGGCGGCGATCTGGCCGGCGAGCGCGATCTTCAGCGCCTGCGGCTGGCGCTGTCCTTCGCCATCGAGATTGGTCACCACCGTTGAGCGCGCGGCGCGCCAGGGCTGCGGTTCGATGAGGGCCGCAAAGGCTTCGGCCGCGGCCCGCATCGCCGGTGTGTGCGAGGCCACCCGCACCCGCAGCGCCTGCGCTTCCGCACCGAGGCGAGTGAGCTCCGGCGCGGCAACCGCGAGCGCGGCAGACGGGCCCCCCAGCACAAAGCGATCAGGCCCGATGTGGATCGCCACCGCCAGACCAAGCCGCTCGCAGACCGAGGCGATCACCGATTCGGACAAGCCGCTAGCCGACAGCAGGCCACCCTCCGCGCCGGCCCCGCTCGCGTCCATGGCCTGGGCGCGCCGCCGGGCCAGCCACAGCGCATCGCTGGTGTCGAACACCTCGGCCGCGGCGCACGCCGCCAACTCGCCGACGCTGTAGCCCGCCACGGCCACAGGCTGGGGCAGTTGCGGCGCCAGCGTGTGCCAGGCTGCCAGCGACAGACCGGTCAACAGGCATTGGGCGACGCCGTTGCCGGTTGCCCAGTCGGCGTCGGCCAACCGGGCGCGCCAGTCGGCACCGATGTCTGCCGCCATGCGCGCCAACGTGGCTTGCGCCAGCGGATGGGTGTCCAGCCAGCGCAGCATCTCCGGATGCGCAACGCCCTGCCCGGGAAACAGCAAAGCCAGGCTCATGGCGTGATGCACAGCCTGTCGAGCAGGCAGGCGGCCGCGAGCATGTCGGCTGCGCCGCCCGGCGACAGGCGCCGCGCCACGAAGGCGCGGTGGATGGCTTGCGCCTGCGCGACGCCGTCGGGGGCACCCGCGCCACCGGCGTCGAGAAACGCGCGTGCCGATGCCTGCGCAAAGCGCAGCCCGGGCAAGCCGCCGCGGTGCGCCAGGTTGGTATCGGCCAGCACCGCCATGGCGTGAAACAGCGCATCGAGACGCGCCCGGCGAACGTCGAGCCCGCGCATCCGGGCCTGACGCAAGGCGGGCAAGGTGATGTCGAAAAGCGCCGGAAATCCGAGCATCGCCTCCTCGCCGGCGCTGCGCAGCCGGTAGCGATGCGCAGCGCGCTGGCCGTTCGACGCCGCGGCGTGCTGGCAGCGATGGCGCAAATCGGCGCCCCAGCGCTCGAGCAATGCGGCACGCACGGCGTGGGGCGTCAAGGGCGAGCCTTGTGCCACCAGCGCACCCGCGCTCGCGCAGAGCAGCCCCAGCGTGAAGATGGCGCCACGGTGGGTGTTGATGCCGGCGGTGGCCCGCAGCATGCGGGCCTCCGCGGCCACGCCCAACGTCTGCAGTGCGGCAAACGGGGCGCTGTGCGCGCCCGCCGCCGCGATGCGCGCAAAGTAGTGGCGCAGCGCGAACAGGCTGCGCATGAAGGTCTGCCCGTTCATGTCGGTGTGGCTGCCGGTGTCGACAAAGGAGACGAGGCCGGGCTTGGGATCCAGCCGCAGCTCGTCGTAGAGCGCGGTCGTCGCGGCGCGGCCAATGGCTTGGAGTTGACTCGCGATGGCACCTGGCCGCAGGTGCAGCTGGTCTTGCGCATGGGCCTGCATCGTCACGTTCATGCGATGGACTCGCCGCGCTCCAGCGCCACGCCACCGGGCCGCTTCACGAGCACGCGGTCCACCTGCCCCTGGCGCCACTGGTGCCACTCGCGCCACGCCACGGCGGCGCCGTCGGCAAAGATGAGTTCTCCGTCCAGTCGGGGGGTGGCGAACGGCACTCTGTTGAGCAGGTTCATCACCGCATCGGCGGTCCGTGCATCGTGGATGGGCACATGCAGGTCGAGATCGGACGTTGGCCGCAAGTAGTCGAGCCCCGTCAGAACTTGCCAGCCATAACTGCCATGCACGCGTGCGGACACGCCAAGGTGATCAAGCGCGTTGCACAGGTCGAGCCATTGCGCCACTGCGGAGCCTGGCAGCCAAGCCGACACATCGCGTGCCAGAGGAAACGCTCCGAAGCGATCCACGGCGGCAGTTGGCACCCGCAGCGCGATGCGGCGGCGCCCCCACCGTTGCGGCCCCGCCAGCCCCAGCGCCAAGGTGTCGCCGCCAGGCAAGGGGCCAGTGCCCATCGTTTGCTGGGTGACGACCAGGGGCAAACCGTGATGCGCCCAGTACGACACGCAAGCCCGTGCATCGTCGTCCACCACTTGCGCGTCGAGCCCGGACCAGCCGGCCGCACGGAGCCAGACCAGTTGATGACGCGCCGGCACTCCCATCGCATGCCTCAGGCGGCCAGCACCTGAGCCTCCACCGACGCGGCCAGCCGGCGCCCGCCGCGCAGCGCGCCATCCTGCGCGCGCTCGTCAGCCGTCGGCGTGGATTGCAGCGCTTGCGCCAGGCAGGCCCGCAGATCGCCAGCCCACAGCGAGCGAATGCCGCCCATCGCGACATAGTTCGCCACGCCCGGGGCGAAAACCGGGTTGGCCAGCGACAGCTCGGTCAGCCGCTCTTCGGAGATCTTCGTCACCCGCGCCATCGCCGGAATGCGCATCACACGGATCTCGGCCTCGGGCAGCGCATAGCAGCCATCGGCGATCAAACCCGAGGTGAGGAAGCCGCCTGAGAGCGCCTGGTCATACACCAGCCCGATGACGCGGTGGCCCTGGCGCCGCGCCAGATCGATGCAGCAGCCCAGATGCGCCATCGCCCGGTTGATACCCAGCAATTCGTCGCGCAGGCGCAATTGCTGGCCCTGGGTATCGATCAGCAAAAGAATCGGCATGCCCGGGTGTTGGGCCACGGTATCGAGCACGGCGCTGGCTTGCCGGAGCGCCATGTCGACACCGATCGGCGCATGGCGGGTGGTGCCGACGATGCGGATCGGCTGCCCCTCGAAGGGCACGATGCCTTGCAGAAAATCGCCATCGGCGGTGATGCCGTGCGACGGGCCGAACAGCGCAACAGCCAGGGTGTTCCAGTCCATGGATTGAGTCCTCAGGTCGGCGGCCGCAAGGCGCGCACGGCATCCGCATCCAGATCGGGCACCCGCTCGGCATCCTGCACGCCCAGGCTGCGCCACAACGCCACCGCATCCGCGCCCGCGGGCGCTTGTGCCACGCGCCGCGCCAACAGCGCGTGTTCTTTCAACAGAGTCTGCAACGTGGGGGCGTTCGACACACCCTGCGCGGCGCTTTCGCGGTAGGTGGCCACGGCATCGATGGCCGCTTCGCGAAACGCCGCCACATCGTCGTCGACCAGCACATCGCAGTCGCCGGTGAGGTAGCGGTGCTTGCCCCCGGTGGTGCGCCACACCAGCGCACGGTCGCGCGAATCGAACTCTTCCACACCGTAGGAGGCCTCGATCACTTCAGGCCCCGACATCGACAGCCGCGCGATATCGCTCATCACGATGTGATCGGCACAGCGGGCCACGATGCCCATGCCGCCGAAGCAGCCGTTGGCGCCGCCGATGAGCACGATCACCGGGATGCCGCCGGCGCGCAGATCGAGCACCGCTCTCATCACTTCGGATACCGCGATGAGGCCGGCATTGGCCTCGTGCAGCCGCACCCCGCCGGACTCGGCCAACAGCAGCACCGCGGCGGGCCGATCGCGCAAGGCCCGCCGCAGCAGGCCGGTGAGCTTGGCGCCATGCACCTCGCCCACGCCGCCGCCCATGAACGCACCTTCCTGCGCGGCGACGAACACGGCGTGGCCGCCGATCCGCGCGCTGCCGATGGCCACACCGTCGTCGAACGCCGATGGCACGCCGAGCTGCGCAAGATGCGGGCTCATCACGCGCGCCGCCGGTGGCAGCCACTCCTGGAAACTGCCGGCATCGAGCAGCCCGTCGAGCCGCTCGCGGGCGGAACATTCGGCGAAGCTGATGCTCATGGCTGACCGCCAGACAAGCCGGAGGCGGCCTGATCCAGCCGCAGGCTCACCACCGCCGGGGTGGCGCCCATGTCGTTGATCGACAAGCTCACGCCCGCCAGGCCATGGCGCTCATGAAAGTCGGTCACCACCGCTTCCCAGATGGGCCCGAAACCACGCGCCGATGTGTCGATCGTGAAGGTGCAGACATCCGACGCCGCCGGCTCGATCAGCACCTCCAGATTGCCGGAGGCCACCACGCCCACCAGCACCGGCGCAAAGGCTGCCGGGCGCCGCTGGCCGACGAATTCGAAGTGCAAGGTTTCCATGCCTGTCATCGCCATGCCTCACCAGTTGCGGAAACGGGTCGGCGGCCGATACAGCCCGCCACTGGCGTGCACCAGCTCGCGCATCGAACGCGCGGCCAGCAGATTGCGTGTGGCGTGGCGCGGGTCGATCCCCATGTCGGCCGGCCGGCGGATGATGCCGCGCGCCCGCAGGCTTTCCACCATGCGCCGATCGCGCGCCAGGCCCACCGGCGTGTAGCCCGCCACGCCGCGGATGGCCTGCTCGCGCTCATCATCGGTGCGGCACAGCAGCAGATTGGCCAGGCCCTCTTCGGTAAGGATGTGCGTCACGTCGTCGCCATAAATCATGATCGGCGGCAGCGGCATGCCGGATTGCTCGGCGAGCTGCCAGGCATCGAGCTTGTCAACGAAAGCCGGTTGCATGTGCTCGCGAAACGTCTCCACCATCTGCACCACCAGCTTTTGCCCACGCGGCGTGCCGCGCGCGCCCGGCAGCCCTTGCCGGGCCTCGCGGCCGGCCTGCAGCCAGGTGGGGCTGGTGTGGCGCCGGCCGCGGGCATCGGCGCCCATGTTGGGCGCGCCGCCAAAGCCGGCAATACGGCCCAGGGTGGCGGTGGAGCTGTTGCCGGCCAGATCGATCTGGAGCGTGGAACCGATGAACAGATCACAGGCGTAGTGCCCCGCCGCCTGGCAGAAGGCGCGGTTGCTGCGCAGGGAGCCATCGGCGCCGGTAAAAAACACATCGGGGCGGGCACGGATGTAGTCTTCCATGCCGAGTTCGGAGCCGAACGAATGGATCGACTCGACCCACCCCGCTTCGATGGCCGGGATCAGCGCCGGATGAGGGTTGAGCGCCCAGTGCTGGCAGATCCGGCCCTTGAGGCCGAGCGATTGTCCATAGGTGGGCAGGAGCAGTTCGATGGCCGCGGTATCGAAGCCGATGCCATGGTTGAGGCGCTGCACGCCGTACTCGGCGTAGATGCCCTTGATGGCTATCATGGCCATCAGCACCTGGATCTCGGAGATCTGCGCCGGATCGCGGGTGAACAGCGGTTCGATGACATTGGGCTGCGGCGCCAACACCACAAAATCCACCCAGTCGGCCGGAATGTCCACCCGCGGCAGGGTGTCGATCAACTCGTTGACCTGCGCGATCACGATGCCGCCGCTGAAGGCAGTGGCCTCGACGATGGCGGGTGTGTCTTCGGTGTTGGGGCCGGTGTAGAGGTTGCCCTGCGCATCGGCCGCCTGCGCCGCGATCAGCGATACCTTGGGCGTGAGATCGACGAAGTAGCGACTGAACAGCTCCAGGTAAGTGTGGATGGCGCCGATCTGCAGCCGATTGCGCGCGAGCAACTGCGCCAGGCGCGCGCCTTGCGGCCCGGAGAAGGAAAAGTCGAGCTTGGCGGCGATGCCGTTTTCGAACACATCCAGATGCTCCGGCAACGAGAGCACCGATTGCACCATGTGCAGCCCGTGCACCCGCTGAGGATCCAGTTGCACCAGCGCGCGGGCGAGAAAGTCGGCCTGCTTCTGGTTGTTGCCTTCCAGGCACACCCGGTCGCCGGGTTCGAGCACGGCGTGCAGCAGCGCCACGATCTGCGCATGTGCCACACGCTTGCCATGAACGCCCACCTGTTCGGCGGCGCGCTGCAGCCGGGCCTGGCGGCTTTGTGCCTTGCGGTTCCACACACGGCCCGCGGTGGCGCCAAAGGTGGCCATGCTCGGCATGTCGTCAATCCAGCTTGATGTTGCCGGCCTTGACGATCGCCGCCCAGCGCTTGATCTCGGCGTTCACGAAGTCCCCGAAGGCAGGGCCGGTGAGCGTGGGGATCTCGGCGCCGATGTTGGTCCACGCGGCTTCGATCTCCTTGCTGTCGAAGGCGGTGCGCAAGTCGGCCTGCATCTTCGTCACCACCTCTTTCGGGGTGTCTTTCGGAGCCCACAAGCCGTACCAGGTGGCCACTTGATAGCTGGGCAGGCCGGCTTCGATGGTGGTGGGGATGTCGGGGAAGCCGGGGGCACGCTTGTCGCCGGCCACCGCGATCGCCCGCAGGCGGCCGCTCTTGATGTGAATCGCCGATGAGCCCAGGCCGTCGAACATCAGATCGATCTGGCCGCCGATCAGATCCTGCAAGGCCGGGCCGGCGCCGCGGTACGGGATGTGGGTGATGAAGGTCTTGGTCTGCATCTTGAACAGCTCGCCGGCCAGATGGTGCGATGAGCCGTTGCCGGCCGAGCCATAGCTCAGCTTGGCCGGATTGGCCCGCAGGAAGGCGAGCAGTTCCTTCAGATCCTTGGCCTGCACCTTCTGCGGGTTGACGACGATCACCTGCGGCACGCTGGAAAGCAGCGCCACCGGGATGAAATCATTGACCAGGTTGTACTCGAGCTTCGGATAGATGGCCGGCGCAATCGCATGATGCACGGCGCCCATGAACCAGCTGTAGCCATCGGGTGCCGCCTTGGCCGCCAGGGTGGCGCCCACATTGCCGCCAGCGCCGCCGCGGTTATCGATCACCATCTGCTGCCCCCACTGCCTTGACAGCTTGGCCGACAACGGCCGCGCAAAGGCATCGGTGCCACCGCCCACCGGAAACGGCACCACCAGCGTGACCGGCTTGGCGGGCCAGGCGGGCGCCTGCCCGAAAGCCGGCCAGGCCAGGCTACCCACGGCACCCAGGCCGGCCAGTTGAATCGCCCGGCGACGGCCCAGGGAAAGGGTTTTTTCTGCAGCGTTTCTGCGGGTCGGGTTCATCATCTGTCTCCTTGCGCGATGCGCTGTGCGGGTGGACGGGGTGCCTTGCAACCACCGTCGATCGCGGCTGGTTTAAATGCAAGATGTACGTAGTTTGTATAATTTGAACGATGTCTTGTGTTAGTGAATACCCTAAGTTGGACCAGTTTTCTCAAAGCCTTCATACAAGATCCGTAGAATCAGGCGCATGAGCCGTCTGCCAGAAACCTTGCGAGAAGCGATCGAAGAAGAGATCGCCACCGGCAAGTTGCTGCCCGATACCCATCTCGACGAAAACGAGCTGGCGCAACGATTTGGCGTCTCCCGAACGCCTGTGCGCGAAGCGCTCAGCCTGTTGGCGGGTGAAGGGCTCGTCGAGATTCGTCCCCGCCGCGGCGCGGTGGTTGCGCAAGTCACACCGCAGCGCCTGGTGGAAATGTTCGAGGTGATGGCCGAGCTGGAGGCCATGTGTGCGCGGTTGGCTGCACGGCGCATGACCGAAGCCGAGTTGCGCACGCTCGAATCGGCCCATGAGCAATGTCGAACCGCAGCCGCCGGCCGGGATTCGGATGCCTACTTCTATGCCAACGAAGCCTTTCATCAGGCCATCTATCTGGCCGGGCATAACGGCTTTCTCAGCGAACAGGCCCACGCACTGCAGCGCAAGGTGCGCCCTTACCGCAGGTTGCAACTCAGGGTGCGCAATCGCGTTGCGCATTCCTTCGCCGAACATCAACTCATCCTCGATGCGCTGCGCGAAGGCGATGGCGACAAGGCGGTGATCGCCATGCGCAGCCACGTGGTGGTGCAAGGCGAACGCTTCGCCGACCTGGTGGCCGGCCTGGCGCAGATGAAGACGGCCACCACCGCGCAGGCTTGAGACCCCTCCGCCCGGCGCGGGCTTCGCGCTGATCGCAGAATGAGGTCCACGCCAGACCACCCAGGAGCTCCCCATGCCCAAGATCCAAGTCGGCACCGACGCCAACACACCCGTCGAGATCCACTACGAGGACCATGGCAGCGGCAAGCCGGTGGTGCTGATCCACGGCTGGCCGCTCAGCGGTCGCTCGTGGGAGGCTCAGATACCGGCCCTCATCGCGGCAGGCCACCGGGTGATCACCTACGACCGGCGTGGCTTCGGCGCGTCGTCGCAGCCCTGGTCGGGCTACGACTACGACAGCTTCACCGCCGATCTGCACGGCCTGATGACACACCTCGATCTGAAAGACGCCACGCTGGTGGGCTTTTCGATGGGCGGCGGCGAAGTGGCGCGATACATCGGCTCCCACGGCACCGCGCGCGTGGCCAAGGCGGTGTTTGCCGGGGCCGTGCCGCCCTGCCTGTACAAGAGTGCCGACAACCCCGAGGGCGGGCTCGACGACGCCACCATCGCGCAGTTCCAGGCCGGCGTCACCAGCGACCGGTTGGCCTTTCTCGACGCCTTCACCGCTAACTTCTTCAGCGCCGGCGGCAAGCTGCTGGTGAGCGAATCGCAGCGTGTTTATGCACGCAACATCGCCGCCTTCGCATCACCCAAAGGCACGCTGGATTGCATCGCCGCGTTTTCGTATACCGACTTCCGCACCGATCTGGCGAAGTTCAAGTTGCCCACCCTGGTGATCCACGGCGATTCAGACGCCATCGTGCCCTTCGAGGTGAGCGGTGCGCGCACGCTCAAGGCGGTAGCCGGTAGCCGCTCGTGCCTGATCAAGGGCGCGCCACACGGCTTCAACCTCTCTCATGCGGCCGAGTTCAACGCCGGGCTGCTGGCGTTTCTGGCCGATTGATCATGTAACCCAAAGGAACACCCGCCATGGGCGCGCAGTGGAAAGCAAAACACAAGGATCTGGCGGCCAACGCCAAGGGCCGGCTCTTCGGCAAATTGGCCAAGGACATCATGATCGCCGCGCGTCACGGCGCCGATCCAGCGGCCAATTCAAGGCTGCGGCTGGTCGTCGAACAGGCGCGCAAAGTCTCGATGCCCAAAGACACGCTGGATCGCGCCATCAAGAAGGGCGCGGGGCTTACCGGTGAGGCGGTGCACTTCGAGCATGCCCTGTACGAAGGCTTTGCACCGCACCACGTCCCGGTGATGGTGGAATGCCTCACCGACAACGTGAACCGCGCCGCATCGGAAATGCGCGTGCTGTTCCGCAAGGGCCAGCTGGGCACGTCGGGCTCCGTGGCCTGGGATTTCGCGCACGTGGGCATGATCGAAGCCGAACCCGCCTCGACACGCGCCGATCCCGAAATCGCCGCCATCGAAGCGGGTGCGCAGGATTTCGAGACCGCGGACGATGGCGCCACCCTGTTCCTCACCGATCCCGCGGATCTCGACCTCGTCAGCCGCGCGCTGCCGTCTCAGGGGTTCAATGTCATGTCGGCCAAGCTGGGGTACAAACCCAGGAACCCCATCGACCCGGCGAGCCTGAGCGCTGAACAACTCGACGAGGTGGAAGCCTTCCTGGCTGCGCTGGATGCGAGTGAAGACGTGCAGAACGTGTTCGCCGGCCTGCATGGCTGAT
>JANMAS010000553.1:0-2911 GCA_031359975.1 Burkholderiales bacterium
TTCAACGTCGACAACCGCAAAGCGACGTTCGAAGTCACGGCCGACAGCGTCGTCAACCCATTCAAGCTGCGTGAACTGGCGGAGTTCGGATGCCCCAGTTCGATCTGATCCCACAATCCCTCCGCCATGCAAGACGCTGAGCCTTTGTCCGCGCCAGCGTGGTTTGGCAAGATCGCCTGCCTGGGCGATTTCGCCAGCCGCCGCCTGCCGCAAGAGATCGTGCAGGCGCTCGACACCTGGCTCGCCCGCTGCGTGGAAGCCAGCCGCAGCCAACTGGGCCTGGGCTGGACGGATGCCTACCTCACCGGCCCGCTGTGGCGCTTTGTGCTCGCACCGGATGTGCTCGATGCGCGGTGGTGGTTTGGCGTGTTGATGCCCAGCGTCGACAACGTGGGGCGTTATTTCCCCTTGCTGCTGATGTGCCCCAGCAACCATGCGCCGGACGACGCCGCCGGCCTGGACCAGCTCGACCGCTGGTTCACCCATGTGGCGCACGCGGCGCTGGGCACCCTGCAGCAGGGTGGCAGCCTGGTGCAACTGGAGGCCGAGCTGGCGCAGGCGCCGCGCCTGCCGCCGAGATCGAGCGTGGTGATCGGGCATGCCGAGCCCTTGCCGGCGCGCATCCGCCGCGAGCTGGGCAGCGGCGTCACGGTGGCGCAGTGCATGCAGCGGCTCGCGCTGGTGGACGGCATGCACCGCGTGCGGGGTTACTCGCTGTGGTCGCCCATGCGCCCCGTCTCCAGCCCGGGTAGCCTGAGCGCCACCGCTGGTTTGCCCGCTGCGGAATCCTTTGTTCATCTGCTGGACGGCACCTGGTGAGCGCGCAAACGCCACGTGGGGCCGACTCAGGCAACGCCTTGCCCGCCGGCCACCGATTGCACGAATACGAGATCGTGCGGGTGATCGGCGTGGGCGGCTTTGGCATCGTGTACCTGGCCAATGATCTGCAGCTGCGGCGCACCGTGGCACTGAAGGAGTACATGCCCGAATCGCTGGCCGCGCGTGCCGCCGATCACGGCATTTCGGTGCGCTCGCAACGGCACCGCGAAACCTTCGATCTCGGCTTGCGCAGCTTTGTCAACGAGGCGCATCTGCTGGCCTCGTTCGATCACCCATCCCTGATCAAGGTGTACCGCTTCTGGGAGCAGAACGGCACCGCCTACATGGTGATGCCTTTCTATGAGGGCCCCACGCTCAAGGCCTTGTTGAAACAGTCGCCGCAGGCCTTCGATGAAGCCGGGCTGAAGGCGCTGCTGGCGCCCTTGCTCGACGCGCTGGAACTCATCCATGCCGACAACTGCTACCACCGCGACATCGCGCCCGACAACATCCTGCTGCTCGGCCCTCAGCTCAAACCGCTGCTGCTCGATTTTGGCGCCGCGAGGCGCGTGATCGGCGATGCCACGCAGGCGCTCACCGTGATCCTCAAGCCCGGCTATGCGCCTGTGGAGCAATATGCCGAGATGCCATCGATGAAGCAGGGCGCGTGGACGGATGTCTACGCGCTGTGCGCCGTGTTGTACAAGGCGATCACCGGGCGCGAGCCGATCCCCTCGGTGGGGCGGCTGTTGAAGGATGAGATGGTGCCGGTGTCGCACAGCGCGCGTGGCCGGTATTCCGCGCCCTTTCTCGCCGCGATCGATCGCGGCCTGGCCGTGCGGCCCGAAGCCCGGCTGCAAGACGTGGCGGCATTGCGCGCCGCGCTGTTTGCCGTTGGGCGGTCGGCCGCTGATGACGACGATCGCACCGTGATCATCACCGCCTCCAAGGTGCCGCCCGCCTTCGAACCCATGGCGGGCAACCGGGCGCCCGAGGCACCGCGCCAGGCGGCGGCGCATGAGGTGCCGGTGGGCGGGCCTTTCGATGCGGCTGTCGCATCGAAGCCCGCACGCTCAGGCACCTTGGCGATGGCCCTTGTGGTGGGAGCCATCGCAGTGATGGCTGCCGTGGCCTGGTTCGTCGTCGGCAACCAGCCGGCCGCGCGGATACCCAACGCGGCTATCGTGGCCACGGCGCCGCTGGCGCCGGCTCCCCAGCCTCCTCAGCCCGCCGCACCCGAGATCAGCGCTGCGCCAACCCGAGGCCCGTTCACCAGCGTGGCCGCGCTCGAAGACATCGTGCGCCACGCTGATCCGCTGATCTCGGTCAACACGCTGGCTGACCAGCCGAGCCTCGTCATCGGCCGCGAGAAGATGCACTTTCGCGTGAAATCAAGCGAGGCTGGTTACCTGTATGTGCTGTTCAGCGACACCGAGGGCCAACTTTCGCTGCTGTTTCCCAACGGCAAGGATGACGACAACCGCATCGCCGCCGACACCGAAGTGCTGCTGCCGCGCAAACACTGGGAGATCACCGCGTACGGCCCACCCGGGGTGAACCACATCGTGACGATGATGTCGCGTTTGCCGAGGTATTTTTCGGGCGCCGGGTTGAAGGTTGGTGGCGATATCCGAGAGTTCGATGCAGCAACGCTGCAGCGGCTGTGGGCCGCCGCGCCCACCGGCGAGAGCCCCTATGCGGGCGCCGCGCTATGCCAGCAGGCCAGCACCTGCGACGCCGCTTTTGGCGCCACGCTGATCACCATCGCCGAGGTGGACGCCTCCAAGTGATCGCGGCGCGGCAGCCGGCCCGCGTCAGCTCACGGGGTGTTGGTGACGATGGTGACGCGGCGGTTTTCTGGCGCGGCAATCACCTTGGCGTTCATTGGCTCGCTGGCACCCTTGCCGATGGCGCGCAGCTTGGCCGGCGGCACGTTCTGCGCCGTGACGAGATAGCTGAGCACGCTTTCGGCACGCTGCTGCGAGAGCAGCTTGTTCGACTCCGGGTTGCCGCGGGCATCAGCATGGCCTTCCACGTCGAAGCTGAAGTCTTTCAGCTTGTCGTTCTTGAGCGCGCCGGCCACCACGCCGAG
>JANMAS010000560.1:0-5707 GCA_031359975.1 Burkholderiales bacterium
ACCATGCGCTACCAGGTGCGTCATGAAGAAGGCGTTCAAACGCCGTACGAAACGCTCGCGCTGGGCAGTGGCTCGTGCCGCGATTTCGCCACCCTGATGATCGAAGCGGCACGCGCGCTGGGTTATGCCGCGCGCTTCGTATCCGGCTACCTGTACACGCCGGACACCGACAACCCCGCCTTGAGCACCGCGCCCAGCTCCACCCACGCCTGGCTGCAGGTCTACCTGCCGGGTGCGGGGTGGATCTCCTTCGATCCCACCAACAACCTGGTCGGCGGCTCGGATCTGATCCGCGTGGCGGTGGTGCGCCATGCGAGCGAGGCGATGCCGGTGTCCGGCACCTGGCAAGGCGTTTCCGCCGACTATTTCGGCATGGACGTGGACGTGCAGGTCACGCTGCGCTGATCGCGTCCCGCCAGCCTAGGTTTCAGTGCGCTGGCGCATCGGCCAGACCCGACAAATCCACACAGGCCAGGTGCACAGACTCGACGAGGGACGCGCCCGCGCCCGAAGGCGGCGTCACCGCGTTGGCGGCTGCCGCGCTGGCCACGCAAGGGCACGCAGCAGGCGGCGCACCAGCCGTGGGCGACACCCGGTCCATGCGCGTGCCCAGCACACGAATGCCGGCACCCAGCAGGGCAATGGCCAGCGGCAGACACACCAGGGCCAGTGCCGTGAACCGAGCCGGCCGTGCAGGGGCGGATGGGTTGTTCATGCGGCCATCTGCGTGCAAGAAACACACCAGCGAAGGGGAGGTGAGCCGGTGGCGTGATCGCGAATCACGTGCGGCATGTCCTACAGCACGTGCCGCCACCGTCCGATGGGGCGCGCAAGGCTCGGCTTCTACGATCAAGGTGTTGGTTGCGCACATGGCCTTGGCACTCGAATTCGAGGCAGACCGCGCCCCTCACCTCATTCGTCACCCGATTCAACAGGAGCACACCATGACCACCCCACAATTCGCATCCCTGCCCGTGGCCCAGAGGCGTTCGCGCGCCAGCCTGAATCTGCCCTACCTGCTGGCGCCGCTGGCGTTTGTGGTGCTGGCCGCCTGCGGCCCGAAGGACGACAACGCCACCGTCGGCCAGAAGGTCGACTCGGCGATCGCCACCACCGAACAGAAGGTGGACGAGGCCAAGGCCAACGCCGGCACCCAGATGGAGCAAGCCAAGGACGCCGTGACCGATGCCGCCAAGGATGTGAAGTCTGAAGCCAAGCAAATGGCCAACGACGTATCCAGCACCTTGTCCGACGGCGCCATCACCACCTCGGTGAACGCCGAGCTGGCCAAGGATTCGAAGCTCAGCGTGCTGAAGATCAACGTCGACACCCGCAACGGCCACGTGCAGCTCAAGGGCAGCGCGCCCGACAGTGCTTCGGTGGATCGCGCCACCATGCTCGCCGCCGCCGTCAAGGGCGTGGTGAAGGTGGATAACCAGTTGATCGTCGGCGGGGGCTGATTCGCCAACTCAACGCGTGGCTTCGAACAGGCGTTCGGCCTGTTCGCTGTTGAGCCAGACACGGCCGGCGATGCGCCGGCCGTTGTCGTGCACCTGCCCGCGCAGTTCGCCGCCATCGATCGGCTGCGCCTGGGGCACGGTTTCCACCCGCAACACCGTGTCGATCGCCGGCGGCACATCGGGCACGTCGTCGCTCACTTCACCGGTCAGGCGGTAGACGATCCCGTTGAGATCCCAGCCGGTGGACTTTTGCCAATCGGCCCGAAATTCAGCCCACGCCGGATCGGTATCGATGGCCAGTGGCGCGCTCACCAGCGTCACCTTCCTGCCCTGCTGGATCACCTTGATCTTCAGCGTTTTGGCGCCGTCGAACGTGGTGGCTCCACGAGCGGCCAGGCGGGCCGACCACATCCCGCTCAGATCGCTCGCGCCGCGCGCCCTTCGCCAGGCCCAGCCGGCGAACGTGCTCACACCCAGCACCCCCACGGTGGCAACCATGGTCAACAGCAGGCGCCGGCGTGGATTCGGTGCCGGTTGGCTGATGGGCGCCGGATCGGCAGCCGCCGTGGTGAGTGAAACGACACCGAGTCCCGTCAAGTCGGCGCACAAGCGCGCCACATCGCCATCCCAGTCGTAGGCCCGCAAGCGCCGCCAGGTGCGCTCACCGAGCTGATCGAATGGCGCCGGCAGGCTGCGGCTGTCGGGCAGGGCATCGACACCGTCGCACAGCACCGGAATGAGGTGCGCATCCGCCGCGAGGGCTGCGGTGAACTCGGCACGCACCGGGTCGTCGGGCAGCTCGATGCGCAGGCGGCCTTGTGCATCGCGGGCGCCAAACAGCTGCGGCGTGACGAGCAACAGCACCACCGGCTTTTCGCCGCCCTGGCCGGCCAGCGTGCCGGCGATCACCTCGCGCCAGCGCGATCCGCCGGGCAGATCGGCCTTGTCGAGAAAGATCGGGTCGGCGCCGAAGCGCAGCGCCAGATCACGCGCCAGCGCGGTGGCCTTGTCGGCGCCATCGCTGGTGCGATAGCTGATGAAGACACGCGCCGCCGGGGCGGGGTTCGGCGGCGCGCTCAAAAGAAGCCGCGCAAATGCTCGGCCGTCTTCACGTGTTGTGCAGCAAACGCCTGGCCGACACGCTGGATGGCCGGGATGTGCTCCACCGAATCCATCACCTGCACCTGATCGGCCTTGACATCGACGAGGCCGAGTTCGTTGAGCCCGGTTTGCGAGACGTCGGGGTCGTAGCGGACATACGCAAACTGCTTGCTGCCGCTGAACTGGCTCGAGCCTTCGCTGGCCATCATGGTGCCCACCTCCCTATCGAGCGCGCCGCCGTAGCGGCAATCGCCCAGCAGGCGGCACGCCATATCCCAGCCGGCGGAGGCCGCGTTCATCAGCGCGGAGGGCAGGCTCTTGGCGTGATCGAGCAGCCACAGGTCTTCCGCCTTCATGTCGGGCCGGGCCTTGGCTGCGCCGCCGGTGCCCACCGACACGATCAGCATCTGGTCGGCACCGGGCTTCCAGTTCATCTGATAGGGCGCGCCGGTGGCCATCTGGAAGGCCAGGAAGGCCGGGTTGTTGTAGGTGGTGATACCGCCATCCACAAATACGAATTGATACTCCCGCGCGGTGCCTTCGCCGAAGGTGACGACCTCCGGCGGAAAAAACGTCGGCGCCGCCGTGCTGGCGCGCACCAGCTGCCACAGCGGCAGGTTGAGGTTGCAATCCACACGCTGACGCGCGTTGTACTTGGCGCCGGGATTGTTGGACACCGGCCACGGCGAATCGGTGGTGTGGTTACGCATCACCATCATCAACACGGTGCGCAGGCCGGCATCGCCGAGCAGCGCATCACCTTGCGCGATGCCCAGCGCGCGATTCAATTCGGCGCGCAGCTTCTTGGCCAAAGGTTCCGAGTTGTAGTTGTATTTGAGGCGCTTGAAGATGGATGCCTTGTCGAACATGTCCTGGCCGCTGTCGACATAAAACTTGCGGATCTCGTCCATCGACATGCCGGCCGAGATGCACGCGGCGATGATCGCGCCGGTGCTGGTGCCGCAGACAAAATCGAAGTGATCGGCCAGCACGTCGGCGCCGTGGCCCGGCCGGGCGCGCAGATCGGCCTCCATCTTGGCCAGAATCTCCACGCTGATGAGGCCCAGGATGCCTCCGCCGTCGCAAGTGAGGATCTTCTTCGGGCCAGGCGCGGCAATGCGGTTTTCCAGGGCGGTGGGCATGTGATTCTCCTGAGCTGCGAGTCGGGGGGAGGCCATCAAACCAGCGTGCGGGTATCGATCCAGGTGACACGCCCTGTGCGGCGCTTCACCTCGTTGTACATGTGCGCGGTGCCGCCGGGCCCGTCACCGCCACCGCCATTCCACAGGCAGATGAAATGCACCTTGTTCACGCCCCATGAGAGCGCGGTGGACAGCAGCCACTGGTTGCAGCGCTCGTAGGCGTTGGCGCCGCGCGGCAAGGGGCCGAGTTCGTCCGGCATGATGCGCGGTGGTGTGCGCAGCCGCGCCTGGGTGGCGTAGTAGCGCATGCACCAGCCGTCACCATCGCGTGCGGGCCGCACCGAGGCATCCACGAAGGTGGCTTCGTCGAACGGCAGCAGCACCTGCACATGCAGGCCGCGGCGCTGGCAGGCTTCGAGAAACAGCAGATCGCCGCCGGAGGCGGCCTGCGACAAGGCGAGGTCGTCTTCGCCAGCGCCCAGCTGGTCGAGCGCCTGCTCGATGCGGGCGGCGGCGGCGGCCTCCATCGTGGGCGGAAAACGCGGCGTGGCGCGCTTCGGCGCATCGATCATGTGGCCGGAAAACAGGATCACCTTGCGCGGGCGTATGGGTGAACGCACCCGCGCGATCTCGCGTTCGAGCAGGGACATCGCCGCGCCGGTTTCCTCCGGGCGGAACTGCAGCTCGTTCAACAGTGCCACCGTCTGGCGGGTGGCGTCGAGCGCAAACCAGTCATGGTTGGCCACGGCCAGCGCGGATTTGAAGCGCCGTCGCACATCCGCCAGCGGATCGAGCAGCAAGCTCAACTGGGCCGCGCTGGCCTGGGCCCAGTAATCGGTGGCATCGCGCTGACAGGCGCTGTGGCAGGCCCAGCGCACACCGCCGGTGAGGCGCTGCAGCAAGGCGTCGTCCACCTCCGTGCCCAGATGCTTGCGCAGCAGCATCAAGGTGAGCGCATTGATGCCGGAATAGAAGTGCGAGGGATCGGTGACGAACGCGCCCAGGTAGGGCTGGATCGCGACGTCGAGCAGGGCATCTTCGTCGGCGGCAGCCTCGCGCATCTGGCTGCCGCTGGTGGCCACGTTGGCATCGCCCGCCATGTCGGCACCGTGCGTGCGCCAGCGCCGGATCCAGCGTTCCTTGGCCACGCGGCCGGCCAGCGCCCACACCTCGGGATCGGTGGGGAACTCGTCGGTCATCGCCTCCAGCCAGGTTTGCGCTTCTTCAAAGCGCCCCAGGCGGCCGAGGCAGATCGCCTTTTTCTCGCGGCTGGGTTTGTCGCGCGGGTCGATGGCCAGGGCGATGTCGTATTGCTCCTGGGCGAAGTCGTAATGTTCGAGCTGCAGCAGCGCAGCGCCGGCCACCCGCTGCGCCTCCAGCTGCAAGGCGCGTGTGGGTGTTTCGCCCGCCAGCACGAGGATGTCGCCGGGGCGATTCTTGCGGCGCGCGGTATCCATGCGCTGGGCCCAGGCGCGGTGCGATTCGCTGAACTCGTTTTCTTCGTCGAGCAGCAGGTGCTTCCACTCCGGCTGCTGCAGATGCGGCAGCAACTTGTACACCGGGCTCACCTTGCGCCGCGTGGAGGTGGCCAGGGTTTCGCGCGACATCGCGGTGATGGCGATGCGATCAGCCTCCAGGAACTCGGCATCAGGTGCGCCATCCTTGAGGTGATAGCGCAGCTTGCGATCGGTGTAGATGTCGAACGGCTGTGTCGAGCGTGGCCCCGATACGAGCACCACGCCGCGCTCGCGCAGCGCGTGGCGCACCCCCAGCTCGTACCAGACGTTGGGGTTGTCCAGCGTCAGATCCACCACCACCAGATCGGCCACCAGCAGCTCCTGGAACATGTCGGTGCGGATGTCGCCCGCGCGCTGTTCATCGTCGGCCCGAAACACATCCAGCCCGGCCAGCTCCAGCGCTGGCTTCAGCAGCTCGGCATAGACGCGGTTGAAATCGATCGGGCTGCCATCCGTCGACGGCTTGGTGCCGAAGGTCATCGCAACG
>JANMAS010000583.1:0-1882 GCA_031359975.1 Burkholderiales bacterium
CGATCGCGGCCGCGGCGGCGCCGATGGCCATCATGAGCAGATAGAAGGTGCCGGTGGCCAGCTCCACCGCCACCAGGGCGCCGGTGGCGAACCACCAGAAGGTTGACGGGCTGAAATCCATGGCGGCTCCTCGGGGCGGGATGGATGGGAGCCTTTGGTTTGGCTCCAGCCACCCTGCGGGCAGTGTATCGACGCGCCCGGCATCGCACCCGTCACAGCACCCGCCAGGGGCACAGCAGGCGTCACAGGGGCGCCCTACACTGTCGGGTTGACGGCGAATCAGCCGACTGACCACCACCGAGCATCGACGACAGGACACCCCGTGACGCAGCACTTCCGCTTTCCGATCGTCATCATCGATGAAGACTTTCGCTCCGAGAACACCTCGGGCTTTGGCATTCGCGCGCTGGCGCAGGCCATCGAAAAAGAAGGCTTCGAGGTGCTCGGCGCCACCAGCTACGGCGATCTGTCGCAGTTTGCGCAGCAGCAAAGCCGTGCCAGCGCCTTCATCATGTCGATCGACGATGAAGAGTTCACCCCCGGGCCCGATCTCGATCCCGCGGTGCTCAACCTGCGCAAGTTCATCACCGAGATCCGCCTGCGCAACCCCGATATCCCGATCTACATCTACGGCGAAACACGCACCTCGCAGCACCTGCCCAACGATGTGCTGCGCGAACTGCACGGCTTCATCCACATGTTCGAGGACACGCCGGAGTTCGTGGCCCGGCACATCATCCGCGAGGCACGCAGCTACCTCGATGGCCTGGCGCCGCCGTTTTTCCGCGAGCTGATCAAGTACGCGCAGGATGGTTCGTACTCATGGCATTGCCCGGGCCACTCCGGGGGCGTGGCATTTCTCAAGAGCCCGGTGGGGCAGATGTTCCACCAGTTCTTCGGCGAAAACATGCTGCGCGCAGACGTGTGCAATTCGGTCGAAGAGCTGGGCCAGCTGCTCGACCACACCGGCCCGATCGCCGAGAGCGAGCGCAATGCGGCGCGCATCTTCAACGCCGACCACTGTTTCTTCGTCACCAACGGCACCAGCACGTCCAACAAGATGGTGTGGCACCACACCGTGGCGCCCGGTGATGTGGTGGTGGTGGATCGCAACTGCCACAAATCGATTCTGCACGCGATCATCATGACCGGCGCGATCCCCGTGTTCCTCACGCCCACGCGCAACCATTACGGCATCATCGGCCCGATCCCGCTGAGCGAGTTTTCGCGCGAGACGATCGAGCGCAAGATCGCCGCCAATCCGCTGCTGGCCGGGGTGGATGCGCAGGCCACCCGGCCGCGCATCCTGGCGCTCACCCAAAGCACCTACGACGGCGTGCTCTACAACACCGAAACGGTGAAGGGCATGCTCGACGGCTGGATCGACAACATCCATTTCGACGAAGCCTGGCTGCCGCACGCCGCCTTCCATCCGTTCTACGGCACCTATCACGCGATGGGGCGCAAGCGTCCGCGGCCGATGAAATCGATCGTCTACGCCACCCAGTCCACCCACAAGCTGCTGGCCGGCATCAGCCAGGCCTCGCAGGTGCTCGTGCAGGAATCGCAAACCGTCAAGCTCGACACGCACCTCTTCAACGAGGCCTACCTGATGCACAGCTCCACCTCGCCGCAGTACGCGATCATCGCTTCGTGCGATGTGGCGGCGGCGATGATGGATCCGCCCGGCGGCACCGCGCTGGTGGCCGAGAGCATCCGCGAGGCGCTCGACTTTCGCCGCGCCATGCGCAAGGTGGATCGCGAGTACGACCACGACTGGTGGTTCCAGGTGTGGGGCCCGGATGATCTGACGGAAGACGCCATCGGCACGCGCGATGATTGGGTGCTGCAGGCCAACGAGGATTGGCACGGCTTCGGCAAC
>JANMAS010000597.1:0-16281 GCA_031359975.1 Burkholderiales bacterium
GCCGCGCACACCTTCAACCTGCTGGATGCACGCGGCGCGATCAGCGTCACCGAACGCGCCGCCTACATCGGCCGCATCCGTAACGTGGCGCGCAGTGTGGCGCAGAGCTACCTCGACAGCCGCGCCCGGCTCGGCTTCCCGATGGCGCCCAAGGCCTGGGGCGACGAGGTGGTGGCGATGCTCGACAAGAAGGCAGCATGAGCACCCGCATGACCAACCTGCTCGTGGAATTGTTTGTCGAAGAGTTGCCGCCGAAGGCGCTGCGCAAGCTGGGTGACGCGTTTGCCGCCGAACTCACCAAGGGTTTGACAAACCGGGGTCTTGCGTCGGGAACGTCGGTGGCCACGGCCTATGCCACGCCCAGGCGCCTGGCCGTGCATCTCACCGACGTGGCTTCGCGCGCGGCCGACAAGTCGGTGCAGCAAAAGCTGATGCCCGTCTCGGTGGCGCTCGATGCGTCGGGCCAGCCCACGGCGGCGCTGCTGAAGAAGCTCGCCAGCCTGGGCGCGGATGTGTCTGTGGTGCCCCGCCTGAAGCGACAGCCCGATGGCAAGGCCGAGGCGCTGTTTCTCGATTCGGTGGTGCCCGGCGCCACGCTGGCCGATGGCCTGCAGGCCGCACTCGACGACACCCTGGCCAACCTGCCGATCCCCAAGCTGATGCAATACCAGCTCGCCGATGGCTGGACCAGCGTGCGCTTCGTGCGCCCCGCGCATGGCCTGGTGGCGCTGCATGGGCGTGAGTTGGTGCCGGTGGCGGCGCTCGGGCTGCAGGCGCGCCGGCAAACCCACGGCCATCGCTTCGAGGCCCGGCTCGACGAGATCACGTTGGTCGATGCCGACAGCTATGCCAGCCAGTTGGACGACGAAGGCGCGGTGATCGCCAGCTTTTCTCAGCGCCGCGCCGATATCGTCTCGCAGCTTCAGGCCGCCGCGGATCGCCTGGGCCTGAAGCCGATCGACGATGAGGCCTTGCTCGACGAAGTGACGGCGCTGGTCGAGCGCCCCAACGTGCTGGCCTGCGCATTTGACGAGCCGTTTCTGGCCGTGCCGCCGGAATGCCTGATCCTCACGATGAAGGCCAACCAGAAGTACTTTCCGCTGCTCGACGCACAAGGCCGATTGACGAATCGTTTTCTCATCGTGAGCAACATCCGGCCCGACGATCCGTCGGCGGTGATCGAAGGCAACGAACGCTTGGTGCGGCCGAGCCTGGCGGATGCACGGTTTTTCTTCGGGCAGGATCGCAAGCGCACGCTCGAATCGCGTGTGCCGGGCCTGGACAAGGTGGTCTATCACGGCAAGCTCGGCTCGCAAGGTGAGCGGGTGCAGCGGGTGCGGGCGATTGCGCGGGGCATCGCTGCGCAACTGGGTGACGCGGCCCTGGCCGCCGCCGCCGATCGCGCTGCCTGGCTCGCCAAGGCCGATCTGCTCACCGACATGGTGGGCGAGTTCCCCGAGCTGCAAGGCGTGATGGGCGGCTACTACGCGCGCCATGACGGCGAGACCGAGGAGGTGGCGCTGGCGGTGGAGGATCACTACAAGCCCCGCTTCGCCGGCGATGCGCTGCCACGCGGGCGCGCCGGCCTGGTCGTGGCGCTGGCCGACAAGCTCGAAACCCTGGTCGGCCTGTTCGGCATCGGCCAGGTGCCCACCGGCGACAAGGATCCGTTTGCGCTGCGGCGGCACGCGCTGGGCGTGATCCGTATGCTGATCGAGGCGGGCCTGCCGCTCGATCTGAATCGCCTGTTGGCCGACGCGGTGCCGGCATTTGGCGATCGCATCCAGCCGGACACCGACGCGCTGGCGGCCTTCATTCGCGAGCGGCTCGCCGGCAGCCTGCGCGAGCAGGGGCACGGGTCGCGCGAAGTCGACGCCGTGCTGGCGTTGATGCCGCAACGCCTGGCCGAGGTGCCGCGTCGCCTCGCGGCGGTGCGCAGCTTTGCCGAGCTGCCTGAATCGCCATCGCTGGCGGCTGCCAACAAGCGCGTGGGCAACATCCTGAAGAAGTCCGACGGCGTCATCGGCCTGACGGTCAGCACAGCCCTGCTCACCGAGCCGGCCGAAGCCAGCCTGTTCGAGGCCCTGAGCGTGGTGGCTCCCAAGGCCGATGCGGCTTTTGCGGCCGGCAACTACACCGCCTCGCTGCGCGAACTCGCGGCCTTGAAGCAGCCCGTCGATGCCTTCTTCGACGCCGTGATGGTCAACGCCGAGGACCCCGCCCTGCGCGCCAACCGCCTCGCCCTGTTGGGCCAGCTGCACGCCGCGATGAACCGCGTCGCCGATCTGTCGCGGCTGGCGGGTTGATGCCCATATCATGGCCATGATGTACTCCCAACGCCTCACCGCTTCGCATGGCAGATGGCTCGCTTCGGCGATCAGGGAGCTGAAATGACTCAATCGCCCAAGCTGGTGATTCTTGGCCGGGATGGCATCCTCAACCTGTTTCGAGAGGATCACGTCAAGGAGCCCGGTGAATGGGTGCCGATCGTCGGCGCACTGGAAGCGGTGGCGCGGCTCAATCACGCGGGCTGGCATGTGGTGTTGGCCACCAACCAGGCGGGTATCGGCCGCGGGCTGGTCGATACCGCCTCGGTGAACGCGGTGCATGCCCACATGATGAAGCTGCTGGCGGTGCACGGCGGGCGCATCGACGCGGTGTTCTTTTGTCCGCACGCGCCTGAGGAACAGTGCGCCTGCCGCAAGCCGCTGCCCGGCATGATGCTGGAGGTGGGGCGCCGCTACGGGGTTGAACTCGAGAACGTGCCGATGGTCGGCGATACGCTGCGCGATCTGCTCGCCGCCCAGGCGGCGGGTTGCGAGCCGAACCTGGTGCGCACCGGCCGCGCGGCCGAGCTCGACGACGATCAACTGCACGAATTCGAGCGCCAGGTGCCTTCAATGCGGGTGCATGCCAGCCTGGGTGCGTTTGTGGCCCAGTTGCTCAAGCGCAGCGCGCCAGCCCATCCCGATGTGCGCGCCGGGCGCTGAATGTCCGCCGCGCCGCTTTCTTCACCCCCAGCTCAGCAACACCTCATGCGTTACCCGATCGCGCTGCTGCGCTCGATGATTTACCTGGTCTGGCAGATCGTTACCGTGATCCCGGTGGCCACCGCGGTGATGGTGGCCTCCATCTTCTTGCGCGGCGATCCGTTGTACTGGATGTGCGTGTTCTGGCTGCGCCTGGTGGTGTGGGGCGCGCGGGTGATCTGCGGTGTGCAGGCGCGTGTCACGGGGTTCGAAAACGTGCCCGATTCACCCATCATCCTGTGCCCCAAGCATCAGTCGGCCTGGGAGACGCTGGCCTTTCCCACGTTGATGCCGCATCCGCTGAGCTACGTGTTCAAACGCGAACTGCTGTGGGTGCCCTTCTTCGGCTGGGCGATAGGCCGGCTGGACATGGTGCACATCGATCGCAGCAAACGCAACACGGCGTGGGCGAAGGTGGCCGAACAGGGCCGCAAGTTCATGGCACAGGGCAACTGGATCATCATGTTCCCCGAAGGCACCCGCATCGCGCGCGGGCAGCAGGGCGCCTACAAGACGGGTGCGTCGAGGCTCGCGGTGGCCACCGGCACACCGATCCTGCCGATTGCCGTGGCCTCGGCGCGGTGCTGGCCGAAAAACTCGTTCGTCAAGTATCCCGGCGTGATCGACGTGACCATCGGCAAGCCGATTCCGGCCGTGGGCCGCGAAGCGGATGAGCTGATGCGCGAAGTCGAGGCCTGGATCGAAGGCGAAATGCGCCGCATCGATCCCGACGCTTATCCAGCCTGAAAATTGGCGCGCCGTGGCGCCGGCGCCGAGTGCCCCCTGTCGCGGGCCGACCATTCCACACAGCGACTGCCGCAACGTTAGAATTGCGAATCATTCCTATTGGTGTTCGATGGGTCGTCACCAATCTCTTCGGGGCTCTCATGACATCACCTCTGCCGCGTCGCGGCCTTGTTGCCACGGCCTTCGCCGCTGTTTTCGGCCTGGGCGCCACGCTGGCGATGCCGTCGGTGGCGCAGGACAACGTGCTCAACCTCTACAGCGCGCGCCACTATCAAACGGATGAGGCGCTCTACGCCAACTTCACCAAGTCGACGGGCATCAAGATCAACCGCATCGACGCCGACGACGCCGGCATCCTGGCCCGGCTGAAGAGCGAAGGCAGTGCGAGCCCCGCCGATGTGGTGCTGCTGGTGGATGCGGCTCGACTGTGGCGAGCCGAGGTGGAAGGCTTGTTTCAGCCCGTGGTGTCGAAGGTGCTCGACGCGCGCATTCCGGCCGCCCTGCGTGGCAAGGATGCCGGTGAAGGCTCATCGTGGTTTGGCTTTTCCACCCGCGCCCGGGTGATCGTCTACAACAAGGCGACGGTGAAGAAAGAAGACGTCGACACCTACGAAAAACTGGCCGATCCGGTCAACAAGGGCAAGGTTTGCACCCGTTCGGGATCGCATCCCTACAACCTGTCGCTGTTCGGTGCGGTGGTCGAGCATCTCGGGCCGGTGAAGGCCGAGGCCTGGCTCAAGGGCGTGGTCGACAACATGGCGCGCGCGCCCAAGGGCGGTGATACCGACCAGATCAAGGCCGTGGCCTCGGGCGAATGCCAGGTGGCCTTGTCGAACAGCTATTACGTGGCCCGTCTGATGCGCTCCGATAAGCCCGACGACAAGGCGGCGATCGACAAGGTGGCCATCGTGTTCCCGAACCAGGCGAGCTGGGGCACTCACGTCAACATCGCCGGCGGCGGTGTGGCGCGCTACGCCAATCATCGCGACGCGGGGGTCAAGTTTCTCGAATACCTGGCCAGCGACGAAGCGCAGCGCTACTTTGCCGATGGCAACAACGAGTGGCCGGTGGTGGCTTCGCTGAAGATGTCGAACCCGGCGCTGGAGGCGATGGGCCGCTTCAAGTCGGAGACGATCCCGATCTCGGTGGTGGGCATGAACCAGATCAAGGTGCAGCAGATGCTGGACCGTGTCGGCTACAAATGATGCGGCGTTGACGCACGCGCCGTGCCGGCGCGTGCTGTTTGCGGCCCTAACTCGTCAGGCGGTCGAAGGTGACGAGGTGATCCACTTCGGCGCGGATGCCGATCCACTCACCGATCGGATGATCGTGATGCGACGGCACATGCGCCAGCACCTGCTCGCCGCTGCGAAGGCGCAGCGTGTACAAAAACGCCGCGCCGCGAAACGATTTGCGCTCCACACGGGCTTTCACCGGGGCATCGTCGTCGTGCACGATGTCGTCTGCCCGCAGCAGCAGGTCGCATTCACCATTCGGATAGGCGGTGGGCAACGGGCATTCCGCGCTGCCGGAGAGATCGCCCACCGGCGTGCGCAACACCGGGCCCCGTTCGGTGACGATGATGCGCGCCGGGGTGAACACGCCGTGGCCGATGAAATCCGCCACGAAGCGGGTGGCGGGCCGGTGGTAGAGCTCGTGGGCTTCATCCCATTGCTCGATACGGCCCTGGTTCATCACGCCGATGATGTCGCCCAGCGCAAAGGCCTCGAGCTGATCATGCGTGACCACCAGCGCCGTGGTGCCGCTTTGCTTGAGGATGCTGCGCACCTCCTGGGCCAGACGCTCGCGCAACTCCACGTCGAGGCTGGAAAAGGGCTCGTCGAGCAGCAGCAGGCGCGGTGCCGGCGCCAGCGCGCGGGCCAGGGCAATGCGTTGCTGTTGGCCGCCGGAAAGCTCGTGCGGCATGCGCGCGCCGGCGCCTCCCAGGCCCACCAGTTCGAGCATCTGCGCACAGCGCTGGCGGCGCGCGGCGTCGTCGAGATCATGGATGCCAAAGCCCACATTGCGCTCCACATTCAGATGCGGGAACAGCGCGTGATCCTGAAAGACCATGCCGATGCGGCGCGCTTCGGGCGCCAGATGCAGCTGCGCCGGGCCATCGGAAAGCACCTCGCCATCGAGGCTCACCCGGCCGGCGCTGGGCCGCTCGAGCCCGGCGATGGCGCGCAGCAGCGATGTCTTGCCGCAACCCGAAGGGCCGATCAGCACGCCCACCGCGCCGCTGGTGAGATCGAGCGATACCTCGTTGACGGCCAGCACACCCTGCGAAGGGCCGCGGTAACGGATGGAGACACGGTCGAGCGCGAGAAACATCGATCGATCATAGCGACTGGTGCCCGCGCACCGGTGGGCATGGGCATGGCCAAGGCGGCTGCATGATGCGGCGCGCGCTGCTCGGGCTGTGCCTGCTGCTGGCGCTGCCGGTGGCCGGCGTGCTGGGCTCGTGGCTCGGCTTCGATGCCGTCGCGCTGAGGTCGCTGTCGGCGCAGTGGTCGACGGTGCTGCCGGGCTATGCGGTGAATTCGCTGGTGCTGGCGCTGAGCGTGGCGCTGGGTACGGCGGGGCTGGGTGCGGCCACGGCGGCGGCGGTGTCGTTGTTCGAGTTTCGTGGCCGGCGGCTCTTCGAGTGGGCGCTGTTGTTGCCGCTGGCCATGCCGGCCTACGTGCTGGCCTATGCCTACACCGATTTCCTGCAAACCAGCGGTGGTCTGCAAAGCGCCCTTCGTGCCGGGCTCGGCCTGCAGGGTGCGCTGTGGCCCGACGTGCGCAGCCTGTGGGGCGCGGTGATCCTGTTTGTGCTGTGCCTGTACCCTTATGTCTACCTGCTCACCCGCGCGGCGCTGGCCGAGCGCGGCGTGCCCTTGATGGAGGCGGCACGCATGCTGGGCGCCGGTACCGGCCGGCGTGTGCGGGAGGTGGCCTTGCCGCTGGCGCGGCCGGCGATCGTGGCCGGCGTGGCGCTGGCCTTGATGGAGACGCTGGCCGACTACGGCGTGGGCTCGTATTTTGGCCTCGCCACCTTCACCACCGGCATCTACAAGGCGTGGCTGGTGAATGCCGATCAGGCCGCGGCGGCGCAGCTGGCCTCGATGCTGCTGGTGCTGGTGGGCGCTGCCTTGTGGCTCGAAAAGCGAGCCCAGCGGCGCATGCGCTTTGTGGGCACGCGGCGCGGTGCGATGCATGCCGCCGATGCGCGGGCGCTCGCGCTCACCGGCCCGCGCGCGTTGTTGGCGCAGACGATCTGCGCGCTGCCGGTCCTGCTGGGTTTTGTGCTGCCGGTGGCGGTGCTGCTGGGCCTGGCCTGGCAGGAGTGGCGCCACGCCGCGCAAACCGATCTGGCGCTGCCGCTGGCACGATTTGCTTCCTGGGCCTGGACGAGCCTGAAACTCGCCGGCCTGGCCTCGGCGCTGGCCGCCTTGCTGGCCCTGGCGCTGGCCTTTTCGATGCGCGCGCCGAACGTGATGCGATCCGGCGCCGCACGCCATGCCTGGCCATCGGCGCCCGGGTCGGCCTGGGGCCTTCAGGTGGCCGCGCGCACGGTATCGATGGGTTACGCGGTGCCGGGGGCGGTGATCGCCATCGGCATTCTGGTGACGATGGGCTGGGCGCAATCGCGCTGGCCGCAGATCGGTGTGGCATCGCTGGTCACCGGCACGGTGTTCGGGTTGATGTATGCCTACATGGTGCGTTTTGCGGCGGTGGCGCTGCAGTCGGTGGAGGCCGGGTATGCGCGCGTGCCGGCCAGCCTGGACGAAACCGCGCGCATGCTGGGCACCTCCCGGTCGCGCGTGTTTTTCGGCTTGCATCTGCCGCTGTTGCGGCGCTCGGTGATGGTGGCCATGTTGCTGGTGTTCGTGGATGTGATGAAGGAGCTGCCGGCCACGCTGGTGCTGCGGCCCTTCGACACCGACACCCTGGCGGTGGTGGCCTACCAGCTCGCGCGCGACGAGCGCCTGGGCGAGGCCGCACTGCCCTCGCTGGCCATCGTGCTGGTGGGCTTGCTCCCGGTGCTGCTGCTGGCGCGCGGCGTGGGCAAGGCCGAGACGCACTGAGCTCTCCGCGTGGACACCATCCGACCCTGGCTTGAGCGTGTTCCGTGGTTTGATGCACGGTCTGCGCGGGAGTCGCCCCCAAGGCCCAGGCCCTTTGTGCCGATGTCCTCAGCATCCTCTCCGGCAGGGGGGAGGTTAGGGTGGGGGCGGTGTTCTCGCGCTGTGCGGGGCGGGCCCTCACCCCGCCCTCCGGTTGGCCGAGCCTCCCAGCCATATCCCGGTGCGGCGCAAGGCGATCGCATGCGGGATAAAAGTGCGTTCTCGATCAGACGAAGGCGAGCAGCGAGATGGTGAGCCTGCATGTCAACGGCAACACCGTGAGCGTGGACGCCGATCCGTCCACGCCGTTGTTGTGGGCGTTGCGCGATCATCTTCAGCTCACCGGCACCAAGTACGGTTGCGGCTCCGCGCTGTGTGGCGCCTGCACGGTGCACGTGAACGAGCAGGCGACGCGATCGTGCGTGATGCCGATCTCCGCAGCAGCCGGCCAGATGATCACCACGATCGAGGCGCTGGCGTCGGACAAGGTCGGCGCCGCTGTGCAGGCTGTGTGGATCAAGCGCGATGTGGCGCAGTGTGGCTATTGCCAGAGCGGCCAGCTGATGAGCGCCACCGCGCTGCTGAAGTCCAAAAAGCAACCCACCGATGCCGACATCGACAACGCCATGGCCGGCAACATCTGCCGCTGCGGTACCTACGCACGCATCCGCGCCGCGATCCACGAAGCCGCCAACGCTTTGGCGTGAAGGCCCCATCGGTGATCGGCGACGGCCCGATGACCGTCGTCGTCGCGTCGATGGCCGATGCCGCTGCCAGCGTGTTGCGGGCCGCCCCTAGAATCGCGGCCCATGGCCAAACTTCGCAACAACGCGCTCTCGTCGGCGCAGTTGTCGCTGTTCGATGTTGACGAGCCATTGCCGGTCGAGTCGCGCCGGCCGGGTGGGGTGGCCGACCCGGTCGCGCTGGCGGAGTCGCCCAAGCCGGTCGAAACACCTGCGCCGGTGGATGCCACCGAACCGGCTGCGTTCGACAACCCGCAGGCCTCGCATCGGCTGATGCTCTCCGGCCATCGGGTGGCGTATGCGCTGCGCCGCTCGCGGCGCCGCAGCATCGGCTTTTCCATCGGCGACACGGGGTTGTCGGTGAGTGCGCCGAAGTGGGTGTCGGTGGCCGACATCGAGCGTGTGCTGGTCGAACGAGCGGGCTGGATCCTGCGCAAGTTGCAGGAGCAGCGCGAACGGGCGCGCCTGGTTCAGGCCGAGCAGATCGTCTGGCGCGATGGCGCCCAGGTGCCCTTCCTGGGCCAACCGGTGATCGTGGTGCTCGACCCTCGAACCACCGGCGCCGTATTGCACACCGGTGCCCAGGCCCTGCCTGGCGTGCCGCATCTCATGCTGCATGTAGGCCTGCCGCACGACGCCGCGCCCACGCAGATCAGGGATGCGGTGCAAAGCTGGCTGCAGCGCCAGGCCATCCGCATCTTCGACGAGCGCTGCCGTGAATATGCGCCCCAGCTGGGTGTGAAGGTGCGCAAACTGAGCCTGAGTGCGGCGCAGACCCGATGGGGCAGCGCCAGTGCCGACGGTTCGATTCGGCTCCACTGGCGGCTGGTGCACTTTCGCCTGCCGACCATCGACTACGTGATCGCACACGAGCTGGCCCATCTGCGCGAAATGAACCACAGCCCCAAGTTCTGGGATGTGGTGCGTTCGGTGCTGCCGGATTTCGAGCACCACCGGCACGTGCTGCGTGCTGAACGCCTCCCTGGTTTCTAGTGGTCACTAAAACTTCCTGCACTCCTGGGCAACGGATGGAGGAGAAAGTGGGAACAATTTCATGTCCCCCAAAATGGGGGGATGCTGACCGAGGCCAGGAATGGCACATTCGCGGCGCTGTCATCCAGCACAACTCAGGGAATTCGGTCTGTGATCCAGGCCGGGCGGGGCGGTGGCAGCGGGCCGAAGAAAAAATTGGGTCCGCGCCACCAGCCGGCGCAGGGGTAGGCTTCCGTCAATCGAACTGTCGCTCGAGGTGCCCGCCAGAGGTGCCGCCAGCCGTTGATCCCGTCAGTCGAGTTGGCCAGCCCGCTAACATGCGGTGGCCAACTCCCTCGACGCGATGACCGATTTCACCGTTCCCACCGATCCCACCCCGCCGGCATCCGAGATGGCCGCCGCCGATCGGGTACGGGCGTCGTTCGACAAACAATCCGTGATGCAAACGCTGGGGGCTTCGCTCGATCGGGTGGAGCCCGGCCATGTGGTGATCTCGATGGCGCACCGCGAGACGCTGACGCAGCAGCACGGCTTTCTGCATGCCGGGATCGTGGCCACCGCACTCGATTCGGCCTGCGGTTACGCGGCCTTTTCGTTGATGCCTGAAGACGCCGCGGTGCTGACGATCGAGTTCAAGGTGAACCTGCTGTCGCCTGCACGTGGCCCTCGCTTCCGGTTTGAGTCGACCGTCACCAAATCTGGCCGCACGGTGAGCGTGGCCGATGCGCGGGCCTGGCAGCTCACCGACGACGGCAGCGAAACCCTGATCGCCACCATGACCGCCACGCTGATGGCGGTTCGCGGCCGCGAAGGCATCCGGCATTGAGCCGGCCGGCGCCGTACCCGGCCGTGCACGCCGGCCCGATATTTGCGTCCGCCACGATGCCGCTGGGAGAGTAGCCCATGTCCACCGACCTTCAAGAACTGTTCGACAGCAACCGCCAATGGGCCCGAGCCACCGAGGCCGCCAGCCCGGGCTTTTTTACCCGGCTGATGAACCAGCAGGCGCCGCAATACCTGTGGATAGGCTGCGCCGACAGTCGTGTGCCGGCCAACGAGATCGTCGACCTCCTGCCGGGTGAGTTGTTCGTGCACCGCAACGTGGCCAACGTGGTGGTGCATTCGGATCTGAACTGCCTCTCGGTGATGGAGTTTGCGGTTGATCACCTGAAGGTCAAACACATCATCGTGGTGGGCCACTATGGCTGCAGCGGCGTACGCGCGGCGATGGACAACCGCCGCATCGGCATCGCCGACAACTGGCTGCGCCATGTGCAGGATGTGCGTCGGCGCCATCAGGTGTGGCTCGACGGCATCGAGGATCACGGCGCCCGGCTGGAGGCGATGTGCGAGCTGAACGTGCTCGAACAAGCGCTCAATGTGTGCCAGACGACGGTGGTGCAATCGGCGTGGGAACGCGGGCAGAGCGTGATCGTGCACGGCTGGGTCTACGGCCTGCACAACGGCCTCATCAAGGACTTGAGCATGACCGTGCAGGCCGCCGACGATGTGCAGGCCGCGTTCAACCTGGCGCTGGCGGCCATGAAGCAGCGCTTCGACGCGCCGCGTGATGCGGCGGGCAGCGTGTCGGGCTGAGCGAGCTGATGTTTCCCGCGAAGCTCTCTGATGCCCACGCCCACGACATGGCGCTCGCGCTGGTCGAGGGCTTCAACAAGCACTACCGCCTGTTCCGCGAGACCAGCGCCAGCGCCAAGCTGCGCTTCGAACATGCCGACTGGCATGGTCAGCAGCGTGCGCAGCGAGAGCGCATCGAGTTCTACGATGCCCGCGTCGGCGAGGCGGCCGAGCGCCTGCAGCGCGAGTTCAGCGCCAACGAACAATCGGCCAACACCTGGCAGCAGGTGAAGCTGCACTACATCGGCCTGCTCACCAACCATCCGCAGCCCGAGCTGGCCGAGACGTTCTTCAACTCGGTCACGACCAAGCTGCTGCATCGCAGCTACTTCCGCAACGATTTCATCTTCGTGCGCCCGGCCGTCTCCACCGAATACATCGAAAACGACGAGCCCGCGGCCAAGCCCACCTACCGCGCCTACTACCCGACGCTGGACAACCTGCGCGACACCTTCGAGCGCGTGATCCACAACTTCCAGCTGGCCGGTGAATTCGAAGATCTGCGGCGCGACATCGATTCGGCGCTGAGTGCGCTGGCCGCGGCCAGCGCCGGGCGTGCGCTGCGCGCCAACTTCCAGGTGCAGGTGCTCTCATCGCTGTTCTTCCGCAACAAGGGCGCCTACGTGGTGGGCAAGATCGTCAACGGCTTTCATGAAACGCCGTTTGCCCTGCCGATCCTTTATACCGACGAAGGCAAGCTGGCCATCGACACCGTGCTCATCGGTGAAGACGACCTGCTGATCCTGTTTTCGTTTGCGCGCGCCTACTTCATGGTCGACATGGAGATCCCCAGCGCCTACGTGCAGTTTCTGCGTTCGCTGATGCCGCGCAAGGCACGCGCCGAGCTGTACAACGCGCTGGGTTTGCAGAAACACGGCAAGAACCTCTTCTACCGCGATTTTCTGCATCACCTTCGCCACTCCAGCGACCGGTTCCGCATCGCGCCGGGCATCAAGGGCATGGTGATGCTGGTGTTCGATCTGCCGTCGTTCCCGTTTGTGTTCAAGGTGATCAAGGATTTCTACCCCCCGCAGAAAGACACCACGCGCGAGCAGATCGCCGGCAAGTACCTGCTCGTCAAGCAGCACGATCGGGTGGGCCGCATGGCCGATACGCTGGAGTTCTCGAACGTGGCCTTTCCGCGCCATCGGTTCGAGGATGAGCTGATCGCCGAGCTGATGCACTTCTGCCCCAGCGTGGTGGAGCACGATGGCGACATGCTGGTGATCCGGCATGTCTACATCGAGCGCCGCATGGTGCCGCTGAACATCTACCTGCAGGAAGCCGATTCGCACCAGGTGGAGGGCGCGGTGATCGAGTACGGCAACGCCATCAAGGATCTGGTGGCGGCCAACATCTTCCCCGGCGACATGCTGTGGAAGAACTTCGGCGTCACCCGCCACGGCAAGGTGGTGTTCTACGACTACGACGAGATCGAGTACATCACCGATTGCAACTTCCGGCGTGTACCGATGCCGCGCAACGAAGAAGAGGAGATGTCTGGCGAGGTTTGGTATACGGTGGGCCCGAAGGATGTGTTCCCGGAGACTTTCGGCCCCTTCCTGCTCGGCAACGCCGCGGTGCGGGAGGTGTTCATGGCCCACCATGCCGATCTGCTCGATGCCGAATTCTGGCAATCGCACAAGCAGCGCATCCAGGCCGGGCACGTGCACGATGTATTCCCGTACGACCCCGAGCGCCGCTTCAGCCACGACCGCGCCGCGGCCGATTTCGCTGCCGCGCGCGGGCGCTGATCGGCGCAAAATATCGTCCGTCGCGAACCCCCTTTCGGGAACCCCCTTTCGCGAGCCCTCTTCCGCGCACCGTCAGACAAGGAGCCCCCATGGCTGAGTCCATCGTCATCGTTTCCGCCGCGCGCACGCCGATCGGCGGCCTGCTCGGTGATTTTTCGGCTCTGGCGGCGCATGAGCTCGGCGCGGTGGCCGTGAAGGCGGCGGTCGAGCGCGCGGGCGTGCCCGGCGATGCGATCGACGAAGTCCTGCTCGGCAACTGCCTGATGGCCGGGCAGGGCCAGGCGCCGGCGCGCCAGGCGGTGCTCGGCGCCGGCCTGCCGCAATCGGCGGGCGCCGTCACCTTGTCGAAGATGTGCGGCTCGGGCATGCGCGCCATGATGTTCGCCAACGACATGCTCGCCGCCGGCAGTGCCGAAGTGATGGTGGCCGGTGGCATGGAAAGCATGTCCAACGCGCCGCACCTGATGTTTGCGCGCAAGGGCGTGCGCTATGGCGCGGCGCAGATCTTCGATCACATGGCACTCGATGGGCTGGAGGATGCCTACCAGCGCGGCCAGGCGATGGGTGTGTTTGCCGAAGCCTGCGTGGCCAGGTACCAATTCAGCCGCGAAGCGCAGGATCAGTTTGCGATCACCTCCACCCAGCGCGCCAGGCAGGCCAACGAAGACGGCAGCTTCGATTGGGAGATCGCGCCGGTCCTGTTGCGGGGCAAGGCCGGCGAGACGATCGTCAAGTTCGATGAACAGCCTTTCAAGGCCCGCATCGACAAGATTCCCTCGCTCAAACCGGCGTTCAAGAAAGACGGCACGATCACCGCGGCCAATGCGTCGAGCATCTCCGACGGCGCCGCTGCGCTGGTGCTGATGCGCGAATCCACCGCCGCCCAGCGCGGTGTGCGGCCCATTGCCCGCATCGTGGCGCACGCGGTGCACGCCCAGGAGCCGGAATGGTTTGCCACCGCGCCGGCCGGTGCCATCGATCGGGTGCTCAAGCGCGCCGGCTGGGATGCCGGCAGCGTGGACCTGTGGGAAGTGAACGAAGCCTTCGCCGCGGTGACGATGGCCGCGATGGTGGATTTCAAGCTCCCGCACGAGATCGTCAACGTGCATGGCGGTGCCTGCGCACTCGGCCACCCGATCGGCGCCAGCGGTGCACGCATCGTCGTCACGCTGCTGGGTGCCTTGCGCAAGCTGGGCAAGAAGCGCGGTGTGGCGGCACTGTGCATCGGCGGCGGCGAAGCCACGGCGATGGCCATCGAGCTGCTGTAGCCTGACCATGTTCCAGGCCGCCTTGGGCGTTCACGATATCGCCTTGTTTGCCTTCACCGTGCTGGTGCTCAATGCCACACCGGGGGTGGACATGGTGCTCACGATGAGCAGTGCGCTGCGCGACGGCCTGCGTGGCGGCTTGGCCACCGCGGCGGGCATCTGCACCGGCTGCATCGTGCACACCCTGGCCGCCGCGTTCGGGTTGGCGGCGCTGCTGGCCAGCTCGGCCGCCGCATTCACCGTGGTGAAGCTGGTGGGCGCCGCCTACCTGGTGTGGCTGGCGGTCGGCATGCTGCGGCAAGCCTGGCGCCCGGCGGCGCCGGCCACGCTGGCGACATCAAGCCACGCCACGTCACCAGCCGATGGCCGCATGGGCGCGTCACTATGGCGCCTGTTTCGCCTCGGCGTGCTGACCAACGCGTTGAACCCCAAGGTGGCGCTGTTTTTCCTCGCGCTGCTGCCGCAATTCATCGATGCCGATGCACCGAACAAGATGCTGGCATTCATGTTTCTGGGCGTCTGGTTCATCGTGCAGGGCTTTGTGTTCCTCGCCGCGCTGGTGCTGCTGGTGGCGCCGCTGCGCCGCTGGCAAGCCCCGGCGTCGGTGATGCGATCACTGAACGCGGTGGGCGGCCTGGTGTTTGTCGGGCTGGCGGCCCGTCTGACGATGGCGCAACGCCCATGAGCCCGCACGACGACGAACCTTCCCCCTGGAGACGCTCCGATGCTGCTGTCTGAAGACCACCTCGCGGTGCAGGATGCGATCCGCACGTTTGTACAAGCCGAGATCGCACCCAAGGCGGCGCAGTGGGACAAGGATCACCACTTTCCCAAGGCCGAACTGCGGGGCCTCGCCGAACTGGGCTGTTATGGCGTGGCGGTACCTGAAGCCGATGGTGGCGCAGGGCTCGACTACCTGGCGCTGGCGGTGATCCTCGAAGAGATCGCGGCCGGCGATGGCGCCACCTCCACCGTGGTGAGCGTCAACAACTGCCCGGTGTGTTCGATTCTGATGGCGTTTGCCAATCCCGACCAGAAGCAGCGCTTCCTGGTGCCGCTGGCGCGCGGCGAGATGCTCGGTGCGTTTTGCCTCACCGAGCCGCATGTGGGCTCCGAGGCGGGCGGGCTGAAGACGACCGCCGTGCGCGACGGCGATCATTACGTGTTGAACGGTGTGAAGCAGTTCATCACCAGCGGCAAGAACGGCGACGTGGCCATCGTGATGGCGGTGACCGACAAGGCGGCCGGCAAGAAGGGCATCAGCGCTTTCATCGTGCCCACCAACACGCCGGGCTATGTGGTGGCGCGCATCGAAGACAAGATGGGCCAGCACGCCAGCGATACCGCGCAGATCCTGTTCGACAACTGCCGCGTACCGGCCACCAACCTCATCGGCGATGAAGGCATGGGCTTGAAGATCGCGCTCTCCGGCCTTGAAGGCGGGCGCATCGGCATCGCCTCGCAGAGCGTGGGCATGGCGCGCGCGGCGTTCGAGGCGGCGTTGCGCTACAGCAAGGAGCGGGTGGCCTTTGGCGTGCCGATCTTCAGCCACCAGGCGGTGCAGTTCAAGCTGGCCGACATGGCCACCCAGATCGAAGCCGCGCGCCAGTTGATCTGGCATGCGGCGTCATTGAAGGACGCCGGCCGGCCCTGCCTGAAAGAAGCGGCGATGGCCAAGCTTTTTGCCTCCGAGATGGCCGAGCGTGTGTGCTCGGCGGCCATCCAGGTGTTTGGCGGCTATGGCTATGTGAGCGATTTTCCGGTGGAGCGCATCTACCGCGATGTGCGGGTCTGCCAGATCTACGAAGGCACTTCCGAGGTGCAGAAGATCCTCATCGGCCGCGCGCTCGCCTGAGGGACGCATAGGCCAAACGCGAAGCCGCCCCAAGGCGGCGGCCTTGGGGCGCACATGAGTGACTGAAACTCGGCGGCCAGGCCGCCGATCTCAAGGTGCCGGCGTGGCACCCAACGCCGCATTGGCATCGACGATGCCGCTGCCG